>DASXJP010000001.1:0-4947 GCA_036497345.1 Thermoanaerobaculia bacterium
CCCTGGGACGAGCTGTAGCCGACCTTGAAGCGCAGGAAGCTCCCCGTGCCGCACTCGAAGCGCTCGGCCGTGGTGGTGGGGGTGGTGGCCGTGCAGTTGGGCACCGTGTTGGTGAAGCTCACCCTGCAGGCCGAGGACTGCCCCGGCCGCACCGGCGTGGGGGTGCAGGAGCAGGAGGGGGCGATCCGCGGCAGCGGGATGTTCGAGTTAAGGATGGCGCAGTTGCACTTCGCGCCGGTGCCCGGGTGGACGGTGGACTCGTCAGTGCAGGTGCCCCCCGGACCGACCTGGTTGGCGCTGTTCCCCCAGGTGGCGCAGGTGGGGATGTCCACGAAGCCGTCCGGCTGGGAGGTGCCGCTGGCGTTCACGTTGTCCGTGCATTTGAGGGTCACCGGCGAGGTGAACTTCATGAACACGTCGACGCCGCCGCACATCCCCTTGACCAGGTCACCGCAGCCGTCGCCGTCGTCGTTGTAGAACGGTCCGCTGCCCCCGGAGAGATTCAGGGGACCGCAGGTGGAAGTGCCCGCCGTGCCGTACGCCGGCCGCAGGGCCTCCACGGCGCACTGCTGGCCGCCGAAGGCGTCAGGCGTAGGGTCGCCGGTGCCCAGGTAGTCGTAGACGAACATCCCGATGTCGTAGCGGGTGAGGCCGCTGGTGTTCTGCAGCTTGGCCCCCAGATAGATGCTGACCGTATCGCTGGTGTTGACGCAGCCGTTGGTCTGATCCCCCAGGCCGACCAGGATGAAGGTCACGTCGTTGGCCGTGCAACTGTTGCCGGGGGAGAGCGGGGACTGGAGATTGCCGACGCACCGCGAATTGGTGATCGTCGCCTCCGCCGTGCCCGCGAGGAGGAAGCAGCAGAGGAAGAGGGACGAGCCCTTGAGGTGTGAAAGAGCCATGGATCAGACCTTTCGCAAACAGGCCGCGCGAGCGGCGGGACGACGCTGAGACGGAAATTCATCTGATCCTAGCACATGGGAGGGCTCCCGGCGGGGCCCATCATCGTCTCCGCGTCTTCTTCCCTTTCCGCTTCCCCTTGCGCTTCGGCGGGCGGGGAGGGGCGGAGGTGCGTTTCCGCAGCCATTCGAGCGCGCCCTCGGTGTCGTCCCAGGTGTCGCGGGAGAGATCGAGATAGAGCCCGGCCTCGGTCTCTCCGGACGGGGAGTAGAAATCGCCCCGGGACGGCGGCGTGCGGTCGCCGAGCAGCATGCCGGGGGCGAAGCGGTTGGACCGGACCGCCTGATTCAGCGCCCTCCGGGCCTCCAGGGAGTCCCCGTCGCGGCGGAAGAGGAGGAGGGCGCGCGGGAAGTCCAGCAGGGCCCCGTCCTCCGGATACGACGCGACCAGCTTCCAGGCCTCCGCGTCCCGGCCGAGCTCGATCAGCAGGTTGACCAGCGTGTGGCGCAGCCCCTGGTTGTCGTTGGGATTGAGGCGCAGCATCTCCTGGTAGTGCTCCACGGCCTCCCCGAGGCGCTCCTGCTCCACCAGGACCTTGGCCAGGCCGGCGCGGGCCCGCATGTACGGCCGGGTCTCCAGGATCTCCCAGAATTCACCGGCCTGCTCGAAGGCCGCCGCCCCCATCGCTCGCTCCCCGGCGGCCATTCCCAGCTCGTACAGCCGGGCCGCGGATTCGCGGTCGGGAGCGCGGCCGGCGAGAAAGCTGTAGGCGTCGGCGCAGTCCGGCCAGACCTCCAGTGCCTGGCGGGCGAGGAGCACCCCCCGGCGCCCGCGGGCCAGATAGGCGCGCTCCAGCAGGTCCTCGGCATGGTCCTGCGGAGAGGTTTCCTCCGTGGGCGCCGCTTTCATCCGCCGCATGGACCTCTCGAGGACGCGCAGGACGGCGAAGGGCTCCGAGGACGGCTCCCTGGACGGCTCCAGGATCTCCGGCAGGCTGAGGACGAAACGGGCCTCGCCTTCGGCCGTGGAGACCTGCTTCTCCCAGCGGCCGGCGTCGAGGTCCTCCTCGGTGGTGGCGGCCAGCGCGGCGAAAAGCCCCTCGAAAAAGGCGACCTGGCGGCGGTCCGGCCGCTGCACGGTGTCCTCTTTCGTGAGCGTCGCCACGGGCAGGAAGCCCTCTCCGGCCCAGGGGAGCCCGTGCGCCTGCCAGAGCTCGACGTCCGCGGCCGGCGCGGCCCACGGCCGCAGGAAATCGACCCGCCAGACGCCTTCATCCCCGACGTCCCCATCCTCCTCGAATTCGAGACCGTCCTCCCCGGGCTCCAGGAAGTCGCCCTCGTCGAGCTCGAAATCATCGAAATCATCCCAATCGCCCGGGGCATAAAGCTCCTCGAACGCCTCGGCATCGGGGAAGAACGTCAGATCGGGCGCGGACCGTTCGCCCGTATGGGAGAGGGTGAAGAAGCGCTGCCCGGTCTCGGCATGCGGGGCCTCGATCCGGATCAGGTCGTCCTCGTTCAGATGGCGCCATCCGGATGCGGCCATGAGCCCGGCGGCGGCCCGGGCGAGGGCGGCAAGACGGTCCGGCGTGACGTCGTCGCCGGAGAGCGCGCCTGGGCGGGGCTCGTCAGGGGCCACGAGGCGCGGGAGGGACTCCAGGCTCTCGCGCAACAGCGGCAGATCGGCCTCGACCTCGACCGTCACGCCCCGCGGCGCGAGCACGCTCTCCAGCGCGGGGCCCCATGCGGGATCGGTAATCTGGACCCGCCGCGGACGGGCACGCCACCTCTGGAGGGCCGCGGAAACGACGTTTTCGAGGAGCTCGGGGACCGTCTCTTCCGGCCCCGGCTCCGAGACCAGAAAGGCCTCCGAGCCCTGGCGCACGCAGACCCCCATCCACGCCTGACAGACCTCGCCGTCGTCCCGGATCATCCACACCGGCATGCGAGCCGCCCCCACCTGCCAGGTCTCGAACGGACGCTCCGTCCGGATCATTCCTCGCTTCTTGGCCATCCGATCTCCCTCTTCCATGTTCCGGCCGCCGGGAACAGCCGGCGGCAGACGGGGGATTATGGCATGTAGGGAAAGGAAATTGGGCGATGAACCGGGAACGTCTGAAGGATGGGCCCGGGCCGCGCCGCGCGGAAGCTGACGCGGACCAGGGAGCACTACGGCGTCCGCTCGGAGAAGCTGGCCGAGCTCGGCATCCAGCCCTTCCGCGGCCGTCCGCGGAAGGCGAAGCCGGAAGCTCCTCCTGCCGGCGAGTAGATCCCGTCATCGCCCCCTGGGACCGCCGGCGTTGCCGCCGTGGGGAGGCTCACCGGCTGGACGCGCGGCGGAGACCCACTCTTGTAGTCTGGGCCGTTCACGGAGTACGCTCCCGTTTGGTCGAACCAAAATGGAGTAGATTCCCGAATGATCCAAATCGAGCGGGCTTTGCAGATGACCTTGCCGGCCCACCAGTCGGCGTTTCTCTGGGGACCCCGCAAGACCGGGAAGAGTACCTATCTCCGGTCGAAGTTTCCCGACAGCCTGACGTTCGACCTGCTCCAGACGGACCTCATGCTGGAGCTCACCAAGCGCCCGGCCCTGCTCCGCGAGCGCCTCCTGGCGACTTCGCCCGAGGAGCTGCGATCTCCGGTGATCCTGGACGAGGTCCAGAAGGTCCCCCAACTGCTGGACGAGGTCCACTGGCTCATCGAGAACCGGGGACTGAGCTTCATTCTGTGCGGATCGAGCGCCCGCAAGCTCAAGAGGAGTGGTGTCAATCTTCTGGGCGGGCGTGCCTGGCGCTACGAGATGCACCCCCTGACATCCGTCGAGGTCGGGGATCTCGACCTCCTGCAGGCGCTCAACCGGGGCCTCGTCCCGTCGCACTACCTGGACCCGGAATACAGGCGCTCGCTCGACGCCTACGTCGTGGACTATCTGAAAGAGGAAGTCTTCGACGAAGGGCTCACCCGCAACGTGGCCGCCTTCTCGCGCTTCTTCGAGGCCATGGGCTACTCCCACGGCGATCTCACGAACTACGCCAACATCGCGCGGGACTGCGGGGTCGATGCGAAGACCGTGAAGGAGTACTACCAGATCCTCGTCGACACGCTTCTCGGCACCTTCGTCGAGCCCTGGAAGAGGCGCCAGGAGCGGCAGGTCATCGGAAAGGCTCCGAAGTTCTACCTGTTCGACGTGGGGGTCGCGGGCGCCTTGACGCGGCGGCGTATCGCAGAGGAGAGAGGCGAGCTCTTCGGCCGGGCGCTCGAGCACTTCGTTCTCATGGAGATCCTGGCGCACCGGGCCTACCGGGAGCTCGGCTACGAGGTCCATTTCTGGCGAACGAAGAGCGGCTTCGAGGTCGACTTCGTGCTTGGGGACGGCGAGGTCGCCATGGAAGTGAAAGGGACCTCCCGTATCGGCTCCTCGGACCTCCGGTCTCTCCGTGCCTTCATTGAGGACAACCGTCCGCGTCACGCCATCCTCGTGTGCAACGAGCGCGCCCCCCGTCTCGTCGAGGGCATCGAGATCCTGCCCTGGCGGGAGCTCTTGGCACGCCTGTGGGGTGGGCGCGTCCTGAGTTAGCTCCTGTCCCAAGGTGTCCGGCACGCCTTGGAGATCGAGGCCCTCCCCGCCCCCTACCAAACCCTACCGAGCGCCTGGCACCCTGCCCCCCCTGCCCCTGCCGCGCTGTTGCTCCGGCAAGCACCCCCCTGGGACCGCCGGCGTCCTCGCCGGCGGGGACGCCGGCGGTCCCAGGGGGGAGCTTGCCCGGAGGAGCGCTTCGTGTCTTCACGGCAGATCTTTGTAGGGGCGGCCCTGCGTGGCCGCCCTGGACGGACAGGAGTCCCGATCGGAGATTTAGATTTCCCCCACCCAGGGCGGCCACATAGGGCCGACCCTACGGAAAACCGTCAGTTTCGAGGGTGCGGCGTCCTACTCCAGATACTGGTACGCCTCGCTGGTGAGGAACGGCACGAAATCCCGGCTCAGCACCAGGGCGTCGAGCAGCTCCACCGCTTGGCGGAGGTGGCCTTGGTCCGGGCCGCCGAGAGC
>DASXJP010000002.1:0-3283 GCA_036497345.1 Thermoanaerobaculia bacterium
GGGCGGCGGCGCGGCCGGAGCGGATCAGGCCCACGGCGTAGGCGAGCGCCTGGAGGCCCGAGGCCTCGCCGGCCGAGATCGTGGAGTTGACCCCGCGCAGCCCGTGCCAGATCGCCGCCTGCCCCGCCGCCGCGTTGATCACGCTGTTGGCGAAGTCGAGCGGGCTGGCGTAGGAGGGGCCGAGCTGCAGGCCCCGGCGGTCGAACTCGGCGATGGTGCGCACGCTGCAGAAGGTGGTGCCCAGCACGAGCCCCACTTCGCGGCTCGCGCGCAGCTCCGCCGTCCAGCCGCTCGCCTCCAGGGCCTGCTGGGCGGCCACCAGCAGCAGCCGCGAGGTGCGGTCGATGGGACGCAGGTTGCGGTCCCCCAGGTAGTCGCGCGGCTCGAACGGCCGGATCTCGCCGGCCCGCCGCGGACCGATCGTGTCGGTGGGAAACAGCTCGATGGGCTTCAGGCCGCTCCGCCCCGCGCACAGCGCCGCGTGCAGCCCGGCGGGAGAATCCGCCAGGGGGGAGAGGGCTCCGGCCCCGGTGACGACGACGCGTTGGCGCATACTTAAAGCCCGACCTTCCGGAAGATCACCGAGGCGTTGTTGCCGCCGAAGGCATAGGCGTTGTTCATCGCCAGAAAGACCCGGTGCTCGCGTGCCACGTTGGGCACGAAGTCGAGGTCCTCCTCCTCCGGCTCCTCCAGGTTCATGGTGGGAGGGATGCGATCCTCGGCCACGGCCAGGGAGCAGACGGCCGCCTCGATCGCCGAGGCCGCGCCCATGGTGTGGCCGATCATCGATTTGATCGAGCTCATCGGCGTGCGGCGGGCCCCCTCGCCGAACACCCGCCGCACGGCCGCGATCTCCAGCCGGTCGTTGGTGGGCGTGCCGGTGCCGTGGGCGCTGATGTAGCTGACCTCCTCCGGCGAGGCGCCGGCGTCGGCGAGAGCGCGCAGCATGGCCCGCGCCGCGCCGTCCCCCTCCGGGTGGGCGGCGGTCATGTGGTGGGCATCGCAGGAGAGGCCGTAACCGGCCAGCTCGGCGTAGATCCGCGCGCCGCGCGCCACCGCCCGCGGGAACGGCTCCAGCACCAGCACGGCCGCCCCCTCGCCGGGGATCATCCCCTTGCGGTTGCGGTCGAACGGCTGGCAGCGCTCGGGGGCGATGGCGCCGAGGCGCGAGAAGCCGGTGTAGGTGATGCGCGAGAAGGCGTCCGCCCCTCCGGCCAGCATCAGCTCGGCGCGGCCGGAGCGCAGCACGTCCATGGCGTGGGCGATGGCGTAGTTGCCGGCCGCGCAGGCGGTGGGGATCATCGTGTTGGGGCCGGCGAAGCCCAGCTCGCGCGCCACGTGGGCGGCGATCATGTGGCAGGGGTAGAGGGAGATGAATTCCGGCCCGATCTTCTCCGTCTCGCCGGCGAGGAAGCGGTCGTCGAAACGCTCCACCTCCAGCGGCTCCCCCGACGTCGTGCCCATGGCCACCCCCGCCCGCTCCGGCGTGACGTCCGCCGGATCGACGCCGGCGTCCTCGAGCGCCATGCGCGCGGCGGCGATGGCGAGCTGCGAGGCGCGGCCGAGCGCCTTCGCGGCGAGCCGCCGCACCCACGGCTCGGCATGGAAACCCCGCACCTCCGCCCCCAGGTGGACGTTGAAGCGGGACGTATCGAACGATTCGACCGGACCAATCCCGGAGCGGCCGGCGAGCAGGGCCTTCCAGACCCCGTCCCGTCCGGCGCCGACCGGGGTGACCAGGCCGATGCCCGTCACCGCGATCCTGAGCTCCATGACTACACCGCCTGGGGCTGAATCTCGGCGAGGCGCCCCTCCACCAGGGACACCATGGCGGGGACGCTGTCGATCTCCTTGTATTTCTCGTCCGGAAGCTCCAGCTTGAAGGCGAGGTCGACGTCGACGCCGATCTCCAGCAACGACAGCGAATCGAGCTTCAGCTCATCCCGCAGCTTCGCTTCGTCTCCGATACGATTGGGGTCAAGCCCGGCTACGTTCCCGATGATCTGCTTGATCCTTGCCCGGATCTCCATGGCGTCTCTGCTCATCTCGCTCCTCCTCTCGTTTCTTCTACGATTCAGATTGAAATCAAATGGACTGCTCCCTCACTGCATCTATGTTAGGCCCATTCGGGGGAGATCCGTTACAAGTTTCGGCCGTGCCGATATAGAAACGTTTCGATCGCAGATAGGAAAATTCCGCAACCCCAAAGCAGGCCCGCGGCCAGGGCCCCCAGACCCTCGACGAGCAGGCGCGCCAGCCAGACGATCGCCGCGGCGCCGGCCCAGAGCAGCAACCACAGCGGCAGGAGCGGCAACGCGAGCCAGCGCGGGGGCGCCAGCGGCAGGCTGCGCGCCAGCGCCGGCCAGGAGCGTACGCCGCTGGAGGCGGTGGCGAGCCCGGCGAGGAGAGCGGCCCCGGGGTCCGGCCGCTCCCCGCCGGCGAACGCGAGCTCGAACCGGCTGTGGCGGCGGCCGGCGAGACCGTAGGCGTCGTCCTCCAGGGGGTGCCCCTCGTAGCGGAAGCCATTGGCGGCGCCGCAGGCGAAGTAGAGCGCCAGGAACGGCCGGAACGGCCCGAGCCCCCAGCCGGCCTCCTGGGCCTGGAGGGCGTGATAGGCCTCGTGGAGCAGCATGCCGATCCCCTCGACACTCCCGGGGTCGTAGTAGCGGGGATCGACGTAGACGCAGGTGCGCCGGCGGGCGAACGGCGCCGGGATGGTGATCGCCTCGCTCCTCGTCAGCCGGGTCAGGTGCGGCATGCCCCGATGAAAGCGGACGGCGTCGAGGTCGAGCGTGGGATAGAGGGCCCGCACGAGCCGCGCCACCTCCTCGGGCAGCTCGACCCGCGGCGGAAAGAGCCAGCGCCAGAGCCGGCGGCCCTGGTCCTGGAGGCGCGCTCCGAGCCCCCTCACCTCCCCGGCCCTCCTCTCCCAGCCCTCCGCCCTCCCTTCCGGGGGGAGGAGTTGCCCTTTTACCACCTGAGCCTAAGAGCCCCGATGCCGCTCCCTCGGGGGTGTCCGCGGGAGCTTCGCACGGTGGGCGACCACCTGAAGAAGGTGAGACTCCTCCGGGGACTCATCCGAAGTGAGGCGGCCACGGCCCTCGGCGTCTCGGGAGACACCATAAAGAACTGGGAGACCGGAGAGACCGCGCCGCGGGCCTCTCTCCGGGAGAGGATCGTCTGCTTCCTCGGGTACGACCCTGGGGGCTGGACGGCCTCTCCCGCCCCGGGTGCTTGAGGATATTGAAGAAGAGCTACCTCTATTCAAGGAGCGGTCGGGCAC
>DASXJP010000003.1:0-6665 GCA_036497345.1 Thermoanaerobaculia bacterium
CCTCGATCACCTCCGCCGTGGAGAGCCCGCGGGCGCTCTTCTGCTGGAAGGTCGAGAGGCCGGTCGCGATCACCCGGGCGACGTGGCTGTGGGGGAACATGCGGGCGGCGTCGATCGCCGGCAGCGCGCGCCCCTCCGCGAGATGGGGGCTCACCCGGAGGGCGAACGCGCGCGACTGCCGCCGGGCCCGCGCCAGCACGATCACCCGTTCGAGCGAGACCCCGAGCGACCAGATCGAGAGGAGGGAGAGGATGACGATCACCACGAGCCCCGTCGCGCTGACCGTCCCCGCCAGACCGAAGAGCTGAATCGAACCGTTCACGAATGCTCCTTTCCAGCCCCGAGGGGCACAGGATCGAATCGGGTCCTGACCGCGGGCCGTCATCGGCGGGCCGCGGGTTCGAAAGGAGCGCTCCTGGTGGATTAGAGGGGGGAGGGGGCGGATTGGTTCCGGGATGCCCGAGACCCCGCGAGCGGGGTGCCCGGGCATCTCAGGATCTGGGCCTACAGGCAGCGGAACAGGCCGCAGGAGTAGGTCGGGCAGTCGTCACAGGTGTCGTTCGAGTCGCCGCACTGCGCGGGCGGCAGGCTGAACGCTCCCGCGACGCCGCTCAGATCGCCGGGCTCCAGCTTGCGCAGCGTCTCGCGGTTGAGGACGAGGGTCTTCAGCTTCTTCTTCTGCATGAGCTCTCCTTTAGATATAGATGGCCACGCATGGATGATACCCCCGTGATCCTCCTCCAAGCCAGTGGGGACGGCCCGTCGACAAATTCAGCGCGACCGGTGCTGGACGAACCTGACTATGTCGCGGAGGGGATCGGCCTTGCGGCCGAGGGGGGCGAGGGAGTCGACCGCGAAGCCGAGGAGCTCCGCGGCGAGGGCCTGCGCTCCGGGAACGCCCAGCAATTTCACGAAGGTCACCTTGTCCACATCCTTGCCGGTGTCCTTCCCCGTCTCCTCGGGCGTGCCGAGCACGTCGAGGAGGTCGTCCGAGATCTGGAAGGCCAGCCCCAGGTTCTTGGCGAAGCGGGCGATCACCTCCAGGTCGCGCCGCCGGGCCTCGGCCGCCATGGCTCCCAGCTCGCCGGCGGCCATGAACAGCGCCCCCGTCTTGTGGCTGTGGATGTACTCCAGGACGTCGAGGCTCATCTCCCCGGGGCTGGCCAGGAGGTCGAGCGCCTGGCCGCCGATCAGGCCGTCGCTGCCGATGGCCGCCGCCAGATGGTGGACGACGTCCTCCGTGGTGTAGCGGCGCAGGGCCAGGCGGTGGGCGGCCTCGGCCACCAGGGCGTAGGCGCGGTTGAGCAGCGCCAGGGCGGCGAGCAGCGCCACGCTCTCGCCATAGACCCGGTGCACCGTGGGGCGCCCGCGGCGGAGGGCCGCGTCGTCCATCGACGGCAGGTCGTCCAGCACCAGCGAGCAGGCGTGGACCATCTCGACGGCGCAGGCGAGGTCGAGCACCGGCTCGGAGCGGCAGCCGAAGAGGTCGGCCACCGCCAGGGTGAGCACCGGGCGCACCCGCTTGCCGGCGCCGGTCAGGGCGTACTGCATGGCCTGGTGCACCGGCTCGGGGCGCTGGCTCGCGGGGGGGATGAGCTCCGGCAGGCGGCGGCTCACCCGCGCCGCCCAGGTCGCGAGAGGGCCGGCGAGCGCCGGTGAGGCCGCCGCCGAAGAGGGTGGATCTTCAGCCCGGGCCGTCTTCACAGGTGAGCCCGCCATGGCGGCGAGCCGCCGTCAAACGAATGAATTGACGGCATCGGCCTCGTTGTCGTAGACGTCGAAGACGGTGATGAGCTGGGTGATGGTGAGGATGTCCGAGACCTTGGCGGGCAGGTTGGCCAGCTTCAGCTTGGTCCCCCGGTTGGTGGCCGTGGTGTAGGCGCTCACCAGCTCGCCGATGCCGCTGGAATCGATCATCGTCACCCCCGCCATGTTGATGACGACCTTCTTCACGCCCGAATTCAGGATCTCCTGCACCGTGCTGCGCAGGGCCTCTTCCCCGGAGCCGATGGTGATCTTGCCGCTGAGATCCAGGATCGTCACGTCACTGCTCTGCCGCACATTGAATTTCATTCGGTTCCCTCCTCCGGGTGATGCGGGGTATCGGTCTTCGGCCCCACCCGCTTGCGCAGCGTCACCATGGTGCCGCCGCCGGGTCCGGAGCCGTAATGGATGCGGTCCATGAATTTCTTCATGAACAGGATGCCACGGCCGTTGGTGCGCAGCAGGTTGCCTGGGTCCAGAGGATCGCTGACCTGGTCGGGGTCGAACCCCACCCCTTCGTCCTCCACCCGGATCACCACCTCGTCGCCCTCGACGTCGAGGTCGACGTGGACCTGCTTCTCCGGGTTCTGCGCGTTGCCGTGCTTGATGGCGTTGGCCAGCGCCTCGCGGACGGCCACGTCCACCCAGTCCTGGGTGTCCTCGTCCATCCCCAGCTGGCGCAGCCGGTCTTTCAGTACGACCTGAACCAGCTCGATGTTCTCGAACCGGCTCCCGATGGCAAGGTGGAAGCGGTGCTCGTCGGCCATGGGCGCGATCCTCGTGACGGAGTCTACCAGAGGAAAGCCGCTCCCTTCTCGGCTCCCAGCATCCGGAGGGCCGCCGGCACCACCACCAGGAGCTGCACGCCGTCGAACAGGGCGTGCGCGGCCATGGCGGGCCACACGTTCTGGCGCCACTTGACCAGGAACGCGTAGATCAGCGACAGCAGGGCGATGCCGACCAGCATGAACGGCTGCCCGTAGGAGAGGTGGGCGAGCACGAAGAAGCCGGTGGAGGCCAGGATGCCGATGCGCGGCTGGAGGAAGCCGCGGAAGAAGCTCTCCTCGACCACGCCCGCCGAGAGGCTGACCAGGAACCGCACCCAAACCGGCAGACCGGCGATGAGGGGGATCAGGGCGGGAGGCGACTTGGGGATGGCGCTCTCCCCACCCAGGGCCCAGGCCACCCCGGCGATCACCATCAGCGCGACGATCACGGCGACCCAGGCGCCGATGCCGAGCAGCACCCCGAGCCCGATCTCGCGCGGAATGCTGGGAGCGAGATAACCGAATTGGGCCGCGAGCTGCCGCCCCAGGGGAACGCGGGGCGGCGGGGGGGGTGGCGCGGCGACCGGCTCCTGGGCCACGGCCGACTCCAGGGGGAAGATCCCGGCCGCCTCCTCCCGCGGGACCGGCGGCTCGGCCGGGACCGAATGACGGGCCCCCTCGCCGGCGAAGCCGAGGAGGAACCAGACCCCCATCGTGATCACCATCAGGACGTGCAGCAGGAAGAGCTGGGGCGTGCTGATGCTCGAGAGGTCCTCGGCGTTGGTCTTCATCCCCAGGCTCCCCAGCGGCGCGAAGACGGCGACGGCGAGGAGGAGGGCCACGGTCAGATCGGCCAGCGCGCGGCGCCAGGGGGTGCGGAACCCCGGGGGGAGCAGGCCGCGGGCGGCGCACAGCACGTCGAGCAGGAGCGCGCCGAGCACGGCGGGGACCACCACGGCGGCGACTCGGAGCAAGACCTCGGGGCTCATCAGATCTTGTTCCTCTGCCGGTAGCTGCGGAGCATCATGAGGGCGCCGTTGAGCCGCTGCATGCGCCGCTGCCGCAGCTGGATGGCCTGGAGATCGTCGAGGGAGGGCTGATCGCCGCGCAGCTCGCGCAGGTGGCGATCCATCTCGAAGGTGAGCTGCTCGAGGTCGGCCCGGGTCAGGGCCTTGAAGGTGCGCTCGGTGACCAGGAGGTACCCCTCCGCCACGTCCCGCACCATCGCATACGCACTGCCCCCGGGGAACGCCATAGGGGGGAGATCATATCCCGATCTCCCCCCGCCATCTCTACCTTACCCGCAGCGCACCCAGCTCCTGCTGGATGTTCTCGATCGGGCTGTAGGCGAAGACCTGTTGGCCGTTGCTGGTGCCGCCGCCCCACAGGATGCCGAGCAGCTTCACGTTGGCCCCAGTGGTCCAGGAGAACACCGGCGAGCCGCTGTCGCCGTGATCCGAGCCCGCACGCACGACGTTCTGGCAGAGCAGCCCGTTGGTGGTGCCCGTGACGGCGATGTCGACGCAGGTGGCGACGATCGGGCCGTAGGTCCAACCGGAGGTCACCCCGATCTTGTTGACGGTCTGCCCCTCGAGCGCCGAGGCGGTGGCGGAGATGCTGAACCGCGAGGTGGGCGGTTTGAGGGTGATCGAGCCCACCAGGGGCCCCCGAGAGGAGGTCTTGGCCAGCTTGCCCAGGCTGCCCAGGCTGGGGGTGTTGTACTGGGCGAAGGAGCTGTCGCTGTAGCGGCACTGGTACCCGTTCGGGCAAGGGTCGCCCGTGAAGTAGGCCGGGTCCGCGATCTCGGTGGCGACCGTGGCGCCGAAGGGGTCGTTCCCCTGGGCATAGGGGGTCCCGTCGACCGCGCCGCGAGTCTTCGTGCAGTGCGAGTTGGTGACGAACCCGAAGTCGCCGTCGAGGTAGGCGTTGAAGCCGGCCGTGCAGAAGTAGGCGAGCGGGAGGTCGAGGAAGATGATCTGCACGCCGCCCGGCACCGGGCGGGTCGAGCTCTGGATGGTGGAGGTGGCCGGCTTCTTGGCCTTGTCCGTCCAGACGCCGGTGAGCTCCCGGATGGCCGGGACCTCCTGGTAGAGGACCGCCTCGCGGGGCACCCCCTTCAGGGCGAGCGCCTTGTCCAGGCCGCCGGTGTCGAGGCTCTTGGCCCGGGCCGCGTCGATCCCCACGACGACGCGGTTCCGCGTCTCGTCGGCGTCGAGGAAGACCACCCCGGGTTGGCCGAGGACGGCCGGGCGGAGCGCGCGCTTCCAGGCGACGAGCTGCGCGAAGTCGTACTGCCCCTGGAGCACCCGGACCTCGCCCTTACCCCAGCTCTTGAGGGCCGAGAGGGCCGGCGACGCCTTGATGTCGCGGAGATAGACATTCGGATATCCTTCGGCGTCGTAGAACAGGCCGCCGAAGCCGGGGATCGCCCGCCCCATCTGGACGAGCTCGTCGTCGACCGGGTTCATCGGCTCCGGCCGCTGGGCGGCGAGAGCTAGCCCCGAGAGCGCCAGCGCCAGGATCAACATCGAGAGCGCGCGACGGATCAAGGTACACCTCCTCAAACGATGAGGTCGCTGAGGAATTCAGCGAGAATCCAACCATTTTACCATGGGCGGCCCGGGGGCCTGGCACACCTCCTGCTACAATCGCCCACGCTTATGGCTTTGACCAGCCCGTTCGTCCGCCGGTTCCGCCTGCTGGCCCTGCTCCGCGGGAGCCTGGTAGTGGGGGCCGTCTACGACCTCGTCTTCGCCGTGCTCATGGTGGTGGCGCCGGCGGTGCCGGCGCGGATCCTCGCCCTGCCGCTGCCGCCGCTCCCCCGGGGCGCGTTCTATCTCTGGATCCTGGCGACCCTGCTCGCCATGCTGGCGCTCCTCTATCTCGCGGCGGCCTACGACCCGCGCCGGTACAGCGCCATCATCGCGGTGGCGATCGGCGGCCGGATCGTGGGCGCCCTGGCTTTCGTGATCGCCGCCTCGACCGGTCAGGACCTGCGCGGCCTCCTCCCTCTGGCGGCGGCCGATTTCGCCTTCGGCGCGGCCCACGCCGCCGCATGGCTCCCCATCCGCTCGTGAAACCCCGGGACATCGCAGCGCAGACCGGAGAGCTGGGGATCCTCACCGCCCGGGCCTTCCTCGCCATGATCGCGCCTCCTTACGAGATCGGCGAATGGATCCGCCAGATGGAGCAGATCGGCGTCCGCTCCCTGGGGGTGGCCGGCATCACCACCATCTTCACCGGCATGGTGCTGGCGCTGCAGACCGCCTTGTCGCTCCCCACGCTGGGGATCAAGTACTACATCGGCTCGGTGGTCTCGAAGTCGCTGGTGCGCGAGCTCGGTCCGGTGCTCACCGCCCTGATCGTGGGCGGGCGCATCAGCGCCGGGATGACCGCCGAGATCGGCACCATGAAGGTGACCGAGCAGATCGACGCCCTGCGCTCGATGGCGGCCGACCCGGTCAAGAAGCTGGTCGCTCCCAAGCTGGTGGCCACCCTGGTGATGCTCCCCGCCCTGACGGTGCTCGGCGACGCCCTCGGCATCCTCGGCGGCCTGATCGTCGCCACCGGCACCCTCAAGCTCACGCCGGGGCTCTACCTCAACGACGTCTGGGACGCGCTGAAGCTGGGCGACGTCTTCACCGGCGTCGCCAAGTCCTTTTTCTTCGCCTACTTCATCGCCATCATCGGCTGCTACAACGGGCTCAACACCACCGGCGGCGCCGACGGCGTGGGGCGGGCGACCACCAACACCGTGGTGCTCGCGGCGATTCTCGTCCTGGTCTCCGACTTCTTCCTCACCAAGCTGTTCTACATCCTGTTCTCGACCTGAGGAGACGACGGACATGCCGGAAGCGCTCTACCAGATCCGCGGCCTGACCAAGAGGTACGGCACCCGCACGGTGCTGGAGGACCTCGACTTCGACATCTACCGGGGGGAGTGCCTGGTGATCCTCGGCCGCTCGGGGACGGGCAAGAGCGTGACCCTGCGGCAGCTCAACGGTCTCGAGAAGCCGGAGGGGGGCACGGTGACCTTCGACGGCACCGACCTGACGCAACTGGAGGAGCGCGAGCTCTACCCCTTCCGCCGGCGGATCGCGATGCTGTTCCAGAGCGGCGCGCTGTTCGATTCGA
>DASXJP010000004.1:0-7981 GCA_036497345.1 Thermoanaerobaculia bacterium
CCCGGGCGGCCACATAGGGCCGCCCCTACAGAACCCCTGCCTTTCCGCACCGCTGTTCTCACCGCGGCAGAAACCGCGCCGTCAGCACCTTCCCCGCCGCCTCCTGGCCGCTTTTCTGGCGATACTCCAGGCGGTCGGCCAGGCGGGCGACGGCTCCCAGGCCGGTGCCGAGGCCGCCGCGGCGGAGGATCAGGGCGGGATCGATCGGGCCCCGGTCGTCGTAGCCGTCGGTCATCGCGAGCTGGAGGTCGTGGATGGGGGGGCCGACGTCGTGGGCTTCGACGGCGATCTCGCCTTGCGGTGGCACCTCGGGGTTCCAGAGCAGGCGGAGCTCCCCCTTGACGCCGTGCTTGACGATGTTCGACGCCAGCTCCGAGACCACGATGGCGATCTCGGTGGCCCGCTTGACGTCGAAGCCGTGGCGCACCGCGAACCGGCGGCCCTGGCTGCCCGCGACCACCACGTCGCTGCGCCCCTGGATGGCGAAGGAGCGGGTCTCGACCGGCATGACCCGTGTGTCGTCCAGTCCAGGAGAAGGGTCCGGCAACGGCTACATCTCGGTCGTCAGCTTGCGGGCGAGCTGCGAGTGCTGGTGCACCACGAGCTGCTCGGTCTCCCGCAGGTAGAGCTGCAGGGCGTCACGCAGGCTGCGCAGGGTCCGGATGCCCGTGAGGTCGACCCCGATGTGGGTCAGGGTCTGGGCGATCCCGGGGTTGATCCCGGAGATGATGCACTCGGCGCCCAGCAGGCGCACCGCGCGGGCCATCTTGATGAAGTGGTCGGCGGTCTTGGTGTCCATGACATCGATGCCGGTGATGTCCACGATGGCCATGCGGGCCTGCTTGGAGACGATGGTCTCGAGCAGGGTCTCGGTCATCTCGGCGCTGCGTTGGCTGTCGACGATGCCCACCACGGGGAGGCAGAGGACGCCGGCCCAGACCTCGATGATCGGGGTGGACAGCTCGCGGATGGCCGCCTGCTGCACCTCGATCGTCTCCAGCTTGGCTTCCAGCTCGCGGTTGATCGCCTCCTGCTGGGCGAGCGTGCGGTTGAGCTCCGACTTGGCTTCACCGAGCTCGCGGACGAAGATCGAGAACGCGGTCTCGAGCTCGGAGAACTCGTCCCGGAGCTGGCCCGAGCGCTCGAGCAGGGAGAGGCAGGAATCGAACTCGTCGACGCTCGCGTAGGAGAGCGCCTCGATCACCGACTGCAGGCGCTCGGATGTGACGATGACGTGCGGCTCTTCACTCATGCTTTTCTTCCTCGCCATGCAAATTTATGGGGAGAACATTTTTCGCCGTGAGGCGATCCATGCCCGCCCTTCCTCCTCAGTGTCAAAAAACGCGATCGGATTCAGATTCGAATCCTTGCGGAACAGGTTGATCGCGGTGATCACCAGCCGCGTCACCACCTTCGCCTTGAGCGGCGCCTTGATCACGGCCATGCCGCGCAGAGGGATCTCCTTGAGGGTCTCCGCGACCGCCTTGCGCCCCTCGGGAGCGATGTTGTCGAGCTCCGCGGCATCGATCAGGAAGAAAAGGAGACTCCTCCCTTCCGCCATCGCGATCTGCCGGCGGAGCAGCTCCAGGGAGTCCTCCGTGGTGGCGGCGCCACCGAACCTCATGTAGATGATGTCCGGTTCCTCGAAATAGGTGATGTGCTTGCCGGCGATCCAATTCGCCGGGTCATTGCTCGGGTGCTGCCTGTCATCACGCGCGATTGCCATGGATATCCCCTCTATTGAATGAATTCATCGCTTCAGCTCGGCGTCTCGCCGTAGACCAGGACGACGGCGGTGGCGTCGTCGTGGTCCTTGCCCCAGTGCTCGACGATCCGCCGCGCGACGGTTTCCGGCGGCCCCGGCAGGCAGGCCTTGAGGTTGCCCCGGGTGGAGATGCCGTCGCTCATCAGACAGTAGATGTCGCCCGGCTTCATCGCCACGGGCATCACCTTGGACGTCCGCAGGTTGTGCCCGACGATGCCGGCCAGGCAGAAGACGCTGGGCGGCGCGCCGTTGAGCGCCTGCACCTCGATGTTGCCGATGCCGCAGAACTCGCCCCGGCCGTCCTTGTCGATCTTCATCAGGCCGATGGCGGCGCCGCGCGTGGGGCGCAGCTCCTGGTGGAGACGGATCAGCAATTGACCTACCGAAAGGTCGGCGAGCTCGCGGATCACCTCGACGGCGCGCTCGGCGGCCACCGACGATTCATACCCGTGGCCGAGGCCGTCGATGACGGCGGCCAGGGTCTCCCCCTCGCGCTCCTCGATCACGAAGCTGTCGCCACAGATCGACAGCCCCTTGTACGGACGGCTGAAACCACCGCTTCTCAACGTTCCCCCTTGAAGACGCACGTCACGGTGGTGCCGATTCCCGGACGGGTGTCGAGATGGAAGTCGTCCACCAGCTTCTTGACCGCGACCAGGCCCTTGCCCATGCCGCGTTGCGATTTGTAGGTGCCGGCCCAGATCTCCTCGAGCTTGGCCGGCGGGATGCCCGGCCCCTGGTCCGCCGCGATGATCTGGAGCCCCAGGATGCCGCGGTCGTCTTTGACCGAGCGCAGCTCGACGAAGCCCTTGCCGGCGTAGAAGACGATGTTGCGCGCCAGCTCGGAGACGGCGGTCGCCACCTTCACCGAGGCGAACTTGGAGAGGCCGATGCGCACGGCCTCGCTCCAGGCTTCCAGGCGGGCGGTGGCGATGTCCTTCTCCTGCTCGATGGAGAGCTTCTTCGGCGTCATGGGCACGGCCGCGGCGCCGCCGCCAGAGCCGGCCGCGGTGCTCACCGGGCCGCTGCCGGGGCCCGGCGAGAGGGCCTTGGCGCAGGAGGCGATGAGCTGCGAGCTGTTGCTGCGCGCGAACAGGCGCACCGAGCTCTCGAGCTCCTGCATGATGGTGGCGCGGTCGTTCGCGGTGAGCTGCTGGATCGGGGTCGTCGCCAGACCGCCCAGGCGGTTGAAGATGCTCCGCTGGGTGATCGACGAGATCGTTCCCGAGAGGATCGACCCGATCTCCTTCTCGACCGTCTTCATTGCAACAGCTCGAGCCTCTCGAGAGCGAGATCCAGGTTGAGAGCGGTGTTGACCGAGTCGAGCTCGACTCCCATCTCGATCAGCGTCATCGCCACCGCCGGCCGGATGCCGACGATGTAGCACTCGGCGCCCATGAACCGCACCGACTTGCCGATGTCGTTGAGAATCCGGGTGATATAGCTGTCGATGACCTCCACCGCCGAGACGTCGAGGATGACCCCGCGGGCGTTGACGTTGCGCACGCGGTCCATCAGCGAGGCCTGGAGGTCGAGGGCGAGCCGGTCGTGCAGCTCCGTCTGGATGCTCACCAGCAGGCAGTTGCGAATCTGGATGATCGGTAGCTCTTGCTCCACGGCGCTCCACTCCCACATACGGGCTGATGACCGGCGATCCCAAGCCAGGCGCGTGAGGGGGCCCACAGATGCGGACGGCCCCCGCCGGGTGGACGGCTCCCGGGCTTCAGCACGCGCGGACCCTGGAAGGGACCCCCCCCTCCGGCCTCGCCGTGCCTGGCCTTCGACGTCGGAAGTTCTCTGAGTTTTTAGCATATTGCTACCCAGAAAAGCTAGCGGGGGACCCTCATCACCCCAACCCTCTTCTCCCGTCCCCTCCCCCCCTCCCTCACCGGGAGAAGAGGGAGAAGACCCCTTCGGGGTCGTTTTGGGCGGCCTTTTCCCCTCTCCCGGTGAGGGAGGGGGGGAGGGGACGGGAGAAGAGGGTTGGGGTGAGGGTTTACGCCGGCGGGGACGCCGGCGGTCCCAGGGAAGGGAGCCCTGCACAGGTTGGCGCCTCAGGCGTACTGGCGCAGCTTCGGGGGGATGTCGTCCCACTGCGTGTCGGCCGCCGCCGCTCCCGAGCGATGGACGGGAGCCGCCGCATGCCGGTGCGCCGCGCTCGCGGCCGCCAGGATCACCAATGCCAGCAGGACCACACCCAGGATCCAGGGCAGCACGTTGACGCGCCGTCTGGGCTCAATCTTGATCTCGGCCACGACGTCTCTCCTCGCCTCCACCCGGGAGGGATACCGGCCCGGACGTCGGCCCATGAGGCGATACCGGTAGGAGAGTCAGGGCTGGCGTCCGGGCACCGATGCATCGTCTCCGCCTCACGGCGGAGCGCTTTTGCAAAGGCCTTGCCCGGAAGAGAAACAGCGGCCGGTCGCGGACGTATAGAAGTCCGGACGCGCAAAGGAGAGCAAAATGAAAACCGTGATCTCGCGGGCGGTCCTCCTGGGCCTCCTGCTCCTGACGCTCGCCGTGGCCGCCATCGCCCAGGCGCCTGCTGCACCCGCCACCTCCGGGCAGACCGCTCATTTCGATCCGCAGGCGGCCACGGAGGCCTATCTCGCCCGCATGACCCCGGAGCAGAAGGCCCGCTCGGACGCCTATTTCGAGGGGGGCTACTGGCTCCTGTTGTGGGATTTTCTCTACGGTCTCGGCGTCGCCTGGCTTCTCCTGAGCTCGCGGCTGTCGGCCCGCATGCGCGATTTTGCCGAGCGGGTGGTGCCCTTCCGGTGGCTCCAGACCCTCCTCTACGCCGTGCAGTACATCCTGGTCACTTTCGTGCTGACCTACCCGCTCTCGCTCTACGCGGATTTCTTCCGCGAGCACCGGTACGGCCTCTCCAGCCAGAGCTTCGGCGGCTGGATGGGGGACGAGCTCAAGGCGCTCGCGCTCGGGCTGTTCCTGGGCGGCCTCGCGCTGACGCTCCTCTACTGGGTGCTCCGCAGGGCGCCGCGCACCTGGTGGCTCTGGGGGGCGGTCGTGGCCCTGCTCCTCCTGGTGTTCGCCATCGCCGTGGGACCGGTGTTCATCGAGCCGATCTTCAACAAGTACACCGAGCTCCAGGACCCGGCGCTGCGCGGGCCGATCCTGTCGCTGGCGCGGGCGAACGGCATCCCGACGAGCCACGTCTATACGTTCGACGCCTCCAAGCAGACGAACCGGATGAGCGCCAACGTCGCCGGCCTGTTCGGCACCACGCGCATCGCGCTCAACGACAACCTGCTCCGCCGCGCCGCGCCGCCGGAGGTGGAGGCGGTGATGGGGCACGAGATGGGGCACTACGTGCTCCACCACGTGAACAAGAGCATGCTCTTCTTCGGCGTGGTGCTGGCGATCGGCTTCGGCTTCCTGCGCTGGGGATTCGACCGCGTCGCGGCCCGCTGGGGGGAGCGCTGGGGGCTCCGCGGCGTGGCCGATCCGGCCGGCCTGCCGCTCCTGGCCGCGCTGTTCTCGGTCTACCTCTTCGTGCTGACGCCGGTGATCAACACCCACATCCGCACCGAGGAGGCGGAGGCGGACATCTTCGGCCTCAACGCCGCCCGCCAGCCGGACGGCATGGCCGAGGCGGCGCTGCACCTGGCCGAGTACCGCAAGATGTCCCCGGGCCCCATCGAGGAGTGGATCTTCTTCGACCACCCGAGCGGGCGCAACCGGATTCTGATGGCGATGCGGTGGAAGGCGGAGCATCTGAGCGATCTGCCGGCGGGGCGGTGAGAAGTCTGCGCCCAGACAACGCCGAACAAGGGACAGCAGGGACTCCAGGGACAGCAGGGACATCAGGGAACTGATTGGAGCTTTTCTCGTCCCTGTCGTCCCTGCTGTCCCTGCTGTCCCTTTTTTGCCTTTTCTGTGGCGGCATACAATCCGCCCCATGCTCCGCCTCCACATCGGCAGCGGCAACGTGCGCCTCCCGGGCTGGACCAACGTCGACGCGCAGCGGCTGCCGGGGGTGGACGTGGTGGCGGACGTGACCCGGGGGCTCGATTTCGCGGACGCCGAGGCGGTCTTCTCCGAGCACTTCCTGGAGCACCTGGCGGTGGACGACGCGCTGCGGTTCCTCCTGGAGGCACACCGGGTGCTCAGGGACGGGGGCTGGGTGCGGCTCACCACCCCCAACCTCGACTGGGTCTGGCTCACCCATTACCGGCTGCAGGGGGAGGCGGCGGCGAGGCGGGAGGCGGCGCTGGCGATCAACCGCGCCTTCCGGGGGTGGCGCCACCAGTTCCTCTGGAACCGCGAGATGCTGGCCGAGGCGCTCGCCGCGTGCGGCTTCGAGGCGGTCCGCTGGTGCAGGCGGGGGGAGAGCGAGCTCCCCTTCTTCCGCGATCTGGAGCGCCACGACACCTACGGCGACGACGAGGAGACGCCGCACATCCTGATCGTCGAGGCGCGCAAGGGGGAGCCCCGGCCGGACCGCCTGCGCGCGCTGCGGGCGGCGGTGCAGGCGGGGTTTCTCGATCACATGAAGGATTAGACCAAAAAATATCCTCTGGCGAGCTCCCCATACCCCGCCACCTGCCGCCGCTGCCACTCCTCGTCCCGCCCCAGCTCATCGGCCAGCAGGGCCGCCACGTGGGGGGCGATCTTCACGCTGGCGCGGGCGTTCAGCAGCAGGGAGCGGGTGCGGCGGGCGAGGACGTCCTCGACGGTGCGGGCCATCTCGTGGCGGGCGGCCCAGATCACCTCGCAGACGCGGTAGGGGAGGTTGAGGTGGAGCGGCTCGCCCCAGCCGCGACGCTCGGCGGCGAGGCGGGCGAGGGCCGGGGCGTCCGCGCCGTAGCCGGACCACTGGCGGAGCGGGCCCTCCTCGGCCCAGCCGTGGAGGCGGAGCTCGGCCGTGCGTGAGGGGCGCTCGTCGAGGTCGGCCACCAGGGCGGCGTGATCGACGGTGTCCTCGCCCATCCGGCGGTAGGTCGTCCACTTGCCGCCGGCCAGGGTGACCAGCCTCGAAGGGGAGACGAGCAGGGTGTGATCGCGCGACAGGGCGGCCGTCTTCGCCGCCGCGCGGTTGCCGCGCACCAGGGGGCGCAGGCCGGCGAAGACCGAGAGGACGTCCCCGCGGCCCGGATCGCGGATCAGGTAGCGCGCCGCGTGATGGAGCAGGAATTCGACCTCTTCCGGCAATGGGCGCGGCTCCAGGACGGGCTCGGCCACGGGGGTGTCGGTGGTGCCCACCACCACCCGGTCGTGCCAGGGGACGGCGAAGAGCACGCGGCCGTCGTCCGTGTGGGGGACCAGGATGGCGCTCTCGCCCGGCTGGAAGCGGCGTTCGAGCACCAGGTGCACCCCCTGGCTGGGGGCCAGCAGCGGCGGGCTCGCGGGATCGTCCATCCGCCGCAGGCCGTCGGCGAAGATGCCGGTGGCGTTGACCACCACCTTGGCGCGGACCTCGGATTCGTTCCCCGTCTCCTCGTCGCGCACCCGCGCGCCGCGCACCAGCTCCGTCTCCTTGATCAGCCCCACGGCGGAGACGTAGTTGACCGCCACGCCGCCGAGGTCGGCGAGGGTGAGGGCGAGGGTGACGGCCAGGCGGGCGTCGTCGAACTGGGCGTCCTGGTAGACCACGCCGCCGCGCAGCCCTTCCGGCTCCAGGGTGGGGATCTGGTCGAGCGTCTCCTCGCGCGAGAGGTGGTGGGAGGGCTTCAGCCCCATGCGGCCGGCCAGCAGGTCGTAGAGCTTGAGGCCGGCGCCGTAGTAGGGGGCTTCCCACCAGTCGTAGTTGGGGACCACGAAGGGGAGGTCGCGCACGAGATGGGGCGCGTTGCGCAGCAGCCGGCCGCGCTCGCGCAGGGCCTCCAGCACCAGGGCGACGTTCCCCCGCTGGAGATAGCGCACGCCGCCATGGACCAGCTTGGTGCTCCGGCTGGAGGTCGCCTTGGCGAAGTCGTGCCCCTCGATCAGCGCCGTGCGATAGCCGCGCGACGCCGCCTCCACCGCCGTGCCGAGGCCGCTCGCGCCGCCCCCCACGACCAGGATGTCCCACGGCTGCTCGCCGGGATCGAGGAGGCGGGCGAGCATGTCGGGGCGGTTCAAGAGGCTCTACCCTCCTGAGGCGTCCTGCCCTCCGAGGCCTCACCCCCGGCCCCTCTCCACTTCGTGGAGAGGGGGGGCGCGATGCTGAGAGGAAGAGGCCTCCGGAAGGGTATTTTCCCCCTCTCCACGAAGTGG
>DASXJP010000005.1:0-1957 GCA_036497345.1 Thermoanaerobaculia bacterium
ATCGGCAATTATATCTTAGCCTAGGCTGCGCAGCATTCCCATGTTCACGTTCCTCTGCTTGGATCTTCCGGCCCGGTCGTCTCCGGCGGTACAACGGGGCTTTCCTCCCGGCCCTCGTCGGAGTGCCTCCATGGACGCCACCCTCGAGCTGACTCACGAGCGGGTCGACGACGTCCCCCTGCTCTTGGCCTTCCTGATCCAACTCCGCCTGCCCGAAGTCCTCGACCGCCAGCTCCCCCCGCATCCCCTCCACCAAGGCCTCTCCAACGGCTGGCTCATCACCGTCTGGATCGCCTACATCCTCTCTCAGGCCGACCACCGCAAGTCCCACGTCCAGGCGTGGGTCGACGGCCTCCACCACACCCTCGAATCCCTCATCGGCCAGACCATCCGGCCCGTCGAGTTCTCCGATGACCGGCTCACCTCGGTCCTCAGCCGCCTCAGCGATCCCGACGCCTGGAACGAGCTGGAAGCCGCCCTCTGGCACGCCCAGTGCGACGTCTATGCCCTGCCGCCGGTCGAGCGGGTCCACCTCGACGCGACCACCAGCTATGGCTTCCACGCCATCGACGACGACGGACTGATGCAACTGGGTCACAGCAAGGACCACCGCCCGGACTTGCCCCAGATCAAGCTGATGGCCGCCGCGGTCCAGCCCGGCGGCTTGTTCCTGGCCGGCGATGTCCATCCCGGCAACGCGGCCGACGACCCCTTGTATCTCCCGTTGTATCGCCGGTGCCGCGGCCTGCTGAACCGGCCCGGGTTGCTCTACGTCGGCGACTGCAAGATGGCCGCCATCGAGACCCGGGCCGAGATCGCCGCCGCCGGGGATTTCTATCTGACCCGGCTCCCCTCGACCGGCGAGGTCGCGGCCCAGTTCCCGGCCTGGGTGGAGGCGGCCCTGACCGGCGATGCGGTGGCGAAGATGGTCGAGATCCCCGGCGAGGAGGGGCTCATCGCCCGGGGCTATGAGTTCGAGCGGGAGCAGACCGCGGCGGTGGGGGAGACGGCACACACCTGGATCGAGCGGGTGCAGATCATCCGCTCGGAGACGGCGGCCGAGAGCCAGGCGGCCGCCCTGGAGCGACGACTGGAGCGGGCCGAGGCGGCGGTGCGCGGCCTGACGCCGCCGCCGGGGCCGGGCCGGAAGCAGTTCACGACCGGCTGGGAGCTGGAACGGGCCGTCACCGACGTGCTGATGGAGCACGATGTGGAGGGGCTGTTGGAGGTGAACTGGGAGCGGCAGGATACCAGCCGGACCAAGTACAAAGGTCGGGGGCGCGGCGGCCCGAATCGTCCCAAGACGACCGAATGGGAGGTCCGCTATCAGATCACGACGGTGCGGCGCGTCGAGGGAGCGATCGGGCATCGAGTGGAGCGGCTGGGCTGGCAGGTGCTGGCGAGCAATGCGCCGGTGGGGCGGCTGTCGCTGGAGCAGGCCCTGCTGACCTACCGCGGGGGCTGGTGTGCGGAGCGGCTGTTCCACGTGTTCAAGGACGAGCCGTTGGGGATCCGGCCGTTCTTCGTGCGGCGGGATGATCAGATCCTGGGCTTGATCCATCTGGTGACGCTGGCGCTGCGGGTGCTGACGCTGTTCGAGGTGCTGGTGCGCCGCGGCCAGGAGCAGAGCGGTGAGGAGCTGCCCGGGTTGTATCCCGGTCAGGCGAAGCGGGTCACGGCCCGCCCGACGGCGAAGCGGGTGCTGGAGGCGATCGCGCGAGCGCGGATCACGCTGACCCAGGTGGAGGGCGGCGGTGAAGTTCGCTGGCATCTCACGCCCTTGCCCAAGTTGGTGAAGCGGGTGTTGGGGTACCTGGGGCTGTCCGAGGCGGTATACACTCGATTAGTCATAAATTCCAGTTGAGCACCCTTTCAATACGCGAAAGGGCCGCTCAAGCCAAGTCCGTTGGATTTTCTCCTTCGCTATCGGAAGCCCCTCAACCTTGTCCTATGGGCT
>DASXJP010000006.1:0-4072 GCA_036497345.1 Thermoanaerobaculia bacterium
CGCCACCCCCGGCCGATCGACCGCCACCCCCGGCGGCTCAACGGCCGGGCCCGGCAAGGCTTTCGCCACCCCCGGCGGTCCGTCCGCCACCCCCGGCGGACGAGCCGCCACCCCCGGCGGTTCAACCGCCACCCCCGGCGAAAGGCCCAGACCTCGGAACCGATGCTGTCCCTTGTTCGGCCCTACGCGTACGGCTTCAGCGCCTCCCGCAACGCCCCCGGAATCGCCGCCGGCACCGCCTTTTTCCCCTCCCGGCGCATGCAGGCGACCACCTGCTCGCCGCGGGCGATCAGCTCCTCCCCCTCGCCATTTTGCCGCCAGTACTCGAACAGCAGGGTGATGCGGTTCTGGACGATGCCGCCCAGGCGCATGCGGACGGCGATCTCGTCGAAGGCTTCGATCTCGGCCAGGTAGTCGCAGGAGCAGCGGACGGTGGCGAGGGCGAGGTCGCGGGCGAGGTCCTCCAGGATCTCCGGGGCGTGCTCGCGCAGGAACATCTCGCGGCAGCGCCCCTGCCAGCGCAGATGGTTGACGTAATAGACGTTGCCGACCAGGTTGGTCTCTTCGAACCCCACCAGGTGACGGTATTCGTAGGCCTTCAATGGGGGGTCTCGACCAGGACGGCGAGCGCCGCCGGGCCCGCCAGCTCGCGCACCGGGGCGACCAGGGTGCCGATGCGCAGCGCGCCCGAGCGCAGGAGGAGCCAGCCGCCCCCCGGCTCCAGGATGCCGCCCGGCTCCAGAGTGAGAGGCGCGCCCTGGGGGACCCCCGCCTTGATCAGGCTCTCGGCCGCCGCCCAGACGCGGGTGGCCGCGGCGCCGAACGTCTCCCCCCGCTCGCGGGCGATCAGCTCGGCGAGGCGCGAGCGCTCGGCACCGAGCAGGCCGCGCCAGACCTCCTCCGGCCGCTCGGCCACCGGCTCCAGATCGCAGCCGATCCGGCCGTCCCCCGCCACCGACAAGACGAGGTCCCCGGCGTGGGAGCGCGAGACTCCCCCTTCGGGCGCGCCGTCCGGACGGTGGTGGAGACCCGCGCCGCCGTCGGCTCCGAGCGAGATGCGGACGTCGGAGCCGGGGAGGAGCTCCTGGAGCCGCCGCTCGACGTAGGGGCCGAGGAGGGCGGCCGTCCAGGATTCCGGCGGGGCGATGCGGTCCACGGCGCGCAGCTTCAATCCCTGCCAGCTTTCGCGCAATTCGCCCGCGGCCGTGACCAGCTCCAGGTCGTAGATGAATTCGTCGCCGTCGCGGCTGCGCTCGCGGGCCGCCAGGAGCAGCGGCTCGCCGGTGGAGAGCCCCCGGCTGACCACCCTTTCGACGCCGATCGGCAGCAGGGTCGCGTGGGGGATGCAGGCCTGGATGCCGTGGATGGCGGCGTCGCGCGCGCCGGGATCGCCCAGCACCAGGCGGTCCGGCAGATAGCGGCCGAACCAGACCGAGGAGCCGTCCGGCGAGATCTCCGCCAGGCACTCGGTGGCGCGCAGGGCGCGGTACCCCTGGAGGCGCTGGAAGCGCCCCTGGTGGAAGAGGATGCCGCCGTAGAGGTCCGCCGGAGCCAGCGCCACAGCCCCGCCCGGGGGGAAGGTGGCGAGCAGGCGGCCTTGAGCCTCCTCCGCGGTGCCGAAGCGGCAGACGGCGCGGAAGCAATCGACGGCGAAACCGGTCGAGGCCTCACGCAGCGCCACCTCGACCACGCCGGGCTCGCGGACCAGCGCGGCCACGCGGATGGTGGTCGACCGTCCCGGCGGCACCGCGATCGGGCGCTGGAAGACGGCGTTCTCGAACACCGGGATCTCCTCGCGGCCGGCGAGCGCCATGGCGGCCTGGGCCATGGCCTCCAGCCCCAATACGGCGGCGAAGAGGGGATTGCCGCGGAAGACGTGATCGGCGAGATGGGGGTCGGTGTCGGCCGAGACCTCGGCGTCGACCACCAGCTCGACCCCGGGCACGTGGACCCGCGGCGTCTCCAGATAGCGCAGCAGGGGGAGCTCCGGGCGCTCGACCTCCAGCGTCGGCGGCTGGCCGAAGCGGCCGGTGACCACGATCGAGACGGCGGGTTGCGGCCGGGAGATCAGCTCGCGCAGCAGGGCCACTCCGGTGCCTGGCGGGATGGGCGTGATCCCCCGCGCCATCAGGCTCTCCAGGGTGCCGAGCCGCTCCCCCATGCCGACGCCGGACCACACCGACCATTCGAGGGTCAGGCAGCGGCAGCCGGGGTGCCGGCGGGCGAAACGCTCGGTGGCCCGCGCCAGCCACTCGTTGGCCAGAGCGTAATCGGCCTCGCCCGGGAGCCCCAGGCGGGCGATGATCGAGCCGAAGGTGACCAGCAGCCGCAGCCGCTCGGGATCGATGGCCGCGAGGACGTTGCGGAAGCCGGCCCCTTTGGGGGCGAAGGTGCGCAGGCACGACTCGGGATCGAGCGTCGAGAGGGGGCGCGGGGCATTGGTGCCGGCGCCGTGCAGGAAGGCGGTCACCGGGCCGAGCGCGGTTTCGATCTCGCCGACGGCGGCGCGCACGGCCGCCGCGTCGGTGACGTCGGCCGGCAGGTAGAGGGCCTGGACGCCCGCCGCGGCCATGCGGTCGAGATTGGCCGCCAGCTCCGCGTCCCGTTCCGGGGCGGAGCGGCCGAGCAGGGCGAGCCGGGCGCCGGAGGCGCGGGCGAGGTCGAGAGCGCACTCGGCGGCGATCCCCTTGCCGCCGCCCGTCACCAGCAGGACGTCGTCCGGCCCCAGCGGCAGCTCCGCCGGCTCGTCACTCTCGGGGAGCAGGCGCAGCACGGGCACGCGGCGCACCCCTTCAGAGTCGTAGTGGGCCTCGCTGTAGCCGGCGGCGGCGGCGACCTCGGCGGCGATCCAGGAGAGCGCGTCCGGATGATCGACGGGGAGCTCGACCGCGCAGACCGTCGTCTCGGGGATCTCCAGGTGGAGGGTGCGCGCCAAGGCGGCGCCCACGCCCCCCTCCTGGACGAGGAGGAAGCGCAGCGGGCGCTCGGCGGCGAGGGCGGCCCGCGCCGCCTCCACGAAGAGCCCGGGGTGGCGCTCGGTGACCTCCCTGGGGAGACAGAGGGCGATGCCGCGGCCGGGCAGCGTGGCGAGGGCCGCGGCGAGAGGATGGCCCGGGGTGGCGATCACCCGCCAGATCCCCGCTTCCGCGGTCTTCCCGCCCGGCGCGAGGGGGCGCTCCACCAGCTCCACCGTGAACGGCCGCACCCAGGTGTCGACGCCGGCCGGCGCGTCCGTGGGCTCAGGCGTGCCGGGGGCGAGCAACGCCTGATGGGAGAGCGCCTCCGCCACCTCGGCCACGGTCGCCCACGCGTAGTCGGTGGGGGCGGCGGGCGGCCGCAGACCCAGGCGGCGGGCCGCCTCGACCACGAGCTGGCCCACGGAGATCGAATTGAGATGGAGGTCCGAGAGCAGCCGGCTGTCGTCCCGCACCGCCGCGGCCGGCAGCTCCGCGCGCTCGGCCACGAGCTGGCGCAGGATCTCGCGAGGGGTGCTGTTTCCCCTCTCCCGGGGAGGGAGGGGGGAGGGGACGGGAGAGGGGCCAGGGGTGAGGGCTCGGGTGAAGGCGTCCACCGGCGCCATCTCGCACGGATTCGCCAGGAACTTCAGCGGCCGCTCGGGATCGAACGGCCGCGCCAGCCGCCCCTCGAACAGGACCGCCGTGTCGACCGGCACGCCGAGGGCGAACGCGGCGCCGGCCGCCGCCAGCAATCCCGCGATCGAAGGGCCGCCCACGTCCAGCGGAATGGCGGGCGCGGCGAGGATCTCGCCGGCCAACTCGGACAGGGCGCGCCCGGGGCCGACCTCGATCCACAGGTCGGCCTCGCCCGCCGCCGCGAGGGCCTCGGTGAAGCGGACGGGCGCGGTGAGCTGGTCGAGCAGCAGGGCGGGCAGGTCCGCCTCCGGAGCGAGCCGGGCGCCGGTGACCGTGGAGGCGACCGGCCGGGCCGGCGGCCGGAACGGCAGCGCCGCCAGCTCCGCGGCGAGACGCGGCGCGGCCGGCTCCATGAGGGGGGAGTGGAAGGCGTGGGAGACGCGCAGGCGCCGCGTCTCGATCCCTCGCGCCCGGGCGCG
>DASXJP010000007.1:0-6486 GCA_036497345.1 Thermoanaerobaculia bacterium
AGCTCCTCGAGCTCGGCGAAGTCGAAGTCCCCCAGCGTGCGCCCCTTGCGCACGCCCGTCCCCTCGGAGACCGGAGGCGGCGGCGGAGCGGGGGCGGGCAGCGCCGGCGGCGCGGGCGGCGCGGGCGGCCGGACGATCGGCTGCGGGCCGGTGGCGCGCACGCCGGTCTTGGTCTTCCCCAGGTCCAGGTTCGAGAGGGTCCTGCTGAGCAGCGCGTCGACGTCGCCGGCGGCCGACTCGGCGCGGCGCGGGGGAGCGGCGGGCGGCGCCGGCTTCGGCTTGGGCTTGGGCTCGCCGCCCAGCATGCCGGACAGGGTCTCTTCCAGGCGGCGCTGGACGTCGGCGGCGGGCGGCGCGGGCGGCGGGGTGGCCCGCGGTGGCGCGATCACCGGCCGCGGCGGCATGTCCCCCTCGACCTCGGCCAGCACGTCGCCGAAGATGTCCTTGGAGGTGAGCTTCTGCTCGGGGGCGGCGGGCGCCGGGGCGGGCTGGCGCCGGGCGAGCAGCGCCTGGCGGGCGGCGAGCACCACCTGCTGATCGGTGAACGGCTTGGCGAGCCGGGCGTCCGCCGCGCCGGCCGGGCCCCCGCCGTTGCCGGGATCGAGGGCCACCACCCCCGGGCCGCCGCTGCGGCGCGAGAAGGAGAAGGTCAGCACCTCGAAGCCGGGGACGTCGGTGCCGGCCATCACCAGGTCGGGCGGCTCGGCGGACGCCGCGTGCAGCGCCTGGTCGACGCTCGGCACCACCCGCACCCTCCACCCCTCCGCGCCGAGGGCCGCGTTGATCCGTTCCACGGAGTGGGGCTCTTGCTCGACGACGAGGATGGAGGGCATACCAATTCTCCAGAAGAGTACAGCAAGCCTTTCTAACATCCCCGCCCCCTCCAGTCAATCGCCGGAAGGCTAAAGCGCCGGATTTTCAAGGATTTAACGCCGGCGTCACAGGACCCGGGCGGGAGGGGGCGCCCGCTTGGTGGCGGGACGGAAGTCCTGTAAAATCATGGCTCTTCAGGCATTCTTTTCCAGGAGCTCCCGATGTCAGGTCATAGCAAGTGGGCGACGATCAAGCACAAGAAGGCGGCGACCGACGTCCGCCGCGGCAAGCTGTTTTCCAAGATCCTCAAGGAGATCACCGTCGCGGCCCGCCTCGGTGGCGGCGATGCCAAGGGGAACCCCCGCCTGCGCTCCGCCGTCCTGGAGGCCCGCTCCAACAGCGTCCCCAACGACAACATCGAGCGCGCCATCAAGAAGGGGACGGGCGAGATCGCGTCCGAGGTCTATGAGGAGGTCATCTACGAGGGGTACGGCCCCGGCGGCGTCGCCGTGCTGGTGGAGGCGGCGACCGACAACCGCAACCGCACCACGAGCGAGATCCGCCACCTCTTCGCGCGCAACGGCGGCAACCTGGGGGAGGCCGGGTGCGTGGCCTGGATGTTCCATCGCCGCGGCTACTTCGCCATCGAGAAGAGCGCCATGGACGAGGAAAAATTCATGGAGCTCGCCCTGGAGCTGGGCGCCGACGACTTCGCCATCGAGGAGGAGGTCTACGAGATCTACACCCCGATGGAGGGCTTCAACGCCACCCAGGAGGAGCTCGAGCGCCGCGAGATCCCCACGGTCGCCAAGGAGCTCGCGATGGTCCCCCAGACCACCCTCGACGTGCCGGCGGACAAGGTCAACCAGGTGCTGCGGCTGACGGACGCCCTGGAGGACCACGACGACGTGCAGAAGGTGTGGGCCAACCTCAACATCGACGCCAACTCCCTCGCCGCTCGCTAGCCGTGCTGATCCTGGGGCTCGATCCGGGCAGCATCCACACCGGCTACGGGCTGGTGCGCAAGCACGGCTCGGCCCTGCAACCCGTCGACGCCGGCCGCTTCTCCTGCCCGCGCGACCTCGACCTCCCCCGGCGGCTGGCCCACCTCGCCGGCCGCCTCGGCGACCTGGTCGACCTCCACCGGCCGGACCTCGCCGTGCTGGAGACCCCCTTCCACGGGATGAACGCGCGCTCGCTGATCGTGCTCGCCCAGGCCCGTGGCGCCCTGCTCGTCACGCTCGCCGGGCGCGGCGTCGAGATCTGCGAGTACAGCCCGGCCGAGGTCAAGTCGGCGGTCACCGGCAACGGCCGCGCCGACAAAGCCCAAGTCGCCCGCATGGTGCGCCTGCTGCTCGCCACGCGCGGCGAGGGGTGGGCGAGCGACGCCACCGACGCGCTCGCCCTGGCCATCTGTTGCGCCCAGCGGCTCAAGCTCGACCGCCTTGCGTCCGGCGCTCCTGTGCTACCATAACCGTCTGCTCTCGTAGTAGTTTACTTGACTATCGAATCATGAATTTCTGAGTCGCATCCACTATGGCCTTCCAGGGCTCACTCAAAGAGCTGCCGCTTCCCGACATCATCCAACTGGTCTCCGTTTCGGGGAAAACCGGAGTGTTCTCCCTGCGTCGCAACGGCGACTCCTCCTCCGGCGAGATCTATCTGCGCGGCGGGCAGATCGTGCACGCGCACGTCGGCGATCTCCAGGGGGAGGAGGCGATGTACGAGCTGGCCATCTGGCCGGAGGGGGAGTTCGTCTTCACTCCGGGCAAGGAGACCGAGCTCACCACGATCCAGAAGTCGAACACCAACCTGCTGATGGAGGCGGCGCGGCGGATCGACGAGTGGCAGATCCTCTCCAAGCGCATCCCCTCGACCCGGCTGGTCCCGGTGTTCACCCAGCGCGCCACCACCACCTCGGTCTCGCTCACCCCCCAGGAGTGGGCCCTGATCTGCAAGATCGACGAGCGGCGCACGATCGAGGAGGTCGCCATCGGCCTCGACATGAGCCCGTTCGAGGCCTGCAAGCTGCTCTACGGCCTGATCACCTCCGGGCTGATCGCCCTCAACGAGGACCTCAGCCGGCTGCGCACCGACCGCCTGCGCTCGATGTCCCCCGAGGAGCTCGCCGGCGTGGTCGAGACCATCCACGACCAGGCGCGCGGCCTGCTCAACGGCCATCCGCGGCAGGGGGACCTGGACGTCCCCTTCCGCATGAGCCGGGCCGAGCTCGACTCCGGCCGCGGCGTCGAGGCGGTGCTCGACCTCGTGCGGGCCGAGGAGAAGCTGGTCTCCGCCGCCCTCGGCCCCAACCAGAGCAAGGTCTTTCTGGACCGGGTGTCGCAGATCCTCAATCGGTAAGGCGGCCCCCGCCCGAGCCCTCGCCCCTGCCCCTCTCCCGTCCCCACCCCCCTCCCTCACCGGGAGAGGGGAAAAGGCCGCACGAAGGCGGGTTTTGTAGGGACGGCCCTGTGTGGCCGCCCTGGGAGGGGGGTTTTTCTCCCTCTTCTCCCGGTGAGGGAGGGTGGGAGGGGACGGGAGAAGAGGGTCGGGGTGATGAGGGCTTGGGCGGGCGGTTGTGTGCGCTTAGAATGCCGCCATGGCATTCCATCGTTGCGCGTCCCTCTCGCTCCCACTCGTGGTGTGCCTGCTTGCCGTGACCCCGATACGCGCGCGGGAACAGGAGCCGTCCCAGACGCCGCCGGCTCAGGGCCCGGCGCCCGCCGCTCCTCCGGCGCCCGCCCCCGCGGCGCCCGCTCCAGCGCCGCAGGCTCCCGCCGCGCCCGAGCCCTCCAGTGCCGGCGGCGCCACCGAGGGGGAGGCGATCACCCCCCAGGAGAACCCCCGTTTCCTCTCCCACCTCGACATCTACTTCCCGGAAGGGGACCTCGACCTGCGGATCAACCGCCTGATCAACAAGACGTTCTTCGAGGGGCAGGTCAAATACAACTTCATCAGCGGCGACATCTCCGCCTTCCTGCGCTACCGGTACTACGGGCTCAACCGGACGACCCAGCTCACCTTCTTCGACTCCATCTCCTTCGACCGCATCGACCAGGACGTGACGGCCGACTTCGACCGGGTGCGGGGGACCCTGCTCCTGATGCAGTGGCCGCACGACTACAACAACCGGACCTACTTCCTCACCGAGCTCGACCGCATCAGCTCCAACCGGGGGCCGTCGGTGGGCAACGGCCGGTTCCTCGTCCGCCGGGACCAGACCAACGCCTTCCTCCGGCTGGGCTATCAGCTCGGCACCCCCGACGAGGGCCGGTCGAGCGCCATCGCCGGCGAGACGCGGGCCCGCACGGAGCGGCTGTTCTCCGCCTTCCGCGAGCTCGGCCCCGGCTCGTCGACGCTGACGGCCGCCTTGAGTTGGGGCCTCCCCTACGGCGGCGCCGACTTCAACTACCTGAAATTCGAGTTCGAGGCGCTGAAGCGGTTCGACATCACCCAGCGCAGCTTCCTGGTCGGCCGGCTGCACGGGGGAACCTTCCTGCACGTCGCCAAGGCCGACCCCAGCACGCTGCCGCCCCAGCCCGAGGGGATCGACTTCTACGCCGTGCCGCGCTCGGAGGCGTTCAACATCGACGGCCGCGAGAATCTGAAGGGGGTCACGGACAACACGCGGGGGACGGACGCGATTTTCACGACCTGGGAGTATTTTTTTCCCGCCTTCCTGTCGAAGGACCACCATCTTTTACGCATGGACTGGGATAATTGGTACTGGGTTCTCTATGGCGGATACGGCACGGTCGGCCTAAGTCACGATGTTTTAACGGACTTCAGCACCTACTATCCCGATGTGGGCGTCGGGTTCGAATCCTCATTCTGGTTGTACAAGTACAGGTTCTTCATCTCCGGGATCGTGGCACAAGCTTTGAAAGGGAACAGTGGATTACAGGCGCGTGTCTCCCTCAAGTCGTATCGCTGAGGAGGTGCGCTCAGTGACCTCACTGGACGGAGACAGGGGCGCCTGGGGGTGGTTTCGCTGCAGTCAAGAAAGTCGTGTAGGTTGCCTTCGCAATCTACGCAAGTTTTGGCCTACAGCCGGAGGAGAATGAATGAAACTCAAATTTTTAGGAGTCATTGCGCTGGTGAGCCTCGCACCCACCATGGCGATGGCGGCGGAGCAAGCCAACGCCGCCAGCGTCACGGGTGAGACGGGGCTGTTCAGCCTGCTGACCGGCGATACATTGCCCCGGGGCGGGTGGTCGTTTGGACTTTATTACAACAACTGGGACCGGGTCATCGATCTCGACCAGCGGTTCAGCCTCAACGACAACGGGCAGCTCAGCCTGGACTGGAACCGGTTCAGCGCCAGCGTGGGGTGGGGCGTCACCGACCGCTGGGAGCTCAGCGTCATGGTGCCGTTCGAAAACTTCAAGTACGACGAGAACGACACGCTGATCCACGTGGACAGCCCGGGCGGCCTCAACACCGGTAACATCCACCTCGGCACCAAGGTCCGCCTGCTGGGCGCGCAGGGGGATCCGAGCACGCTCGCCTTCAACGGCTTCGTCGAATTGGCGACCGGCAACGAGGACGTGGCCTCCAAGGACACCGGCTTCGGAGTCGGCCTCGACTGGCGGCTGCGGCGCTGGGTGATCGACGTCGGCTACATCGATCTGGGCAAGTCGCGCCTGCCGGTCCGCAACGGGACCGTCAACTGCACCCCCTTCCCGCTCTGCGCGGACTTCGGCACCATCGACTACAAGCGCCAGGGCGTCACCGCCGGCATCGGCTATGTGGTGCCGGTGAGCGACCGGTTCGACTGGATCAACGAGGTCAACGCCGAGTTCAGCACGGGGGCCAGCAACAATCTCTACCAGGACTGGTATGACTTCACGACCGGCGGCCGGCTCTGGTTCGCCGACGACCGCTGGGCGTTCAACTTCGCCCTGCGGACCGACCTCAATCAGCTCAGCTCGATCGACGAGCACTGCCCGCTCGGCGGTCTGATCGGTCTCACCTACTTCCCGCGGCTGATCCGCCACGAGGCGCCGCCTCCGCCGCCGCCGCCGCCGCCGCCTCCGCCGCCTCCGCCGCCGGCGCCTGAGACGCCTCCGCCGCCTCCGCCGCCGCCTCCTCCGCCGCCTCCGGCGCCGCCCGAGACGATGGAGCAGACGTGCAGCTTCGTGCCCGGCAGCGCGCGGCTGGACAACATCTGCAAGGCCAAGCTCGACGAGGTCGGCCTGCGGATGAAGCAGAGCGCCACCTCGACGGCCGCGGTCACCGGCTACTCCGACGGCAAGGGCAAGTCGGAGAACCAGAGGCTCGCGGACCAGCGCGCCCAGGGGGTGAAGAACTACCTGGTGACGCGGCACGGGATCGACCCGAGCCGGATCACCACCCAGGGTCAGGTCACCGATAAGAGGGCGTGCACGGTCGTCCTCACCATCAATCCCTGACCTTCACACCCGACGTTTGTCGGAAGGGCCCCGCCGCGAGGCGGGGCCTTTTCGTTTTTCTTTCCTGGAGGGGATGGATTACAGACGCCGGTGGCGGGCGACCGGGATGGCCTGGCGGATGCTGGCGACGCGGTCGAGATCGATCTCGGCGAGGGCTAGCCCCAAGCCGTCCGAGGCGGTGGCGGCGGGGATCCCCCAGGGATCGACGATCATGGCATGTCCCCAGGTGTGGGTGAGGCCGCCGTCGTCGTGCCTACCATGC
>DASXJP010000008.1:0-11452 GCA_036497345.1 Thermoanaerobaculia bacterium
GTGCTGACGGACCGCATCAACGTAGGCCGCCGCGAATCGGGCTGCGGCTCGCCGCCGCCCGTCGTGGAGGTCGGTCCGTCGGTGGGGCAGGGCTTTCCGGGCGTCGGCGAGATGCTCGCCACCGACATGGCCGTGAGCGCCGGTCCGGAGGCGCGGATCGGAGCCGACGGCGTGGCCCGTGGAAGCTGGTTCGGCCTGCGAGAGGAGCAGCGGGCGGAGCAGGCCCAGCTCACCGCCGACGTCTTCACGAGCACGGGCACGATCTCGCACGAGATCGACCTCGGGACGGGCCGGCGCGGCCTGGACGAGAGCCGCGCCGCGGTCCCTCCAGGTCCCGTGGTGACGGCCGGCAGCGTTTTCGATCTCGGCGACGGCCTCGCCCTGGCGGAGCTCTGGCGCGCGGGCGAGGCCGAAGCCCGCACCCACACGCTGGGGCTGTGGACCCAGGACACGATGTCCGCCGGGGAGTGGACCGCGATCGTGGGGGTACACGCAGACCGCCAGGATTTGGGATTCGCCGGCGGCGGGGCCCCCTGGACGCTCCTCCCCCGGCTGGAGCTCAACCGGTCCCTGGGCCGCGGCCGCATGACGCAGGCCTGGATCTCCCTGGGCCGCTTCGCCTCGCGGCTCGGTCCCCGCGCCGCCTGGCACGTCGATCCGGGCGCCCCGGCCCTGCTCCGCGGGATCTTCGCGGACCGCGACGGCGATCTCTCCCTCGATCCGGGCGAGCCGCTCCACCTCCTGCCAGGCCAGGGGATCGATCCCCTGCGGCCGGGCATCGATCCCGACGCCGTCGATCCCCATCTCCGGCCGGAGATCACCGACGAAGCCGCCCTCGGCTGCCAGCGCGAGCTCGCGAGGAATTTCCAGATCGGCCTGCGGGCGACCTGGCGGCGGACCCGCGATCTCCTGGAGGAGCGCCTCCTGGTGCGCGACACGGCCACGGGAGAGATCTTCGCGGCCACGGCGGGAGACTGGATTCCGGCGCGCCGGCTCACCGGGACCCTGCCGGACGGCACCGCCTACGACGTGCCCGTCTGGGACCTCCGGCCCGGCCTGCTGGCGACGGGCGGCACCCTGCTGACCAACGGCGACCGGCGGCAGGAGAGCCTCAACCTCTCCTTCCTCTGGCTGAAGCGGCTCGCCGACCGCTGGATGACCCAGGGGCACGTCACCTGGGGGGAGGCGGATCAGCGGCTCGGGGCCTCCTTCCGCCGCTTCGACGATCCCACCAACACGCTCGGCAGCGGCGACGACGAAGGCCAGCCGGTGGCCGAGATCGCGTCCGGCCGTCCCCATGAGGTCCCGAGCTTCGAGGCCTCCCGCTGGTCGTTCCATGCCCTGGGTTTCGTCGAGCTGCGCGACGGGCTCAATCTCTCCGCCGCGGTCAACGGCCGCCAGGGCCAGCCGCTCCCGTATTACCGCCAGGTCGCGCGGGAGCGCGCCGGCCTCGTCCTCGTGCAGCTCACCGGCCGTCCCGACGCGCTGCGCACGGACGATCTCCTCACCCTCGACGCCCGGCTCGCGAAGGAGATCCAGATCGACGACGCCGCCCTCACCTTGAGTCTGGAAGCCGCCAACCTCCTGAATGCGGGGACCGTGCTCGCCCGGGAGCTGGACCTCGGCACGGGCCGCGCCGCGCTCGCGGACGACGCGCTCGCCGCGCGCGCCTTCCGGTTTCAGGTGCGGGTGTCCTGGAGGTAGTAGGATAGAGGGCCAGAGTGGAGACAAAGCCATGAAGGCCCCGCAGACCACCCCCGCCGCGGGGACGCGGCCCCGTCCCTCGGCCGCCGAGATCGCCTCCTGGATCCTCGCCGGCGTGGCGCTGCTCCTGATCCTGCGCCTGCACCTGTTGTCGGCGCTGCTGGGCGGGCTCGCGGTCTACGAGCTGGTGCACATCCTCAGCGCCAGGCTGCGCTTCATCCGCGGCGCCCAGCAGACCGGGAAACGGTGGGCGGTCGCCATCCTGGCGGTGATCGTGGTGGCCGTCCTGACCCTCGCCGTGGTCGGGCTCCTGGCGTTCTTCCGGGGCCACGGAGCCCAGGCGGCCAGCCTGCCGGCGCTGCTCGGCCAGATGGCGGACATCCTCGAGACGTACAAGGGGCATCTGCCCGCCTGGGTCGCGGCCGAGATCCCGGACAACGCCGACGACCTGAAGAACGCGGGGGTCACCTGGCTGCGCGTGCACGCCGGCGAGCTGCCGACGGTCGGGGCCCAGGTCGGCCGGGGCTTTCTCCACGCGCTGATCGGCATGGTGATCGGCTCCCTGATCGCGCTGGGAGAGGTGGCGAAGGCCGGCTCCCGGGGACCGCTGTCCGAGGCCCTGGCCGAGCGCTCCCGCAAGCTCGGCGAGGCCTTCCGCCGCATCGTCTTCGCCCAGGTGCGCATCTCGGCGCTCAACACCACGCTCACCGCCCTCTACCTGGCCGTGCTGCTGCCGCTGCTCGGCGTCAAGCTGCCGCTCGTCAAGACGCTGATCGTGCTGACCTTCATCACCGGCCTGCTGCCGGTGATCGGCAACCTGATCTCGAACACGGTCATCGTGGTGGTCAGCATGTCGTATTCGGCGAGCGCCGCGCTCGGCGCGTTGATCTTCCTGGTCCTGATCCATAAGCTCGAATACTTCGTCAACGCGCGCATCGTGGGGAGCGAGATCAAGGCCCGGGCCTGGGAGCTCCTGCTGGCGATGCTGGTCATGGAGGCGGCCTTCGGCATGGCGGGCCTGATCGCGGCGCCGATCTACTACGCCTACCTGAAGGAGGAGCTCGCGGCGCGCGGGCTGATCTGAGGGGGCTGGACGAGATGAGGATCAAGCCTGGAGTCGGCGGCACGCGGGCCCTGGCGGCGGTGCTTCTCCTGTCGCAACTGGGCTGCGCCGGGCTCGGACACCGCACACCGCCGGCGGTCCCGCGCCCCAACCTCGTCGTCGTGCTCTCCGACGACCAGCGGTGGGACGCCCTGGGCGCGGCGGGCAATCCCGCCGTGATCACGCCCGTGATGGACCGCATGGCGCGGGAGGGCGTCTATTTTCGCCAGGCCACCGTCTCGGTCTCCCAGTGCCATCCGGTTCGCGCCAGCCTGCTCACCGGCCTGCTGTCCTACCGCCACGGCGTCTATTCGACCAAATACCAGGAGCCCGGGGTCGCCGAGACCCTTTGCCAGCGGCCGACGGTGGCGAGCCTGTTGCGGGATGCCGGGTACCGCACCGTGCTGGTGGGCAAGTGGCACGTCCCCCCGCCTCCCTGGAAATGTGGCTTCGACGAGGTGCGGACCTGGCTGCCGGAAGGCGGCGCGGACTACCGCGATCCCCAACTGGTCCACGGGATCTCCGACCAGCACGAGGGCGTCGCCGGTTTCACGCAGGAGATCTTCGCGGACAGCGCTTTGGATTTCCTGCGCGGCAAAGCGGCCCAGGACGGTCCGTTCCTGCTCTGGGTCGGCTTCACCGCGCCCCACTATCCCTACGAGCCCAACCCGGAGCGGATCCAGGCCCTCTATGCCGGCCGCGGCGACGAGAAGCTCCTCCCGCCGGGCTTCCCGCGCGACGTGCGGGCCAACGACTGGCGTCACTACGACGAGGCGGTGAGCCATCTCGACGAGCAACTCGGGCGCCTGCTCACGGCGCTGCGGGAGACCGGGCTCGCCGAGCGGACGGTCGTGGTCCTGCTCGGTGACAACGGGTACATGATGGGCGAGCGGGGCATCGGCGGGCCCGACTCGGGAGCCAACGGCAAGCAGGTCCCCTACGAAAGCTCGTTGCGGGTTCCCTTGGTGCTGTTGGGGCCGGGGCTGCCGAAGGCGCTCGTCTCGGACCTCCCCGTCTCGAGCCTGGACCTGCCGCCGACGCTCCTCTCTCTCGCCGGCCTCCCGGTGCCCGACTCCTGGCCCGGACGCGACCTGACGGCGGCGCTCGCCGGCAAGCTCGAGATTCGCGAGGCCTTCTCCGAGTGGTCGGACGAGAAGAGCGACAGCTTCGGCCGCCTCGCCTTCCGGGCGGTGCGGACCCCGACGCACAAGCTGATCGTCTGGAAGGACCCGGCCCGCGGCGACGAGCTCTACGACCTCGCGACCGATCCGGCGGAGAAGCGCAACCTCGTCGCCGATCCGGCGGCGCGGGAGGTGCTGCGGGACCTGCGCTCCCGCCTCGTCGCCTGGATGCGGCGCAACGGGGATCCCGCCCTCTCCTGGCCGGCCAAGCCCTGAGGCCGCGACCGGCCGCCGCTACGCCGCGGCTTCGGCTTTGCCGATGTGCTGCCGGCGCTTTTCGATCAAGACCCTGGCCTCCTCCTCGGTGTCCGCGAAGAGGATCGGATTGCCTTCCTCCCCTTTGCGGAAGAGGCTGGCGGCGGTGAGCAGCAGCTTGGCGAGGACCTTGGCGCGCAACGGGGCGTTGTAGATCACCGTGCCGCGGACGGGGAGGATCTTGAGGACCGACGAAGCCTCTCGGCGCGCGGCGGCGGGCAGATCACCGAGATCCGCGAGGTTGATCATGTAGAAGAAGTGGCTGACGTCCTGCGCGTACTCCAGGTGCGCTTCGTTGATGAGCCGGGCTTCCTCCACCGTGACCGTCCCTTGCAGCTGCAAGTGGACGATATCCGGGAGCTCCAGAAAGGTGACTTGGTGACCGCACTGATGGCTTCTGAACATCGTGGCAGTAGGCATGCAACATTCCTCACATGGAACCAGGGCCCATCAATGGACACCTGACACCGCTACCCCGCTACATACTGCGACTGCGACAGCCTTCGGTTGGTAGACTCAGTATAGACCGCCTGGAAAAGTCTCGCAAGATCTTTTCTTCGCCGTGTCCCCTTTTCCGGGGTTGGCGGCACCCTGGAAGTACGGTCTCCGCCTGGAAAGATATTGCCGGAATGAATTTTTTCCGTCTTTGAGGCCCTTGCGCTCAGGATGTCGCGAGACCGGCCAGCAGGACGTCCAGCTTCGCGCCCAGCGCGAAGGCGATGCTCCAGACCCACAACGCCGTGACCACGCCGGCAAACACGTCCATCGTGTAGTGCGCGCGCAGAACGAGGACCGCGCTCACCTCAATGGCGGCGATGGCGATTCCGGCCACGGCCGCCACCGGTCCGCCCCAATGGGCGAGCTCGAGACAGCCGTAGACCGCGATCGCGGTATGCCCCGAGAAGAACAGGTCGGTGGCGGTACCGTAGGTGACGAGCAGAGAGGGGAAGCCGGGCTTGCGCCAGATCATTCCCTCGGGAGGCGGCAACGCGCAGAGACCCTGGCAGAGCTGGCGCAGCCCAAAGAGGATCAACAGCCCCACGAAAGGGCGCGCGTTGGGCCCGAAGATCGCCTGCCCGACGAGAAACAGGCCGAGGAGATCGATCAGCGCCGAGGTGACGATCAGCAGCGCATTGGCGGCACGGGGCCGTTCGCGGAGGTAGCGATTGAGCGGCGCGGTGAGGTCGAGGAGGGTATCGCCGATCCTCCCCTCGACGGCGGCGCGCTGTCCGAGCAGGGATTGGGTCCAGAACCAGACGGCGAGACCGCCGGCCACCAGGCTGGCGCGCAGAGCCCACAACGGTACGCTCATCGCGGCCTCCTCATGATCTCAAGCCCGGCCACTCTTCAGGCACCAGGCTCGCGAGCTCCCTGAGCTCCGCGGCCAGCCCCCGGCGCGCCGCCGAGAGCCGCGCCGGGAGCTCGCGGTCGCGCAGGCATTGGACAAAGGCGCGAGCATCGCGCAGCAGCCGTACGAGCAGGTCACGCCAGGCGAGCGCGAAGTAGGCGGCCGGGAACAGCGCAGCGAGGAGCGTAATCGCCGCCCACTGGCCGCCCCAGCGCAGCGAGCCCCAAGTCTCCAGCATCCAGAAGAGCGGATAGAGCACGAGCCCGACGGCGATCTTGTCCGTGGCCTCCTCTTCGTCGGTCCGCTTCATCGCCCGCACGGCCAGATGGGTCAGCGTGTAGGGGGCGATGTGGAGCGCGATGCCGACGACCGCCAACGGCGAAAGGAGCAGCAAAGCCGCCGCCTGCAAGGCGACGCGGCAGGCCAGGCGGGCCGGCGTCGTGGGACGCGCGAGCGCCGCCGGGCCGAGCCCCGAGCGCTCCATCTCGGCGACCAGCGCCGCGAGCCGCTGGCGGAACGCGGTCACCCGGGCCGGCGCGAGCTCGCTCAAGGTGCGATAGCTGCGCATCGCGCGCCGCAGCCACTCGACCCGCCCGGCCGGGTCCGCCGGCACCTCCCCGCCCTCGTCTCGCCAGAGCTCTTCCGCGAGACGGAGATGGCGTAGCGTCTCCCGGTCCTCGGCCTCGACGATCAGCTTGCGCAGGGCGGCGGCCAGGTCGTCCGTCAGCGTGCGGGCCGCGCGCTCCGGCTCGGATCGCGCCAGGGTCACGGCGTCCGCCGTCGGGACCGGGGGGCCGACCAGCACCAGCGCCTGGCCCTCCCGGAAGGTGCCCGGCGCGGTGAAGACGAGGCCCACCGGCAAGAGCGTCACGGACGGCTGAGCGGCCGGCTTGGCGATCGCCAGCTCCGCCGCCAGCGTCATCCGCGCCGCGCCGGTGCGCAGGTCCAGCAGCACCGGCTCCGGCTGCGTCCGGCCCTCCGGAAAGATCGCGATCGCGCCGCCGCCGCAAAGCGTGGCGGTGGTGGCCGCGAACAGCTCGGCGTTCCGCGCCGGATCCGTTCCGGCCTCCTGGCGCCGGTGGACGGGCAGCGCGCCGACCAGCCGCAGGAAGGGACCGATCAGGGGATGGCCGAACAGCGGCGCGTTGGCCAGCATATGGACTCGCCGCGGCAGCCGGGCGATCAACAGCATGGCGTCGACGACCGAGTTGTGGTGGTTTGCCGCCACGACCAAGCCGCCGGCCGCCGGCACGTTTTCGACGCCGACCACGTCGACGCGCCGGTAGAAGAGGGCGAGCAGGAAGCGCACGAGAGCGGCGACGACCGCGTATCCCGGCGCGCCCGGCGTTGGGGTCTTCCGAGGGGTCAGGCGAGCTCTCCGTCAGATCCCCAATTCCTGGAGAGACTTCGCGGTCAGGATCTTGTCCGCCAGCCGCTTCAGCCGGGCGGGGGAGGTGATGGCCTCGACACGGCTCCGCTTCTCTTCCGGAAGGGGGCCGAAGCGGCGCTCCAGCAGTTGCAGCAGGATCTGGCGCATGCCCTCCTGGAGATCCTCTTTCCGGTATTTCTTTCTCCACTCCAGCGCCATCTCTTCAAGCATCGGGGTATCCTCCAGGTCAATCATCCGTGGGATTGTAACGCCAGGGAAGGTTCTGCGCAGCACGGCCCGCAACCAGATCTTGATGGTCCGGCGAAGCTCCGGCTCCTCGCCCGGAAGCAGTCGGGCCAGCTCGTGAGTCAGGCGCGGGAGATCGCTCGGTCTCTTACAGGTTTCGATCCGGAACAGGGCAGCCATCCAACTCCGCGCCAGCTCCGGCCGGTCCAGGTCCAGACGGCCCTCGTCCAGCAACAGATAGCACAGCCGGGGCAGGTGGCGCCGCAGGCTTCCAGGGGTCTTGACGCAGAGGCTTGTGAGGTCGAGGGGCGCTCTCCACGGGCGCTTGCCGTTGTAGAGCACGACCGGTAGGACGACCGGGATTCCGGCCCCCGGCTTCAGCTTCTCCTTGCGGAGGATCTCCTCGAGCAGCAAACCGGTGTAGGTCAGCAACCGCACCGCCATGAAGGGGTCGGAGGTGGACTGGAATTCCAGCAGGAGGTAGAGCCACGCCTCGCTCTCGTCCTTCCAGCGCATCCGCCAGACGACGTCGCTCTGGCGCTCTCGCAGGTCGTCGCTGATGAGCTCGTTGCCGACCCGCTCCAGGGTGGAGAGGTCGAGGCGTTCGACCCAGTCCGGCCGGAGAAAGCCGCGGATCAGCTCCGCCACGGCTTGGGGGTGGGAGAAGAGGCGCTTGTAGCCATGATCGTGTCTGGCATGAGGGGGCTTGGGTGGTCGTTTTCTGGCGCTCACACCCTCAGAAGACGGAAAATCGGGTCCAAAACTTATTCGTCCTAGAACTATAAGGGTTTGCGAGGGGGGTAACGGGGGTTTGGCGCGCCCCCGCCCCCTCACTCCTCCGCCCGCAACGTCACCGCCGGCTCCACCTCGGCGGCGCGGCGGGCGGGGAGGTAGCAGGCGAGCAGGGCGATGAGGCCGAGCACCAGCGGGGCCGTCAGGTAGTAACGCGGATCGCGGGCGCTCACCCCGTAGAGCAGGCCCGACAGCGTCCGCGAGAGGACGAGGGTGGCGACGAGGCCGGCGGCGAGGCCGAGCAGCACCCAGCGGAAGCCCTGCCGCATCACCACGGTCAGCACCTGGTCCTGCCGCGCTCCGAGTGCCATCCGCACGCCGATCTCCTGCCGCCGGGCGGTCACCGAATGGGCGATCAGACCGTAGATCCCCAGCGCGCAGAGGAGCAGCGCCACCGCCGAGAAGCCGGAGAGCAGGCTCATGGTCAGGCGGCGGCCGGCCAGCGCGTCGGCCACCACTGCGTCCAGGGTCTCGATGTCCGCCACCGGCTGCTCGGGATCGACGGCCGTCACCTCGCGGCGGATGCTCGCGGCGATCGCGGCCGGTGGCAGGGTGGTGCGTACGAGCAGGTGCATCACGGGCATCGGCAGCTCCCCGTGGCGGCGGAGGGGGAGGAAGAAGCCAGGGGTATTGCGAACCTCCGGGCCGAGCTGCTGGACGTCGCGCGCCACTCCCACGACCTCCACCGGATATTTCCCCAGGATCAGCCGTTTGCGCACCGGGTCCTGGCCCGGAAAGTACTGGCGCGCCATCGACTCGTTGATCACGGCGGTGATCGGCGCGTCGGGAGGCATGCGGGGATCGAAATCGGTCCCCTTCACCAGCGGCGTCTCCATGGTGCGGAAGAAGCCGGGGCTCACGTTCATCAGGAAGGCGTAGGTGCGGTCGGCCGGCGTCGCGGGAGGGTGCTCCTCGGCGTAGATGGGCGCCTGCGCCGATCCCTGGATGGGGAGGTAGTCGGTGATCGCCGCCGACTCGACGCCGGGGAGCGACCGCACGCGCTCCAGCACGGTCTCGTAGAAGGCCCGCTGACGGCCGCGGTCCGGGTATTTGGTGGCGGGAAGCGCGATCTGTATGGAGAGCAGCTTCGCGGGATTGAATCCGAGGTCCACCGCGGAGAGGCGCCGGAAGCTCTCGATCAGCAGCGTGGCGCCGATCAGCAGCACCAGCGCCAGGGCGACCTCGGCGGCCACGAACAGCCCTTGCGCGCGGGCGCGCCCCGGGCCGGCCGTGGACCCGCGGGAGCTCTCCTTGAGCTGCGCGGCCGCGCCGGCGCGCAGGCTCTGGAGGGCCGGGATCAACGAGAACAGCACGCCGGTGAGCAGGGAGAGCAGGAGGGTGAAGAGGAGCACGCGGCCGTCGATCTCCACCTGATCGAGCCGCGGCAGGTTGGCGGGGTGGGAGACGATCAGCAGCCGCAATCCCGCCCAGGCCAGCACCAGGCCCACCAGGCTGCCGAGCAGCGCGAGAACCACCCCTTCGGCCACCTGCTGGCGGATCACGCGGCCGGCGCTGGCGCCCATCGCCATGCGGATCGCCACCTCCTTGCGCCGCGCCAAGCCCTGGACCAGCAGCAGGTTGGCCACGTCGGCGCAGGCGATCAGCAGCACCAGCGCCACGGCGCCCAGCAGCAGACCCAACCGGGAGCGCACCTCGCCGCCGACCAGCTCGCCGGCCATCGGCGCCATGGCGAAGTGGAACGGCGCGTCGAGGTTCGACGGGAAGGTCTTGGCGTAATGGTCGTCGACCCGCAAGGCGTCTTTCCGCACGGCCCGCAGGGAGGTCCCCGGTTTGAGCCGCGCCGCGAGGTCGAGGAAGCCGGCCCCGCGCTCGACCACGCTCTCGATGAGCATCCCCAATTCCTGGGGCCGCGGCAGCCAGACCTGCACGGTCCGGAAGGGGAAGCGGAGGATGTCCGGCATCACGCCGACGATGGTATGGGGCCTCCCCTCCAGCCGGATGGTCTTGCCGACGATGCCCGGATCGCCGCCGAACCGCCGCCGCCAGAAGCCGGCGCTCAGCATCACCACGTCGGCGCCCCCCTTCTGGTCCTCGGCCGCGCTGAAGCGGCGCCCGCGCAGCGGCTCGACCCCCCAGACATCGAAGAGCTCGTGGTCGATCCGCTCGCCGTGGAGCACCTCGGGGTCGCCGCGCTCGGTGAGGTTGAAAGCCTCCTCGTGATAGGCGGTGAGGGCGGCGAACAGCCCGGCGTCGCGCAGCATCCGCAGACGGGGAACGGAGGACGGGCTCTTGTCCAGCCCCTCTTCCGGCGAGTGGAGCCAGATCCGCACCATGCGGCCGGGATCGGGGTAGGGGAGAGGGCGAAGCACGACCGCGTCGAGCAGGCTGAAGATCGCCGTGTTGGCCCCGATCCCCAGCCCGAGGGCGAGCACCGCGATCAAGGTAAAGACGGGGCTCTGCCGCAAGCGGCGGAGACCGTATTTGAGATCCTGGAGCATCCGGAGCGCCTCCTGTCCCGGGTATGGTACCCCGCCGCCGTATCCGATTTCGGCGGGTGGGGTGAGGGCCGGCCTGCGTGGCGGAAAGCTTCAAGCCTAGCGTCGAGCGTTTCCTGTAGGGGCGGCCCTATGTGGCCGCCCTGGGCGGGTGGGCGCCTGCCGGTCGGATTTCCCCCGCCCAGGGCGGCCACATAGGGCCGCCCCTACAGGAACATCCGCATTTCCAAGCGAGAATGTAATAGCATCGGAGCCATGAATGAGCCACGCCAGCGCATTCCCGGTGCCGCAAAGGGCATCATCAAATGGATGTCGGACGACTTCAATGAGCCTCTCGAATTGGTCCCATCCAGATCCCGTTTGGTCGGCCTCATCCCCGCCGCCGGCCGGGCCGAGCGGCTGGGACCGCTCCCCTGTAGCAAGGAGCTGCTGCCGATCGGCTTCCGGGAGACCCCTCGCGGACCGGCTCCCAAGGTGGCGGGGCACTATCTGCTGGAGCGGCTCCGGGCGGCCGGGGTGCGGCGGGTCTTCATGGTGCTCCATGAGTCGAAGCAGGACGTCCCCCGCTATTTCGGGACCGGGGAGATCGCCGACGTGGCGCTCGCCTATCTCTCGATTCCAGGGTCGCGGAGCGTGCCGGAGACGCTCGACCGGGCGTTCCCGTTCGTGGCGGAGGCGATCGTCGCGCTCGGTTTCCCGGACGTCCTCTTCGAGCCGGTGGACGCCTACGTCCCCCTGATCCAGCGCCAGGCGGCGACCGGGGCCGATCTCGTCCTCGGGCTCTTTCCCACCGAGCGGCACCGCACCACGGACATGGTCGAGCTGGACGCGGACGGCCGGGTGGTGCGTGTCGAGGTGCGGCCGGAGACCACGACGCTCCGCTACAACTGGCTGATCGCCGTCTGGAGCCCGGTCTTCACCCGCTTCCTGCATGAGGCGGTGCGGAACGCGATGCAAGCTCCGGTGGAGGATAGCGAGCTCCAGATCGGCGCCGTGGTG
>DASXJP010000009.1:0-26568 GCA_036497345.1 Thermoanaerobaculia bacterium
GCCGTCCCTTCGTCTCCCTGACCCTCGGCTCCCACCAGAGCCCCTTCACCTCCAGCAACCCCTTCTCCCGGTGGACCTTGGGGTCGAGACGGCCGACCAGGCGCTCCCCCTCGAGGATCGGCAGCACGTAGTAGCCGTGCTTGCGGTGCTGGCCCGGCACGAAGGCCTCGAAGCGGTAGTCGAAGTCGAACAGGCGGAGGGTGCGCTTGCGGTCGCGCAGGATGGGGTCGAACGGCGCCAGCAGCCGGATGCGCGGCGGCGCCGGCGGCAGGTCGGCGGCGCGGGATTCCCAATCCGGCACGGCGTAGGAGGCGTAGGGCTTGGAGCCGTCCTTGGGTTCCACCTGCACCGGCACGATCTCGCCGCGGGCGGCGGCTTCCACGCACCAGGAGCGCGCCTCCTCCAGGGTCACTGCGGCCCAGAAGCCGGCGATCTCGTTGGGCGAGGCGACGCCGAGCCGCTCCAGGGCGGTGCGGCAGGCCCAGCCGAGGTGCTCGGCGCCGGAGGGGCGCGGCGCCGCGTGCCCTTCGGGTAGGACCCGCTCGGCGAGGTCGTAGACCTTGTGGAAGCTGGACCGCCCCGCGATCGCCAGCTCGCCCGTGCGCCAGAGGTACTCCAGCGCGGCCTTCTGGGGCTTCCACCCCCACCACCCCTGCTCGCCGGTGCGTTCCCCCTCGAAGTCGCGGGTCATCAACGGCCCCTCGCGGGTGATGCGCTCGCGCACGTGGTCGACCACCTTCTCCGGCTCCGGGCCGACCCGCTGCCGCCACCAGGGGTGCTCCAGCACCCGCCGGCGGTAGCGCTCGAAGCGGATCTTCCAGTAGGGGTACCACGGCGTGGGGATGGCCGAGGCGTCGTGCGTCCAGTGCTCGAAGAGCCGGCGCTGGCGCTCCAGGAGCCGCTCCAGCAGGCGCGGCTGATACCCCTGCATGCGGGCGGCGAGGATCAGATGGTGGGCCCGCTCGACCACGTTGATCGAGTCGATCTGGACGAAGCCCATCCGCTCGATGAGGTCGTAGAGGGAATCCACGGTCGCCTTGCGGCGGGGATCGTCGAGCAGGCCCTGCGCGCCCAGGAGCAGGCGGCGGGCGGTGGCGGTGGGGAGGGTGGGGGTGGTCTTCGGCACGGGCGAAGGATATCGCCCCCCGCCCGAAACCTCACCATGCCCATCGCCCTCCCACCGACTGATCCGACTGATCCGACCGATCCGACCGATCCGACCGATCACGCCTCAACTGAGTCCCCCTCTCCCTACGCCGCCTCTTTCGCGAACCTGAGCTCGGGGTTCTTCCGCGCCCGCACGAGGTAGGAGGAGATCTCGCGCACCAAGCCGGGGGTGGCGTCGTCGCGCTCGGCGGCCTGCTGGAAGACGGCGAGGGCGGCGAGGGCCTGGGGGTGGATGTCACGGGGGAGGAAGAGGTCGAGCATCTCGGTGGCGAGCGCCCGCACCTCGGCGGCACGCCCGGCTTCCAGATAGAGGTGGGCGAGGTCGAGGGTCACCAGCGAGGCGTCGTAGCCGTTCTCCGTGGCGAGGAAGCGCCGCCGGACCTCGCGCAGCGCCGGCTCGGCCTCGTCGAAGCGCCCGAGGCGGGCGGCGATCCGGCCGTCGAGCCAGGAGAGGCGGAGCTCGATGAAGAAGTCGGGGAGCTCGCGGTAGGTGTGGCGGAAACGCTGGAGCAGTCGCCGGGCCTCGTCGGCGCGCCCGCAATCGTTCAGGAACCAGGCGAGGTTGTGCCGCGCCACCAGCACCAGGCGCGGCTCGCGGTCCCAGTCGACCAAGCCGAGCCCCTTGCGGATCTGGCGGATCCCCTCCTCGGGCCAGCCGGCGTAGCCGAGGCACCGCCCCTGGCTGATCATCGCGCGCCCCTTGCGGTGCGGCTCATGGACGTCGTCGTAGATGTCGATCACCGCGTCGAGCAGCTCGGCGGCCTGCTCGAAGTGACCCTGATCGCTGAGCAGGGAGGCGCGGAGGTCGAGGATGCGCGCCTCCTCCAGCGGATCGGCCGAGCCCTCCTCGGCCAGCCGCTCGGCCCGGGCGAGCGCCTCCGCGGCCCCGGCGAGATCGTAGGCGATGCGGCGGGCGTTGCCCAGATAGGCCCAGGCGCGGGCCTGGAGATCCTGCACCACGGCGCGGCCGTAGCGGTCGCCCTCGAGCAGCCCGGCGAGCAGGAGCCCCCGGTCGGCCAGCTCGATCGCCCGGTGGGCGTCGCGGAACCCCTCCTCGAAGCTCTTCTCGATCAGCAGCTCGCAGACGGCGATCGTCTGCAGCCGGCGGTCGAGACGGAAGAGGACCGGCCACTCCTCCCACGGCCGGCCGAGCAGCTCGTCGAGCAGGGCGGGCGCCTCCTGCCGCTCGGCGGCGGCGCGGGCGAGCCGTGCCCCGAGGCTGGCGAAGATGCGGTCCCAGGCGGCGTCCTGCTCCAGGCTCTCCTGGCTCGGAGGAGCGAACGCGCGCAGCAGGAGCTCGTCGACCTCCCGCTGGCAGGAGGCGCACCCCGCGCGCAGGTGGTCCTCGATCCAGCGTTCCTCGGTCGTCGAGGAGCCGCCGCGCGAGAATCTCTCGAAGGCGTTCCGGTCCGGGTGACGCGCATTGATCAAGCCGTGTTCCTCCCCCAAGGAGACTGCAGAGCAAAGGCGGTGTGAGCTCGCCCCTATCTTTAAAGTTGCTGCAAGGGGGGAAAAAGTGACACCGGCGCCTCAAAGACGCCGGTGCCGGCGGGAAACCACCGGAGATCTACCAGCTTCCGTTGGGGTCCAGAGCCCCGCCGATGAGGTCGAAGAGGTGGAGCAGGAAGGAGACGAAGCCCCTTCCGGGCTCGCTCCGCGCGGGCTCCTCGGAGGTGTAGCGGGGCTGGAGCAGGCTGGCCTGCGACGGCGCGGCGCAGGACAGGGTGACGGCGGCGGCGAGGAACAGGATGGCGGCGGCTTTCCGCGGAGTCTGGGAGCACATAGGAAACCCTCCAAGCAGGCGAGCCGACGGGGTCACCACGACCGCGAGGGTCGCCCTTATTCTTTCTGGTGCTTTCTCCGGGATTGGCCGGCCTTGTAGCTCTTGCACGGCCCCTTGTAGCCCGTTCCCGTGTTTTTTGGTGTTTTTTGGCGAAGGGCGCGCCGGAGGGCGAGGTTGGGGGACCGCCCTGGAAGGGCGGGTCAAAGATGTATGTAACGGTATGGATTTCAATCCCCCCCCCGGCGCCGCCCCCAGCCAGTGGTCCGCATCTTGCACCTCTAGCCCCAGCGAGGGCATGAACGACTGATGTTTCGCAGTTTCTGGATAGTAGGTTTCGAGAGCTCCTGTCACCGGCGCAACGACGGCCGGCGGCTCGACCTGATCGCGGCGACCGGGCACGACCGCTTCGCCGCCGAGGACTACGCGCGGGTGCGCGGGCTCGGGGTGCGCACCGTGCGCGACGGCGCCCGCTGGCACCGCATCGAGCGCGCGCCCGGCCGCTATGACCTCTCCTCGCTGCTCCCCCTGGTGCGGGCCGCGCGGGAGGCCGGGCTGCAGGTGATCTGGGACCTCTGCCACTACGGCTGGCCGGACGGCCTCGACATCTTCCGCCCCGAATTCGTGGACCGCTTCGCGGACTACGCCCGCGCCGTGGCCCGGCTGATCGCCGCCGAGACGGACGACGCCCCCTGGTACGTGCCGATCAACGAGATCTCGTTCTGGTCCTGGGCCGGCGGCGAGGTCGGCTACTTCAACCCCTGCGCCACCGGCCGCGGGTTCGAGCTCAAGGCGCAGCTCGCGCGGGCGTCCCTGGCGGCCATCGACGCCCTCTGGAGCGTCGACTCGCGAGCCCGCGTCCTCCATTGCGATCCCGCGATCCACATCGAGGCCGATCCCCGGCAGCCCGGGATGCGGGCCGCCGCCGAGGGTCACCGGTGGGCCCAGTTCCAGGCCTGGGACCTGATCGCCGGCCGCCTCTGGCCGCAGCTCGGCGGCGACGAGCGCTATCTCGACGTCGTCGGCCTCAACTACTACCCGAACAACCAGTGGATTCTGGATGGGCCGACCCTCGAGCGGGGGGAACCGCTCTACCGCCCCTTCCGGGAGATCCTGCGCGAGGCATGGGAGCGCTACGGCCGGCCCTTGGTGATCGCCGAGACCGGCGCCCAGGACGGCCACCGCCACGGCTGGCTCCGCTACGTCGCCGACGAGGTGACGGCCGCCCGGCGCGAGGGAATCCCCGTGCACGGCATCTGCCTCTATCCAATCCTCGACTACCCGGGCTGGGACGACGACCGCTACTGCCGGAGCGGTCTGTGGGGGTACCCCGACCCGTTGGGGCATCGAGAGATCCATACCCCGCTCGCCGAGGAGCTGGCGCGGCAGGTCGCCCGCTCCGCGGCGGAGCCGGAGCTTTTCCGAGATCAGGACCCGGACGCGCTCCGGGAGGACAACCAGGAGAGTGAGCATGCAGCCTTTTGAGAAGGAGGCCCAACAACTTATGCCCGGCCTCGCCCCCAAGCCGGACCTCGTCTGCCTCTCCCATCTGCGATGGGACTTCGTCTACCAGCGGCCCCAGCACCTGATGAGCCGCTTCGCCCGCGACCGCCGGGTCTTCTTCTTCGAGGAACCCATCTTTGAGGACGGTCCCGCCCGCCTCGACGTCGGCGAGCGCCCCGGAGGCGTCCGGGTCGCCGTGCCGCGCCTGCCGCACGGCCTGCCGCCGGAGGAGGTGGAGGCGGCCCAGCGCGACCTGCTCCAGGGGATGCTCGCCGACCACGGCGTCAGCGACTACCTCCTCTGGTACTACACGCCGATGGCCCTCGGCTTCTCGGCGGGCCTCGCGCCCGCGGCCGTGGTCTACGACTGCATGGACGAGCTGTCGCTCTTCCGCGGCGCGCCGCCGGCCCTGCTGGAGCGCGAGCGCCGGCTGCTGGAGATCGCGGACCTCGTCTTCACGGGCGGCCAGAGCCTCTACGAGGCCAAGCGCGAGCGCCATCCTTCCGTCCACGCCTTCCCGAGCAGCATCGACGCCGAGCACTTCGGGCGGGCCCGCCGGCCGGCCCCCGAGCCGGCCGACCAGGCGGCGATTCCCCGGCCGCGCCTCGGCTACTTCGGGGTGATCGACGAGCGCATCGATCTCGACCTCCTCGCCGCGGCGGCCGGCGCCCGGCCCGACTGGCAGTGGGTGATGATCGGCCCGGTGGTCAAGATCGACCCCGAGACCCTGCCGCGGCGGAGCAACCTCCACTATCTGGGCATGAAGGCCTACGACGAGCTGCCGTCCTACCTCGCCGGCTGGGACGCGGCCCTGATGCCCTTCGCGGCAAATGAGTCCACCCGCTTCATCAGCCCCACCAAGACGCCCGAGTACCTGGCGGGGGGGCGGCCGGTGGTCTCCACCCCCATCCGCGACGTGGTGCGCCCCTACGGCGAGCTGGCGCTGGTCGAGATCGCCGCGGACCCCGAGGCCTTCGTCGCCGCCGCCGAGCGGTCGATGCGGCGCCTGGGCGAGGGGTCCCCCGAGCGCGAGGCGTGGCTGGTCCAGGTCGACGAATTCCTCTCCCGTGGCTCCTGGAGCCGCACGTTCCGACACATGTCCGACCTCATCGACGGCGCCGTGCTGCGGCGCCGCGGCGGGCCGGACGCGACGAATTGACAGACGTTTCTCGGTCTGGCCCGCGGCGGAAGGCCCGCTCCGTGCATCTGGGAACCGACGACTCGAAAGGAGCCGGTGATGTTTGATTATCTGATCGTGGGCGCGGGGTTCGCGGGGAGCGTGCTGGCCGAGCGGCTGGCGCGCGGCGCGAACAGGAAAGTCCTGCTGGTGGACCGCCGGCCGCACATCGGCGGCAACGCCTACGACTGCTACGACGACGCGGGGATCCTGATCCACAAGTACGGTCCCCACATCTTCCACACCAACTCGCGGGAGGTCTTCGAGTACCTCTCCACCTTCACCCGCTGGCGCCCCTACGAGCACCGGGTGCGGGCCAGCGTGGACGGCCAGCTCGTCCCCATCCCGATCAACCTGGACACCATCAACCAGCTCTACGGGCTGAAGCTGACCAGCCTGGAGATGGAGGATTTCTTCGCCTCCGTGGCCGAGCCCCGGGAGGTGGTGCGCACCTCGGAGGACGTGGTCGTGGGCCGCGTCGGCCGCGAGCTCTACGAGAAGTTCTTCCGCGGCTATACCCGCAAGCAGTGGGGGCTCGACCCCTCCCAGCTCGACGCCATGGTCACCGCCCGCGTGCCCGTGCGCACCAACCGGGACGACCGCTACTTCGCCGACACCTACCAGGCCATGCCCCTGCGCGGCTACACGCGGATGTTCGAGAACCTGCTCGACCACGACAACGTCAAGATCCTGCTCAACACCGACTACCGGGAAGTCGTCGACGAGATCCCTTACGAGAAGATGATCTACACGGGGCCGGTGGATGAGTTTTTCGACTACCGCTACGGCAAGCTCCCGTACCGGTCGCTCCGGTTCGAGCACGAGACGGTCAACCAGGAGTGGGTGCAGCCGGTGGCGGTGGTCAACTACCCCAACGAGCACCTCTACACCCGGGTGACCGAATTCAAGCATCTCACCGGCCAGGAGCACCGGAAGAGCAGCCTGGTCTACGAGTATCCGCTGGCCGAGGGGGACCCCTACTACCCCGTGCCGCGGCCGGAGAACAACGAGCTCTACAAGAAGTACCAGGCGCTGGCCGAGGAGCGCTCGGACGTCCAGTTCGTGGGCCGGCTCGCCACCTACAAGTACTACAACATGGACCAGGTGGTGGCGCAGGCGCTGTCGGTCTACGCCCGCATCGTGGGGCAGAAGCGGTCCGAGGCCACCCGCGCCGAGGCCCCGCGGCCGGCGGCCCCCACCGTGCTCACCCCCCGTATAGAGCGGCGGTCGGCCACCCCGGCGAGCCTCCTCGCCGAGGCCCCCGCGGTGCGCAAGGGGGCGTAAGAAAAGGCGAAGGGGACCGGAAAATCCGGTCCCCTCGGGGCGTGGCGCGCGACGCCGTTACGGAAGCGCCGCGGTAGGAAGGTTGGTACCGCGGGGCGGAACTTCCGCCGTGGGATTCCAAAGAACCGGCGGCGGACGCTCGTCGGCGGAATCCCGGGAGGTGTGATCACCCCGAAGGGTGACCTCAGGGGGGATTATACACAAGTGAGCATGTTTATGGAACAGCAGTTCCGCGCGTTTGGATTTGTCTAAGGTGCTCCGGGGTGCCCGGGCCCTCATCACCCCGGCCCTCTTCTCCCGTCCCCTCCCACCCTCCCGCACCGGGAGAAGAGGGAGAGACCCCTATGGGGTTCTTCGGGACGGGCGGTTCCCCTCTCCCGGTGAGGGAGGGTGGGAGGGGACGGGAGAGGGGCAGGGGTGAGGGTTCGGCCTTGATACAGTCCCCCGCATGGAGACGCGCTCCCTCGGCTGGCTCCGGCGCCTCCGCGACTGGGCCGGGTCGCTCGACTTCACCCTGGCCCGCCGCTTCGGCCTCGCCAACCGGGAAGACCGCCTCTTCTTCCTTCTGATCGTCGCCGTCGGCGTGGTGGGCGGCCTGCTGGGTGCTGCCACCGACCTCCTGATCGGGGCCGTCCAGACCCTCCTCTGGGGCTCCTCCGGCGACCTGCTCACCCTCGTCCCCAAGGTCCACCGCTGGGTGGTGGTGGCCGCTCCGGCGACCGGCGGCGCGCTTTTAGGGGTCATCTACTGGCGCACCCACCGCCACAGCCCGGGGGAGGGGGGCGGCGAGGGGATGGCGATGCTGATCGAGGCGGTGGCCCTGTCGGGCGGCAAGATCGCGCCGCGGCCGGTGCTGATCAACGCCCTGGCGGCGATCGTCACCGTGGGCAGCGGCGGCTCGCTGGGCCGCGAGGGCCCGATGATCCGGCTGGGCGCCATGGTCTCCTCCTGGCTGGGCCAGCGGCTGGAGATGCCGGCGCACCGGATCAAGATCCTGGTGGGGTGCGGCGCCGCGGCCGGCCTGGCCGCCACCTACAACATCCCCATCGGCGGCACCCTGTTCGCCATGGAGGTCATCCTGGGCAATTTTGCCCTGGAGATCTTCGGCCCCATCGTCGCCTCCTCGGTGATCGCCACCCTCATCGCCCGCGCCATCACGGGCAACCAGCCGCTCTACGCGGCGCCCGAGTACGCCCTCAAGAGCTACTGGGAGATGCTCCCCTACGCCGGGCTGGGGGTGGCCGGCGCCTTCGCCTCCGTCCTCTTCATGGAAGGGGTGAAGTGGGGAGGCAAGGCCTTCACGAAGCTGCGCTTCCTCCCCCGGCCGTTCCACCCGGTGGTGGGGATGGCCCTCCTGGGGGGGATCGGCCTCTACGTGCCCCACGCGCTGGGCCGGGGGTACGGCACGATCAACCTGGCGCTCGCGGGCGCCCTGAAGCTGCCGCCCCACATCGCCGTCTCCCAGGAGCTCACCGGGCTCCTCCTGCTCGGCATCGCCGCGGTCAAGCTGATCGCGACCGCCCTGACCCGCGGGAGCGGCGGCGCCGGCGGGATGTTCACCCCCTCGATCGCCTACGGCGCCCTGATCGGCGGCGCCTACGGCTCGTTTATGCACGCTCTCTGGCCCCACCTCGCCTCCCCCTACGGCGCCTACGCCGCCGTGGGCATGGCGGCGGTGATGGCCGGGACGAGCTACGCGCCGATCAGCGCCATCCTGATCATCTTCGAATTCACCGGCAACTACGACCTCATCCTCCCCGTGATGCTGGCCGCCATCCTGTCCAGCTTGCTCGCCCGCGCGCTCCACCCCTACTCGATCTACACCGAATCCCTGCGCGGCAAGGGGATCGACCTGCGCATGGAGGAGGCGGTGCTCGCCGGGCTCAAGGCGCGGAACCTGATGCGGCCCGATCCCCAGACCCTGCGCCGGGGGGAAGCCTATTCGGAGGTGGTCCGGAAGTTCCTCGCCACCCCGCGCCAGCGCCTCTTCGTGGTGGGGGACGACAGCCGGCTCCTCGGCGCGGTCTCGCTCCACGACATCAAGTACGCCCTGGAGAACCCGGAGACCCTGACCGCCGTGGTGGCGCTCGACCTGATGACGCCGGTCGACCGCGTGATCCACCTGGACGAACGGCTGCACCTGGCCACCGAGATCTTCGCCCAGAGCGATTACGAGCGGCTGCCGGTGGTCGACGACACGGGGAAATTCCTGGGCATTCTGGCCAAGCGCGACCTGCTGGCCGTCTACGCCCAGGAGGTGGTGGGCCGGCCGGCGCTGCTCACCACCTTCGTCGCCAGCCGGGACGCGCAGGCCAACCGCCAGTACGTGGAGATCCCTCCCGACTTCGCCCTCCGGCTGGTGCCGGTGCCGCCGCACCTGGTGGGGAAGACCCTGGCCGAGGCCCGCCTGCCGCAGACCCTCGGAGCCCGGGTGATGGAGATCCGGCGGCGCGGCGAGCGCGGCGAGGAGCCGGTCCTCCCCGAGGCCGGCACCCGTCTGGAGGCGGGGGACCTGCTGCTCCTCCTCGGCCCCGCCGCCAAGGTCGAGGCCCTGGCCGAGGGGAAGGTGGCCGAGGAGGCCCTGGCCCAACATCAGGCGGAGACCGGAGAGGGCTGATGGAAAATCGCTTGGAAGACGAGGAACGGAACGCCACGGACGAGGAGCGCCGCCGCCTCGAAAAGCTCGCCGTCCCTCCCGGCCTCTGCGCCACCTGCGAGCACCTGCGCCTCCTCGCCTCCCGCCGCAGCGTCTTCGTGCGCTGCGGCCTGGCCGCGACCGATCCGCGGTTCCCGAAGTACCCGCCGTTGCCGGTGCGGGCGTGCGCGGGGTACCGACCTCTACCTGAAAGGAGAGAGCCATGAGCAGCTCGATCTGGGGCAACGTGCAGGGCATGGTCACCGCGGGCATCAACAGTGGTAAAACCTCAAACCTTGAGGGCGCCAGGGTCACGGCCAGTATCAACGGGAGCTCTCCCTCTTCTCCCGGCGGACGGGGGGGAGGCCGCGAGAAGAGGGCCGGGCGCCCCTTGGCTCCAGACCCCGCCTCCGGTAGCATCCGCCCATGCCAGACTCCACCATCCACTTCTCCGTCGTCGAGCGCTTCCTGCGCTACGTGAAGCTCGACACCCAGTCGAGCGAGACCTCGCAGACGTATCCCAGCACGGCCAAGCAGCTCGACCTGCTGAATCACCTGGTCGACGAGCTCAAGTCGATCGGCCTCGCCGATGCCGCCATCGACGAGCACGGCTACGTGATGGCGACCATCCCGGCCACCACGCGGAAGCAGGACGTGCCGGTGATCGGCTTCATCGCCCACGTCGACACCTCCCCGGAGATGAGCGGCGCCGGGGTCAAGCCGATCGTCCACCAGAAGTACCAGGGGCAGGACCTCGTGCTGCCGGACGATCCCACCGCGGTGATCCGCGCCGCCGACGTCCCCTATCTGCGCGAGCGGATCGGCGACGACATCATCACCGCCTCGGGCACCACCCTGCTGGGCGCCGACAACAAGAGCGGCGTGGCGGAGATCATGACCGCCGCCGAATACCTGGTGAATCATCCGGAGATCCCCCACGGGGCGATCCGCGTCGGCTTCACCCCCGACGAGGAGGTGGGCGCCGGCACCAAGTACTTCGACGTGGCGAAGTTCGGCGCCCATTACGCCTACACCATGGACGGCGGCGCGCGCGGCGAGATCGAGATGGAAACCTTTTCGGCCGACGCGATGACGATCACCTTCATCGGCTTCAACACCCACCCGGGTTTCGCCAAGTGGAAGATGATCAACGCCATCAAGGTCGCCGCCGACTTCATCTCCCGCCTGCCCAAGGACCGGCTGTCGCCGGAGACCACCGAAGGCTATGAGGGGTTCGTCCACCCCTACGTGGTCAACGCGAGCGTGGACCGCACCTCGGTCAAGCTGCTGATCCGCGACTTCACGCGGCCGGGCCTCAAGGAGAAGGAGGACTTCCTGGAGAAGCTCGCCCGCGAGACGGTCGCCGCCTGGCCGGGCGCGTCCCTGGAGGTCAAGATCGAGGAGAGCTACCGCAACATGCGGGAGGTGCTCGACCATCACCCCGACGTGGTGGAGAACGCCCGCGAGGCCATCCGCCGCGCCGGTCTCGAGACCCGCGAGCGCCCCATCCGCGGCGGCACCGACGGCTCCAAGCTCAGCTTCATGGGGCTGCCCACGCCCAACATCTTCGCCGGCGAGCAGAATTTCCACTCCCGTTTCGAATGGGTCTCGGCGCAGGACATGGAGAAGGCGGTCGAGGTGATCGTGCACCTGGCGCGGATCTGGGAGGAGAAGGCGGCGGGGTAGGCGTGAACGGCGCACGCCGGGAGGGCAAACGCCGCTGCGATTGGATTCGCCCAGTGGATTAGGGAAAACCCGCTCACTGGCTCGCGCGGCGGGCTTGCGGCTCCCGCAGCGTGAGCTCCCCCAAAGGCAGCCCTGTCTTCATACGCTTGGGGCGAGTCCGGTGCCCAGCCCGGCAGGAGGCGCCCGTGAAACGCAAGATCGTCGGCTTTCACCAGGACGAGCGGCTCGACTGGGTCGCCGATCTGGAGTGCGGGCATGGCCAGCACGTGCGGCACAACCCGCCCTGGACGGTGCGGCCGTGGGTCGTGACGGCGGAGGGGCGGGAGAAAATTCTGGGGGTGGAGCTCGACTGCAAGCGGTGCGACGAGGAAGGCCGGGGCCCCGAGGGGTCCCGGTCCGGCCGGAGCTGACCTACGCGCAGGTGTCCTGGGTGAAGGCGCAGCTCACGCAGGTGTGCTGGATGCTGCAGATCCGGTTGCTCTCCTGCGGGCAAGCGCCGGCGGCGATGCCGCTCAGGCTCTCCAGCGGCGACAGCGTCTCCCGGGCCAGAGTCAGCTTCTTACGATCGTTATTCTTCTTCTTCATTTCGTTCCTCCTCGTTAAAGGTGGACGGGCATCGTACCACAGCAAATAGCGATGAATGCATGTATCCTCCCGCTTCCGTTCCTCCGGGAGCCGGGCTAGAGTGGCGTCGCCCGTCCCGGGCTCCAATTCAGTGGAGGTTTTCGCATGGCGACCGATGTGGCGCTACTGGCCGGCGTACCGTTCTTCCAGTATCTCGACGACGAGGAGCGCGCGGTGCTGGCGCAGCAGCTCGACGTGGTGCGGCTCCCCAAGGGCGAGCCCGTCTTCCACGTGGACGACCCCGGCGGCATCCTCTACGTGATCCGCCAGGGGTGCGTCGAGGTGTTCCTCAAGGACGACACCGGCGAGCGGATCGTGCTGGAGACTCCCGGTCCGGGGGAGGTGTTCGGCGAGCTCTCCTTCCTCGACGGCGGCGCGCGCAGCGCCTCGGTGGTGGTGACCGAGGACCTGGAGGCGCTGGCGGTCGACCGCGACGATCTCAACCACCTCTTCCGGACCCACCCCGAGGCGGGGCTCGACATCATCGCGGCCATGGGCAAACGGCTGCGACGCAGCGTCGAGCTGCTGCGCCACACGGCCTCGCGCAACGTCAACGTGGAGGTGGAGGACCGCCGCACCACCGTGGAGCGGTGGGCGGACTGGATCGCCGAGTTCTCCGGCAGCATCCCGTTCCTGATGCTGCACGTCGTCTTCTTCGCGGTCTGGATCCTGCTCAACGTGAATTGGCTGCCGGGGTGGCAGCCGCCGATGTTCGACCCCTTCCCGTTCGGCCTGCTCACCATGGTGGTATCGCTGGAGGCGATCATCCTCTCGGTGTTCGTGCTGCTCAGCCAGAACCGGCAGGCGGCGAAGGACCACATCCGGAGCGACGTGGAGTACGCGGTCAACCTCAAGGCCGAGCTCGAGGTGGGGCAGCTCCACGAGAAGATCGACCGCCTCCACGCCGAGGCCCTGGGGCGGCTGGACGAGATCCGGCGGGGGCTGGCCCGGGGGCGGTGAGCCCCCACTTGTCACCTCGCCGCAACACGGCGGCCCCCAACGCCGGGAGCGCCGCCACCGTACAATCTATCAAGACGCTCTCGACCGATTCGGAGCTCGCGCGGTGACCTGTGACGGCCGGCTGACGGAAACGGCGGCCCCCCGGCGCATGCTCAAGCATTGCCGCGCTGTAAGGAGCTGTTCATGGCGATTCACAGTCCCCAGGGGTCCTTCCCTCCCACGCCGTCCGGCGAGCGCTGGCTGGTGGTCTCCTTTCACGGTCTCGCGCCGCACACCCAGCGCCCCTGCCAGGAATTCCTGCTGCAGCTCGCGGACCTCGGCGTGCCGCGGACCTCGCTCCTCCTGGTGCCGCGCTGGCACGGCATGGAGACGATCCTGGAGCGCCCGTTCTTCCTGCGCTGGCTGCGCTCGCTCGAAGCGGCGGGCCACGAGATCTGCCTGCATGGGCTCACCCACCGCGCGGAGGCGCCACCGCGTGGCCTCCTCTCCGCGCTGGTCGGCCGCTTCTACTCCGCCGGAGAGGGGGAGCTCTATGGGATCGGCAGGGAGCAGGCCGAGGCGCGAATCCGCGAGGGGATGGAGATTTTCGCCGCGGCGGGGCTCACGGCCCGCGGCTTCGTCGCTCCAGCCCTGCTGCTCAGCCCGGCGGCCCGGGAGGTGCTCCGCCGGAGCGATTTCGAGTACACCGTGACTCCCCGCCACCTCGACCTGCTGGGAGAGGATCTGCGGATCGCGGTGCCGGCGGTCTCGTTCAGCACGCGGGGCGTCCTGGGACGCTCCCTCTCGCCGCTGGTCGGCCGGGCCTGCTTCGCCGCCCGCCGGCGGCAGCCGGTCCTGCGGGTGTCGGTCCACCCCCAGGATCTCTACGAGCGGGGGGTGCGGCGCGCCCTGGTCTCCGTCCTCCGCCGGGCGCTCGCGGACCGCGAGCCGGTGACCTACGGCGAGCTGGCGAGGATTGTCACTCCGTCACACGGTTGACGGAAACCTGTCACAATCCCGATGAAGCGGCCAGGTAAGATGCCGGGCTGAAAGGAACGCGCATGGAACGACGACTGGATCAGGATCTCGACCGGGTACGCCAGGCCCTCCTCAAGATGGGGGGCATGGTGGAAGGGATGGTCGCCAAGGCGACGCAGGCCCTGCTCGATCGTAACAATCAGCTCTGCATCGAGGTGATCGACGGCGACAACCAGGTCGATCAACTGGAGATTGAGATCGACGAGGCCTGCCACCTGATCCTCGGCACCAAGCAGCCGACGGCGGTCGACCTGCGCTTCCTGGTGGCGGTAATGAAGATCAACAGCGATCTCGAAAGGATCGGCGACTCGGCGGTGAACATCGCCCAGTCGGTGGAGCAGCTCAACGAGCAGCCGCCGCTCAAGCCCTACATCGACCTTCCCCACATGTCGCAGCTCGTGCAGGACATGGTGCGCAAGAGCCTCGACGCCTTCGTGCGCCGCGACGCCCAGCTCGCGACCGAGGTCTGCAAGGGCGACGACGCGGTGGACGGCCTCTACAAGCAGATCTTCCGCGAGCTGCTGACCTACATGATCGAGGACCCGAAGACGGTCAGCCGCGCCCTCCACCTCCTCCTCGTCTCGCGCAACATGGAGCGCATCGCGGACCACGCCACCAACATCGCCGAGGACGTCATCTACTACGTCGAAGGGCGGGACATCCGCCACTCCCACGGCAGCGACCTGCTGAAGGTGGGGTGATCCCCCTGGGACCGCCGGCGTCCCCGCCGGCCTTCTAGCCAAACATAGTCTAAAATAGGAATTATTTAGGACTCCGGCCGTCCCGGGAGCCCTCCCCTTCCCCCATTTGCCCTCCCTCAATCCCTGGGGGTAAAATGAAAAGGAATAGTTATCTTCTGAACCGGAAGCTCCTCCGGAATTCAGCGTGTCACGATTTTTTGGCACGCCTCACCAGGTTCTTCAGAAGACCAGCCAGGGAAGGGGGACCCCCGGTGCTGCGCACCAGCAGTTACACCATCTACGTAGACCTGCCCGGCAACGACGAGGAGATGCTCCTCGTCCATACCTATACGGGGGCGTTCGATCGCGTCTCGCGGCGGGTCGCCACCTGGGTGCGCTCCCTGGAGGCGGGCCGGCCGCCGAAGCCGCTCTATGGCGAGTGGACCCCCGAGCCTCCCTCCGCCGCCGGCGAGGCCGTCCCGCCCAGCGAGGCGACGATCGAGATCCTCCACCGGCGGGGGTACCTGACGCCGATGAGCCGCGAGGAGGAGGAGGCCTTCTTCACCCAGTACGTGGAGAAGCTCCACACCCTGTACCTGCGGCGCTGGCCCACCTACCTCTTCATGCCGACCTACGACTGCAACCTGCGCTGCGGCTACTGCTTCCAGGACCACATGCGCACGGACGGCCGCTTCGCCCACCTGCTGCGGCGGATGACCCCCGAGATGGCCGACCGCCTGTTCGCGGCGATGCCCAAGATCGAGGCGCTGCACGGCATCCCGGCGGACGCCGAGCCCCAGGTCGAGATCGGGTTCTTCGGCGGCGAGCCGCTGCTGGCGGCCAACCGCCCGCTCGTGGAGCACGTCATCCGCCGCGGGGTGGAACGGGGGAAGGCCCGCTTCTGGGCGATCTCGAACGGCACCGAGCTCGACGCCTATGAGGATCTCCTGAGCCCGGACCTCCTGGGCAGCGTGCAGATCACCCTCGACGGCCCGCCGGACGAGCACGACAAGCGGCGGGTCTACGCCGGCGGCCAGGGGTCCTGGGAGCGCATCGCCCGCAACCTCAGGATGGCGCTCGACCGGGGGATCGTGGTGGCGGTGCGCACCAACGTGGACCGCACGAACCTCCACGGGCTGGCCGCGCTGGCGGAGGAGATCGCCGCCCAGGGGTGGGACCGCTATCCGAATTTCGCCTCCCAGGTGGCGCCCATCCGCGCCTCGAACGACAAAACCGACGCCAAATCGATCTTCAACACCTGGGAGCTCGATCGCCAGCTCACGGCGATGCGCGAGAGCCATCCGGCGGTGGCCGTGCTGGGGCGCCAGGACGACGGCCTGCGCAACCAGGCCCGGCGGATCTTCTCCCGGCGCGGGCTGCCGTCCTTCAAGCCCAGCTTCTGCTCGGCGCACACGGGGATGTACATCTTCGATCCCTTCGGCGACATCTATGCCTGCTGGGAGAAAACCGGGGACGAGAAGGTTCGCGTCGGCCGCGTCGACGAGAGCTCCGAGGTCCATTTCAACTTCGACCTCCGGGCCCTCTGGCAGGGGCGCACGGTCGCCTCGAACCCGGTCTGTCTCAAGTGCCGCTACAACCTGTTCTGCGGCGGCGGCTGCGCCGTGCTGGCGGCCGACCGCTCGGGAGGGGACTTCTACCGCAACTATTGTGACGGCTTCGCGCACCGCTTCCGCGCCTCGGTGGCGGAGGCCTACCTCGACCATGTGGAAGGACAGGCTTTCGCCGACAAGCCGGACGCCTTCTGCGATCTCTGATCGCGAAATCAGGAGGAATCGTCATGAAGAAACAGAAAATGGGCGGGAGGGAGCCGGTCCAGGAGATCGTCAGCCTCAATGACGAGCTCTTCAGCTTCGTGACCGGAGATCCGCTGGCGGCGCTCGACGAGCGGCTGGCGATGGTCGCGGGGGGCGGCTCGGCCTGCGAAACCTTCACATGTGCCTCGTTCGGCGGTTGCACATCGTTCACATGCGGGACTTTCAAGATCAACTGAGATACTCTTAGCTGAGATGTTCCCATCCGACGATCCCCAGGCTCGCCAGCCGCGGCTCGCCTCGTTGATCGTCGTCAGCTTGGCGCTGGGGATCTGCGCGATGTCCACCGTGAGCAGCATCGCCGACTCGGTGCTGCTGCGGGTCCTCCCCTTCACCGCTCCGGATCGCCTGGTGCTGATCGGCGAGGCGGACCCAGCGAGGCCCGAGGCCTGGAAGTCCTCCGCGTACCCCAGTTTCCTGGATTGGCAGTCCCAGAGCCACGCCTTCGCGGGGATGGCCATCTCCAGCACCTGGAGCCCGACCCTGCGCCTGCCGGCCGACTCCATCCGTCTCTCCGGAGCCGCGGTGTCCGCGGGCTTCTTCCCTCTCCTCGGCCTGAAGCCGGAGCTCGGGCGGGCCTTCCAGCCGGCGGACTTCCGGCCCAGAGCCGAGTCTGTCGTGGTGCTCGGCCATCAGGTCTGGATGCAGCGGTTCGGCGGCGATCCAGACCTGATCGGCCGGCCGATCTCCCTCGATGGGACGATGGTCACGGTGGTTGGAGTCCTGCCCGAGCGGATCGCGCTGGACGAGCCAGTGGTCATCGGCGAGGCCGATCTCCTGAAGCCGCTCATGGTGCCGCCGGATTCGGCCTCCATGGGACGAGGGCTCCGCGCCATGCGGGTCCTCGGCCGCCTGGCGGACGGCGTCACCCTCCAGCAGGCCCGGTCCGAGATGCGGCAGATCGCGCAGCGCATGGCGGCGGCGTATCCGACGGGCGACCGGGGGGCCGTCGTCCGGCTGGAGCCGCTCCGCGAAGTGGCCGTCGCCAGCTCGCGTCCGCTCCTGTTGGCGCTGCTCGGGGCGGCGGTCCTGCTGCTGCTCCTCGGCTGCGTCAACGCGGCCAACGTGCGCCTGGTCGAGCTCACCGTGCGCCGTCGGGAGCTGGCGGTGCGCGCCGCCCTGGGCGCCGACCGCGTGCGGCTGTACCGCCAGCTCCTGCGGGAGAGCCTGCCTCTCGTGATGATGGCCTTCGTGCTCGGCCTGCTCCTGACCCTCTGGGCCTGGGACGTGATCGTGGCCCTGCTGCCGCCGTCGCTCGTTCGTCTCACCGGGCTGGCCCTCGACGGCCGCACCGTGGCGCTCACCGCGCTGGTCTCGCTCCTCGCCCTCGTCCTCATCGACCTGCTGCCGTTCCTGGAGCTGGCGCGCCTCCCTCTGCTCACCATGCTCAACGAGCGGTCCGCCCGGACCGGTGAGTCCAGCTCCAGCCGCCGCAGCCGTAACGCGCTGGTGGCCGCCGAGCTCGCCCTCTCGCTGGCGCTGCTGATCGGCGCCGGCGTGCTGACCCGGAGCGTCGTCCATCTCTCCCGGGTCGACCTCGGCTTCCGCCCGGAAGGGGTCCTCGCTTTTCCCCTCGACCTGAGCTCGTCAGCCGCTCGTGAGCCCGCGCGGGCCCGCGGCCTCTTCATCGCTCTCCTGAGCGCGCTGGACGAGCGGCCGGGGGTCCGTTCGGCAGCGGTGGTCATCAGCCTCCCTCTCCGGGAAGGAGGAAATCTCAAGGGCAGCCTGGAGCTCCGGCCCAAGAATCCCTTGAGTTGGTCCATCGACCTGAACGGCGTCAGCCGAGGCTACTTCTCCACCCTGGGAATCCCCATGCTCCACGGACGCGACTTCACTCCCGGGGAGATCGCGGGCGAACGCCATCCGGTGGTCATCCTCAACGCCACCGCCGCCCGCCGGCTCTGGCCCGGTGAGGAGGCCGTCGGCAAGCGCGTGACCCTGGGCTGGTTGAGCCAGGTTCCCCGGGAGGTCGTCGGCGTCGTCGGTGACCTGCGGGAGGTCGGCCCGGCAACGCCTCCGCATCCCGCGGCCTATCTCCCGTATCCGGAGCTCTTCGTCGGCTCGGCCAACCTGGTGGTCCACGCCGAGGGGGAGCCTCTCGCGATGGCCGAAACCGTCCGGCGGCAGGTGCACGGCCTGGACGAAGGGATCGTGATCGGCACCGTGACCACCATGGAGCAGCTCGCCGCCAGCAAGGTGGCGAGCCCCGCCGCCCACGCACAGATCCTGGCGTCGTTCGCCGTCACCGGCCTGCTCCTCGCCCTGATCGGTGTCTACGGAGTGACCTCGTTCGCCATCTCTCAGAGGCGGCACGAGCTGGGAATCCGCATCGCGTTCGGCGCCCAGCACCGCGAGGTGGTGTGGGCCCCCCTGGCGCAGAGCGCGGGTTGGATCGCCTTGGGCCTCCTCCTGGGGCTGGCAGGAGGGGCCATGCTGTCGCGGCTGTTCGCCAGCTCCCTCTACGAGATCAGCCCCTTCGACCCCTGGACGTTCGCCACCATGCCCCTGTTCCTGCTGGCGGTGGCGCTCTGGGCCGGCTACATGTCGGCCCGCCGGATCACCCGCATCGATCCCGTGCGCGCCCTCGCCGAAGGCTGACGCCGGCAAATCACCCCCTCCCGGCCGTTGCGGGACCTCCCCGCGTTGACGTACTCTCTTTAAGAGAGATCTTTCTTCCGCCAGCGAAAAGTATGGATCAGGAATGCCGCGCCTCGCCGTGTCCCTCAGAAGGCTCGCTTTTTCGTTCGTGCGGCACCACGCTCCTTGAAGCCCCCAAAGCGGCGGATGGAAAGGTCTGTATGGACGTGCCGTGACTTCTGATTCCGAAGAGAGGACCCGATGAGGAAGGGAAAGAAGGACAAGCGGCCGCGGGTCGCGGAGATCGTCAGCCTGAACGAGGAGCTCTTCAGCCTGGTGAACGGAGACCCCCTGACCACGATCGATCAGCACATCGAGCTGGTGATCGCCGCCGCGGGGAATTTCATCTGCGACACCTTCACCTGCGGCACCTATTCCGGGGTGTGCTCCTCGTTCGCCTGTGGGACGTTCAAGATGAAGCCGGCCTGAGGACGTTCCGGGCGTGATCATGTCCTCCGGTGGCAGCCGTCTCCACAGGCTGGGGCTCGACCTGCTGATCGTCCTCAGCCTGGGTCTGGGGATCGGCGCCCTGTCCACGGCCGGGAGCATCGTCCATGCGGTGCTCGTGCGCGCCCTCCCCTTTCGCTCTCCGGAACGGCTCGTGCTGATCGGGGAGGCGCAGGCGTCAGCCCCGGAGATGTGGAGGGTGTCGTCCTATCCGGACTACCTGGACTGGAAGGCGCAGAGCCGGGTCTTCTCGGAGATGGCCATCTCCCGCCCCTGGGAGCCGTCGCTGCGCCTGGCGGAGTCGGAGCGCGTCTCCGGAGCGGAGGTGTCGGAAGGCTTCTCCGCCCTCCTTGGCCTGCGGCCGGCGCTGGGACGCACCTTCACCCCCGCGGATTTCCGGCCCGGAGCCGAGCCTGTGGTCGTGCTGGGCCATCAGCTCTGGAAACAGAGGTTCGGCGGCAATGTCGGCATTATCGGCAGGACGATCTTCCTCGACGGGACGGCGAGCACCGTCATCGGAATCCTGCCGGACGGGGTCGCCCTGGACGAGCCCGTGGTGGCCTCCCGGGCCGATCTCCTGAAACCTCTGAACGCGCCGCCGGGCTCGATGCTCGCGAGACGTGGGGTCCGCGTGGCGCGAGCCCTTGCCCGTCTGGCGGACGGCGTCACCCTCGAAGGGGCCGCGGCTGAGATGCGGCAGATCGAGAAACGGCTTGCGGCCGCGTATCCCGAGACGAACAAGGATCTTCTCCTGCGCATGGAGCCGCTCCGCGAGGTGGCGGTTGCCGGCTCCCGGCCGCTCCTGCTGGCCCTGCTCGGCGCGTCAGCGCTGCTGTTTCTCATCGCCTGCGTCAACGCGGCCAGTGTGCGATCGGTTGAGCTCAGCGTCCGGGGGAGGGACCTGGCCGTCCGCGCCGCGCTGGGGGCCGGCCGCGGCCGGCTGCTATGCCAGTTGCTCTGGGAGAGCCTGCCCCGGGTGGGCCTCGCCTTCGTTCTGGGCCTCCTGCTGACCCTCTGGGCCTGGGACACCTTCATCGCCCTGCTGCCCTCCTCCCTCGTCCACCTCACCGGCCTGGCGCTCGACGGCAGGGTCTTGGTGCTCACCGCGCTGGTCTCGCTGCTCGCCCTGGGGCTGGTCGATCTGCTCCCCTTCCTGCGGCTCACGCGGCTCCCCGTGTCCGCGATGCTCGCCGGCAGCTCCGTCCAGGCCGGGGAATCCGGCGCGAGCCGCCGCGGCCGCAACGCCCTCGTGACCGCCGAGATCGCCCTCTCGCTGGCGCTGCTGATCGGCGCCGGCCTGCTGGTGCGGAGCCTCGTCCGTCTCTCCCGGGTCGACCTCGGCTTCCGCCCCGAACGGGTGCTCGCCCTGTCGCTGGATCTGAGCTCGCCGGTCTATGCCCAGCCGGGGAGAGCCACGGGCTTCCTCGCCGCTCTCCTCCGCGGCCTGGAGCGCCCCGGAATCCGTTCGGCGTCCGTGGTCACCAATCTCCCTCTCCAACAGGGGGGAAACATGAGCGGTGGCGTGGGGCTGCGGCCCGGCGCTCCCCTCGGCTGGCAGATCGACATGAATGGTGTCGGTCCAGGCTACTTCTCGACCCTGGGCATCCCCCTGCTCCGCGGGCGCGATTTCACCCCCCAGGAGACCGCCGACGATCGCCACCCGGTCGTGATCCTCAGCGCCTCGGCCGCCCGCCGGCTGTGGCCGGGCGAGGAGCCCGTGGGCAAGCGCGTATTCATCAACCTCATGAGTGAGATCCCGTTGCAAGTGGTCGGCGTCGTCGGAGACGTCCGGGAGTCCGGCCCGGACGTTCCGCCTCATCCGGAAGCCTATCTCCCCTATCCGCGGCTCTTCTTCGGCTCGGCCCATCTCGTGGTCCGGGCCCAGAGAGATCCCTTGCCGTTGGCCCGGGAGATCCGCCGGCAGGTCCGCGAGCTCGACCGCAATCTTCCTCTCGGAGAGGTGATCCCGCTGGAGCGGATCGCCGCGGCCAGGATCGCGAATCCCACGACCGATGCCCGCATCCTGACCTGCTTCGCGGTGACGGGTCTGCTCCTCGCCGCGGTCGGGATCTATGGAGTGACCGCTTTTACGGTCGCGCGGAAACGGCGGGAGATCGGGGTCCGCATCGCCCTCGGCGCCCGGTCGGAGGACGTCGTCCGGACAGTGCTGCGGCAGAGCGCCGGCTGGCTCGGTCTCGGTCTGCTCCTGGGATTGGGAGGTGGCGTCCTGCTGTCGCGTCTGCTCGCCAGCATCCTCTATGGCGTGAGCCCCCTGGATCCCTGGACGTTCGCCACCATGCCGTTGTTCCTGCTGGCCGTGGCCCTCTGGGCGGTGTATGTGCCGGCCCGCGGGGCGGCGTTCCTCGATCCGATGCGAGCCCTCGCCGAGCCCTGACCCCGAGCCACCCAGGCATGATGAATAAAACCTTTTTTGATGCGATCTCAGGAGATGAAGATGAGAGCCAGGTTGTCCCGTTCCCGTATCCTCGCCGCAGCCGTGGTGGCCTTGACCGCCGGCGCCATTCTTCTGTTGATGCTCGCCGGCTTGACGGAGGCGTCGCTCGGCCTGGCGCTGATCCTGGGCGGGGCCGTGCTCTCCCTGGGGCTGGGCCAGATCTTCGGGCCGCGGGCCCGGCGCGACCGGTCCGAGGCGTGACCGGGCCTACCCGAACCGCCCCGTGATGTAGTCCTCGGTCTGCTTCTTGATCGGGTTGATGAAGATCCTGTCGGTCGGGCCGTATTCGACCAGCTCGCCGAGGTAGAGGAAGGCGGTGTAGTCCGACACGCGCGAGGCCTGCTGCATGTTGTGGGTGACGATCACCTGCGTGTAGCGGCTCTTGAGGTCCTGCATCAGCTCCTCGATGCGCGCGGTGGCGATCGGGTCGAGGGCCGAGCAGGGCTCGTCGAGCAGGATCACCTCGGGCTCGACGGCGATCGCCCGCGCGATGCACAGGCGCTGCTGCTGGCCGCCGGACATCCCGAGGGCGCTCTCCTCCAGCCGATCTTTGACCTCATCCCACAGCGCCGCGCCGCGCAGGCTGTGCTCCACGATCTCGTCGAGGTCCCGCTTCTTGTTGATCCCCTGGATGCGGCAGCCGTAGGCCACGTTCTCGTAGATCGATTTCGGGAAGGGGTTCGACTTCTGGAACACCATGCCGATCCGCTTGCGCAGCGCGTTGATGTCCAGCTTGGGATCGTAGATGCTGCCGTCCTCGAAGCGGATGTCCCCCTCGACGCGCACGCTGTCGATCAGGTCGTTCAGCCGGTTGATGCAGCGCAGCAGCGTCGACTTGCCGCACCCCGAGGGGCCGATGAAGGCGGTGATCTGCTTCTCCGGGATCTGCATCGAAATATTGTTCAGCGCCTTCTTCTCGCCGTACCAGAGCGAGAGGTCGTCGATGTTGAGGATCGGGTTCTCGATCCGCGGCGCCAGCGCCGGATCCCGGACCGCTTCCGCAAGGGTTTCCGTCATGATCATCGTTCTCTTTCTGCGGCCGGTCTACACGGCGCTCCCGGCGTACTTGCGCCGGAGATGGTTGCGCAGCGCGATCGCCACCAGGTTCATCACCGTCACCACCAGGATCAGCAGCAGGGCGGTGGCGAAGACCAGCGGCGTGGTGGCCTCCACGTTGGGGCTCTGGAAGCCGACGTCAAAAATGTGGAAGCCCAGGTGCATGAACTTCCGCTCGAGGTGCAGGAAGGGGGGACGGCCGTCGAGCGGCAGGGTCGGCGCCAGCTTCACCATGCCCACGATCATCAGCGGCGCCACCTCGCCCGCGGCGCGCGCCATGGCCAGGATCATGCCGGTGAGGATGCCCGGCGCCGCCGCCGGCACCACCACCCGGCGGATGGTCTCGAATTTGGTCGCGCCGAGCGCCAGCGATCCCTCGCGCACGATGCGGGGGACGGCCGCCAGCCCCTCCTCCGCCGCCACGATCACCACCGGCACGGTGAGCAGCGCCAGCGTCAGCGCCGCCCACAGGATGCCGCCGGTGCCGAAGGTGGGCGTGGGGAGCGACTCGGGATAGAAAAGCTTGTCGATGGTGCCGCCGATCAGATAGACGAAGAACGCCAGGCCGAACATGCCGAAGACGATCGACGGCACGCCCGCGAGGTTGTTGACGGCGATCCGCACCATGCGCACGAGCGGCCCCTGCCTGGCGTACTCGCGCAGGTAGAGGGCGGCGAGCACGCCCAGCGGGGCCACGGCGAAGGACATCAGGAAGACCATCAGCACGGTGCCGAAGATGGCGGGGAAGATCCCCCCCTCGGTGTTCGATTCGCGCGGATCGGCGCTGATGAATTCGCTGGTCCGCGAGAGGTAGAGCCCGAGCTTGGAGAGGCTCCCCATCTCGTTCGGCTGGATCGCGCGCACCACCGTGCCGACGGGCATCTCCTTGGTCGCGCCGTCGGCCGTCCTCATCACCAGCGTCTCGGCCTGGAAGCGGTCGCGCATCCGGGAGAGCTCGGCGGCGAGCCGCTCGTAGCGGGCCTGGTCGGTGGCCACCTGTTTTTCGATCGCGGCCTTGCGGGCGTCGCGCTCGGCGGCCGGGAGGTTTTCCAGATCCAGTTTCTTCTCGGCCAGGCGCAGGCGCTCGATCGCGTAATTGACGTCGCCGATCGCCCCCTTCTCCATTGTCTCGATGGCGCGGCGCTCCTGGAGCTTCCGCTCGTGGAGGGGCCCGAAGGCCTGCCAGACGGCGTCCTGTCCCGTGGCCAGCACCTGGGAGCCCTGCCGCAGCTCGGCCATGATGCCGTAGAAATCTCCCCATTCGAGCCGCTCGAGCAGCACCACGTCCCGCGGGCGGGCGCGGCCGGCGACGTCCTTGGCGTCAATCCAGATGAAATCGAGGCCGCTGACGTCGCGGTTGCCGATTTTCAGGCGGAGGCGGTCGATGGCGGCGGCGGCCCGCGCGCCGGTCTCGGCGGGAGCCTGCTCCTGGCTCCAGACCTCGCCCAGGACCTTGCGGCCGTCCTTGAGGTCGAGCTCGATCAGGTCCTTCTGCCAGAAGTAGCTCAGGCCGTTCCAGGCCAGCAGCAGCAGGATCGAGATCACCAGCAGGAGGTTGAGCGCGAGGGCGCCGCCGCAGAGCCAGGTGAGCGCCTGGCCGATGGCGCCCGCGCGGCGCCGGTAATCTCCGAAAAGCGCGCCGAAGAGGGTGGAAAAACCTGCCAACGATCCTCTCCTCAGAGCTGCGTGTACCGCTCGCGCAGCCGCTGCCGGACGATCTCCGCCACGGTATTGACGAGGAACGTGACGATGAACAGCAACAGGCCGGCCAGGAACAGGGTGCGGTAGAGGGTCCCCCCGTGCGGCGCCTCGGGGATCTCCACCGCGATGTTGGCCGACAGCGTGCGGAAGCCGTTGAACGGGTTCCAGTCCATGATCGGGGTGTTGCCGGTGGCCATCAGCACGATCATGGTCTCCCCCACCGCGCGGCCGAAGCCGACCATGATGGCGGAGAAGATGCCGGGCGAGGCCGAGGGGAGGACCACGCGGGTCACCGTCTGCCACTGGTCGGCGCCCAGGGCGAGCGAGCCGGCCACCAGGTTCGACGGGACGTTGGAGAAGGCGTCCTCGGCGATGGCGAAGATGATCGGGATCACCGCGAACCCCATGGCGAGCCCCACCACCACGGCGTTGCGCTGATCGAAGCTCAGGCCGGTCACGTGCAGCAGCCAGGTCTGGAAGTCGCCGCCGAAGGCCAGCCGCTCGAAGCCGGGCGACAGGCGGAGGCAGAAGGCGATGCCGCCCGCCAGCACGAAGACGAAGAGCAGCGCCTCGGTGCCCACCGGGAAGCGGCCGCGGAAGGCGCGCGGCAGCCGGCTCCAGAGGAAGCCCGCGAGCAGCACGAAGAGCGGCAGCGCCACCGCCATCAGCACCAGGGCCGGCATCAGCCTTTGAATCCGCGGCGCCAGCCACAGGCCGGCGAGGAAGCCGAGCACCACGCTGGGCAGCGAGGCCATGATCTCGATCATCGGCTTGACGTAGCGCTTGTAGGCCGGGTGCATAAATTGCGAGACGTACATCGCCCCGAAGACGCCGAGGGGGATGGCCAGCAGCAGCGAGTAGATGGTCCCCTTGAGCGTGCCCACCAGCAGCGGGGTGAGCGAGAGCTTGGGCTCGAAGTCGTCCGTGCCGCCGCTCGACTGCCAGACCCAGGCGGGGTGGTCGTACCCCTCGTACCAGACCTTGCCGAACAGCGTCCTCCAGCTCACCTCGGGGTGCGGATTGAACACGTCGAGCGCGGTGATGTGGCCGTCCGCGGCGAGAAACGCGCCGTCCGCCTTGGGTGTGTAGAAGAGGCTGGCGGCGCCGGGCAGCGGCGTCGCGCCTTCCCACAATGTGCGGTGGGAGGTCGAATAGTAGAGGCCGAGCCGGCTCGCGCCGCCCCCCTTCCCGGCACCACCGGCGTCGAGAGCGAAGAAGCCCTTGTCGCGCGGCGACGGCGCCAGCAGGCGGATCGCTCCCGGATGGCGCGGGAAGTCGCGCACGCGGGTGAGGCGGAAGCTGTCGTCCGGCTGCCGCACCTTGAGCCAGACGGAGAGCGAGCCGTTCTCCTGGCCGACCACCAGCGACTTGCCGCCGATCAGGTTGGTCAGCGCGGTCACCGGCGAGGTCCCCGCGGAAGCGGTGGCGATCGCGCCAGGCTCGCCGTCCTGGAGCGGCCACCAGAGCAGCTCGCCGTCCGGGGTGCCGGCGAAGAGGCTGGTCTGCGCCTTGTCGAGCAGCAGCGCGGTGATCGGGCCGGGCAGCTTCGTCTCGTGGCGGGTGATCGATTCGCTCTTCTCGCCGGTGATGGCGTTCGCTTCGGTGGCACGGCGGACGATCGCAAGGGTACCATCGGTCAGCTCAGCGACCGCCGTGGCGTTCCCATCGTCATCGAGCTGCGCGGCGAAGTGGCGCACCGGCTTGCCCTGGGGATCGACCGCCAGCAGCACCGCCGGCCCGACCGCCGCCGCCGTATCGCGGCTCCCCTGGTCGGAAAAAGACGTCGAGAAGGCGACCGGCACGATGAGGATGCGGCCATCGGACGTCGCGGCAGTGAGCAGCCGGCTGTCCGGTTGGACGGCCATGGCGGAGAGCACGGGGCGCGGGGCGCCAGGAGAAGCCGGCGTCGCCAGCGCGTCCGTCGTCG
>DASXJP010000010.1:0-7129 GCA_036497345.1 Thermoanaerobaculia bacterium
GTGCCCGACCGCTCCTTGAATAGAGGTAGCTCTTCTTCAATATCCTCAAGCACCCGGGGCGGGAGAGGCCGTCCAGCCCCCAGGGTCGTACCCGAGGAAGCAGACGATCCTCTCCCGGAGAGAGGCCCGCGGCGCGGTCTCCCCGGTCTCCCAGTTCTTTATGGTGTCTCCCGAGACGCCGAGGGCCTCCGCAGCCTCCTGTCGGAAGAGTCCCCGGAGGAGTCTGGCCTTCTTCAGGTGGTCGCCCACCGTGCGAAGCTCCCGCGGACACCCCCGAGGGAGCGGCGCCGGGGCTCTTAGGCTCAGGTGGTAAAAGGGCAACTCCTCCCCCGGGAGAGGGGAAAAACAGCAAAACGATCAGGGATCAGCGGGTGGGTGCTCCCTCTTCTCCCGGTGCGGGAGGGGGGAGGGGACAGGAGAACAGGGCCGGGGTGATGAGGGATCTTGGGTGGGGGGAAAAATGAGGGGGCGGCGAGAGCCGCCCCCACGCGGAGGCAATACTCAATCGAAAGCGGCGTAAAGCCGCTTCCCTCCCGACTGCCGGGCGATCCGCGCCTCCGAGGCGAACGTATTCGCTCCCCCGTTGACGCAGGCGCCCACGCAGCCATCTGCGTAGCCGACGAGCACTCTTCCCTCGCCGTCGATGGTGATCCCCAAGAAGTCGAGAAGGTTGCGCGTGGTTCCGCAGGTCGTGCCGGCGGTGCAGATGGTGCCCCGCTGCACCGGATCGTTGGGGGTCACGTCGACCGTCTGCCAGGTCGATCCCCCGGTATAGGTGTGAGACACGTAGAGATGCCAGACGGCCGGGAAGCTCGGGTCGTCCCCGGTGGCGTCCCCCCCCGCCGTGGTGCCCAGGAAGGCGAAGGCGGCGCGGGTGCCGTCCCCCGCCACCACCGCCGGGAAGGCGACGTTCTGGATGCCCAGCGGAGCGCCGACGTCCGTGATGCTCGACCAGGTCGCGCCCTGGCTGGGCGACACCGCCACGTAGGCGTGGCCGTCGCCGTTGGACCAGCCGAGGTAGAGGGTGCCGTCCGAGCCGATGCCGACCGCCGGATCGGAGGAGCCGGCGGTGCTCCCTGGGACCGTACGGACGGTCCAGGTGAGGCCGTTGTCGGTCGACACCGCCACCCCAGCCTGGCCGTTGCAATCCTTGTTGGGGACGTAGGCCGTGCCGTCCGGCGCCACTTTGATATGACCGTGCAGGCCGGAGCACTGGGTCAGGTTGTAGATCGGCACCGCCGGCCCGAAGGTGAGGCCGCCGTTGAGACTGACGGCGCAGGAGGCGAGGGCGATGGCCTGCGAGCAGTAGTAGACCGCGTGCGGATAGACCTGCGGCAGCGAGCCCAGCAGGGTGCGGTGGAACGGCCCGGAGCCCACGGTCTGATGGTCGGGTCCGGAGGCGATGCCCGCCCCCTGGCTGGGGGTCCAGGTGGCGCCGTCGTCGTCGGTGTAGGCCAGCAGGCTGGTGGCTCCCAGGAGCTGCGAGACGAAGGTGCGGCCGAGCTTCTGATCGGTGTGCAGGATCGGGTCGAGGGTGATGAACGAGGTCAGCGGATGGCTCACGTCCTCCCAGGCCGCCGTGGCGGGGGCGGCGCTGTCGTCGAAGGTCACCTTGAGCGTCTGCAGGCTGGCGATGTACATCACCGCCCCGGTGCGCTCGTCGACGCCGATCGAGGGCTCGCCGGCGCTCGTCCCCAGGCCCGCGGGAGGAGCGTAGACGGTGTAGGTCTGGCCGGCGGCCCGGAACGGCAGGACCGCCAGCGCCAACAGGGCGAAACCGAGGCAACCGAGAGGTCTGCGGCTCATGGCTGCCCTCCGCACGCCGCGGTACCCCTCCGCGTGTAGGTGGCCGAGCTCGTGTGGTCGACCGACGTCGTCTGCGACGACGGCATGCCACTCACGTTGACGGCGAAGGCGCGGACCTCCATGGCTCCGAGGTCCTGGCCGACCGCCACGTTGTCCGCCTGGGCGGGCGTGATCGTGATGGTGATCGTGCCGTCCGCCGAGAAGCTGCCGACCGCGTTGCCGAGGTCGGTCGCCTGGTTGACGTTGGGGGGCGAGAGCTTGCCGTACTTGAACGCCACGGTGCCCAGGCCGGTGGCCCGCATCACCACGTAGTTGCGGTCGTAGGTGGCGTCGGGCACCGGCCGGTTCCACAAGATCATCCAGGCGTTGCCGGGGGTGAAGGTCGACAGGCTCGCCACCTTGAGGGTGAAGACGATGTTGCCGCCCGGCGGCTCGGCGACCGAGAGCGACTGGACATCGAGGGCCGGCACCTGGGAATCGCCGGTGGGATCGGTGATCAGCAGGGCTCCCGGAGCCGTGCAGGTAAGGTTGGCCGGCGGCGCCATCACCGGCACCGCCTCGCTGCACGCCGGGCCCTCGCCCTGGGCGTTGACCGCCTTGACGCTGTAGCCCCAGGTGGCGCCGGCGGGCGGGGTGTCGTCGTAGGAATGGACGTCGGCGCTCACGCCCGCGATCTGCTCGGCGACGCCCCCGTCGGGCCGCCGCGAGATGCGGTAGCCGATGATCGGCGTGCCGTGGTCGTCCGGGGTGGACCAGGTGACGTGGACGGTGCCGTTGGCGGCGCTCGCCTGCACGTAGGGCGCCGCCGGGCTGCCGACCGGCAGGTCATAGGCCGCGTAGAGCCCCTTGCCGCTGGTCTCGCGGGCGATCGTGGCCAGGGCCGTGCCGCTGTTGGGACCGCCGTTGACGCAGCCGCCCACGCAGCCGTCGGCGTACCCCACGAGCACGTGCCCCTGGGTGTCGACCGTGGCGTCGATGAAGTCGAGCAGGTTGCGGGTGCTGCCGCAGGTGGTGCCGGCCGAGCAGATGGTCCCCTTCTGCACCGGATCGTTGGGGGTGGCGTCGGCCGTCACCCAGGTGGCGCCGCCGTCATAGGTGTGGGCGACGTAGAGGTGCCAGACGGCCGGGAAATTCGGGTCCTCGCCGCCGGCGTCCCCCGACACCGTGGTGCCCAGGAAGGCGAAGGCCGCGCGGTCGGGGTCCCCCGCCACCATCGCCGGGAAGGCGATGTTCTGGAGGCCGAACGTCCGTCCCACGTCCTGGATGTTGGTCCAGGTGTCGCCATGGTCGTGAGAGACCGCCACGAAGGCCTTGCCGTCGCCGTTCATGAAGCCGAAGTAGACCGTGCCGTCGGTGGCGATGCCGACCGAGGGGTCCCAGGCTCCGGACGAGCTGCCGGGGACGGTCTTCACCGTCCAGGTGAGACCGTTGTCGCGCGAGACCGCCACCCCCTGCCCGCTGCCGCAGCTCCGGTTCGGGACGTAGGCCGTGCCGTCCGGCCCCACCTTGATGTGGCCGTGGATGCCGCTGCACTGGGTGAGATTGTAGATCGGCACCGCCGGGCCGAAGGTGCGGCCGCCGTCGAGACTGGTGGCGCACTGGGCCGCGGCGATGTCCTGCGAGCAGTAGTAGACGATGCGGGGATACGAGGACGCCAGCTTGACGGGGCCCGGGGCGAAGGGGCCGGCGCCGAGCGTCTGGTGGTCGACTCCGGAAGCGATCCCCCCGCCCTGGCTGGGATTCCAGCTGTCGCCGTCGTCGTCGGTGTAGGCCAGCAGGCTGGTGGCCCCCAGGAGCTGGGAGACGTAGGTCCGCCCGATCTTGGGATCGGTGTACAGAATGGGGTCCAAGCTGGTCGTCGAGGTAATGGGCGAGGAGACGTCCTCCCACTTCGCCGTGGCCGGCGAGAAGCAGTCGTTGAAGGTCACCCGCAGCGTCTGCAGGCCCGCGATGTACATCGCCTTCCCGGTGTCCCGGTCGAAGCCGATCGACGGCTCGCCGGCGCCGGTCCCCACGCCGTCCGGCGGGGTGTAGTTGGCGTAGGTCGGCGGCGTCTCGGTCGACGCCGGGGGCGGCGGCTGGATCTGGGAGAGCTTCGCGCTCGCCTGATAGCCCTGCAACGGCGCGTAGGGCGAGGCGCTCACGGTGTAGGTCCCCGCGGGCGGATTGGTCAGGATGACCGTCTCCGCCTGGCCCACGGCGTTGCCGGAATTCCCCACCAGGCCGCCGTCCGGACCGTAGACCTCCAGGTCGTAGTCGTCCGTGGGCTGCAACGTCAGGGTGATCTTGACCTGGAAGGAGTAGGACGGCGGAGCGATGGTCAGTTTGTAATTATCACACTGTGGATTGCTGGCGCCGCCGCACGTCGAGGCGGCCGTGGGGGTGAGCGGACCGCCGGTCCAGCTCGCCTGGGTCGAGGATCCGGAGACGTTTCCGGAGGCGGGATTCGCCGCCCACGCGGCGGAGCCACAAAGCGCTGCCGCCGTCATTACGAGGCAGGCGGCCTGGAGCGCTCTCTCTCGAAAATAGCCGGTCATGACAATCTCCTTTTGCCTTTCCGCAGAAGAAATCTAGCCTGGGAGCATTCAGCCCACCGACAGCCTGACTTTGCATGGGGCGTGCCAGTAGTGCCACTATGACGGTTCTCCGCTCGCCCGGGCGGTGCTACAGTTCCCCCCATTCCGGAGGGTCCTCGCCCATGGCTCGACGCGTCCGCAACCTGTTGATCCCGCTGCTCGTTCTGCTCCCCTTCGCCGCCTCTTCCCAGGCGCCGCCCCGCGATCCGGACGCGGAGGAGAAAATCCCCGCGGTCCAGGGACCCCGGGCGGCGGTCTCCCCGGAGGAGCGGCAGGCGATCGCGGCGTTGCGCACCCGGGCCGAGGTCACGAATTTCGCGGCGACCTCCAGCTACGAGGAGACGCTCGACTGGCTGCGCGAGCTGCAGCCCCACTTCCCCGAGATGTACCTGGGCTTCTATGGCTCCTCCGGCGAGGGGCGGGCGATGCCGTTCGTGGTGGTCTCGCGCGAGAAGGCGTTCACCGGCCGCCAGGCGCGGAAGGTGGACAAGCCGATCGTGCTGATCCAGAACGGCATTCATGCGGGGGAGATCGACGGCAAGGACGCCTCCCTGCTCCTGCTCCGCGAGCTGGCGGCGGGGGAGCATCCGGAGATCCTGGACCACGTCACCCTGGTGGTGCTGCCGATCTACAACGTCGACGGGCACGAGCGGGTCTCCCCGTTCAACCGCCCCAACCAGGATGGGCCGCGCCAGGGGATGGGCTTCCGCAGCACCACCAACGGGCTCGACCTGAACCGGGACTACGTGAAGCTCTCCTCCGAGGAGGCGCGCTCGTTGATCGCCCTGGTCAACGACTGGCGCCCCCATCTTCATATCGACAACCACGTCACCGACGGCATCGACATGGACTGGGTGCTCACCTGGTCGTGGGCCGAGGCGCCGCAGGCCCCGGCGCCGGTCGACGCCTGGCTGCGGGCCCATCTGCCGGCCGCGCTGGCGGCCACGGAGAAGGCCGGGTTCAGGACCGGCCCCTACGTGGACCTGGTCGAGCGCAACGATCCGTCCAAGGGGTTCAGCTCCTGGGTGGGGCAGCCGCGCTACTCCACCGGCTACTTCCCCCTGCGCAACCGGCCGTCGGTGCTGGTCGAGACGCACTCCTACAAGCCGTACCAGCAGCGGGTGATGGCCACCCACGCCTTCCTGGTGGCGCTACTTGATGAGATAGCGCGCGATCCGGACGCCCTCCCCGAGGCCGTGGAGCGGGCCGAGGAGGCCGAGATCGCCAAGGGCAAGCCGGACGCCCCGCCCTCGGAGGTGGTGGTCAATTTCGAGCAGAGCGACCAGGCGGACCGGGCCCGCCTCCCCGTCTACGCCGGAGAGACGAAGACCTCGGTGGTCGCGGGTAAGCCGCTCCTCCTCTTCCGCCGCGGCGAGCTCGACGCCAAGGAGGTCCCCTGGTACCACAAGTCCAAGGCGGTGAAGACCCTCCCCCGCCCGCGCGGCTACCTGGTGCTCCCCGGCTGGCCGCAGATCGAGCAGCGGCTGCGCGGCCACGGGCTGCGCGTGCAGCGGCTCGTCCAGCCAGCGGAGGTGGAGGTCGAGACGATGCGCGTCTCCGAGCCCAAGCCGGCCCCCGCCACCTACCAGGGGCTGACGCGGGTGACCGCGAAAGTCGAGCGCGCCACGGAGCGCCGGCGGATTCCGGCCGGAGCCCTCTGGGTGCCTGCGGACCAGCCGGACTTCGAGGTGGCGGTGCAGCTCCTGGAGCCGGAGGGGGGCGACTCGCTCCTCTCCTGGGGGCTCCTCTCCAGCGTCTTCGAGGGGAAGGAGTACATCGACCCCCGGGTGCTGGAGGGGCTCGCGGCCGACATGCTCAAGGACCCGAAGACCGCCGCCGACTGGGCCGCCGCCCTCAAGGACGAGAAATTCGCCGCCGACGCCAACGCCCGCTATCAGTGGTGGTTCCGCCGCACCCCCTATTGGGATGCGACGATCGGGCTCCTCCCCTACTACCGGGTGATGGCGGCGCCGAAGCTGGATACGCGGGCGTGGCGGTGAGGCTGCCAGGGCTGGACATTCGCGGTAAGGAAGGTGCATTCTCATGAAATGCTTTTCGGGGCCGCTGAGAGGCCCCCTGAGATCTTTTGAGGGCGCGCGAAAGGAAATCCAGATGTCAGATCCCGCCAGCCCCGGACAGCGCGACTGGCTTCGCATAGCGCTGGACAAGATCGGAGACGCCGTCGTCACCCTGGACGCCCAGGGACGGGTGACGTTCATGAACCCGGCCGCCGAGCGGCTGGCCGGCGCGCCGCTCGACGCCGCCCGGGGGCGGCCGCTCCAGGACGTCTTCCCCCTCCTCGACGCGGCCACCCGGCAGCCCCTGAGCCTGGATCTCGCCGCGGCGGCAACGCACCCGGCCATCCTCGAGCACCCGGCCCTCCTCGAGGATGCCGGCGAGACGCGCCCGATGCGGCTCACCGTGGAGCCCTGCCAGGAAAGCGATCAGGAATGCTCCGGCGCGGTGCTGGTGCTGCGCGAGGACACCGCCGAGCAGCGGCGGCTGGAGGAGGAGCTGCGCCGGCGCGCCGAGGAGCTGCTCGCCGCCGACCGCCGCAAGGACCAGTTCCTCGCCATGCTCGCCCACGAGCTGCGCAATCCGCTCGCCCCCATCCGCAACGCCGTCGAGCTGATGCGCCAAGTCGAGACGATCGACCCCACCTTCCAGCCTTCGCGCGAGATGGTCGAGCGGCAGGTCAAGCACCTGGCCCGGCTGGTGGACGACCTGCTGGACGTCTCGCGCATCAC
>DASXJP010000011.1:0-7783 GCA_036497345.1 Thermoanaerobaculia bacterium
CCCTCCCTGACGCTCCACCCTGCGTCCAAGCCGCTTCTTTTCACCATCCCCCCGTTGCACTCGAACTCGCCAAGGCTCCCGCCGCCCTGCCAACCTCGCGAATCTACCCCCTGATCTGCGATTCCTTCACAGTCTCTGAGCACCCATCAGGTCGTCACCGCGGTGTTACCGACTACCGATGGGAACCTGCTGAAGATCCGCCGGGCCACCACGCCGGATCCCCAGCAGCGGCTCATCTACCGCGTCCTCGCCATCCCCGAGGAGGTCATGCCTCCCATCAAGACCTGGCTGCCGGCCCAGGAGGGGGACACCCGGGGATAGTGACGAAAAACTCCGCCAACCCCTGATTCTCCAGGGATTCCTCAGGAAAACCGCCGAAGTTGGGCTAACAGCCCGGGCCGGATCCGATCCGCCTCTAGTGGGGGCGTCCTCCCGGCCGACAGGGATGCGCTGTCGAACAGCCCAAAACATTATACCGGCCGCGACTAACGCTGCTACCCAACAAGCCGCTATCATGCCCCGCCTGCGGCGACGGCGTGTCTCTCGAAGGTCAGCGCTGATGAGCTCTTGGACGCGTTCCCGTTCCGCTTGCAGTGCTTTGTCGTCGAGCGACGGGGCCTTCGCGAGGTTCTGCTTCACCTCTTCCACGAGCTTAGCTACTTCTTCGGGAACCCGGTTCTCCGAGATTGTGAAGGCTTGTAGATGCGTGAGATCGACGATCGATTTGGGGAGTGATCTCGCTGATGGCATCCTGGCACCGTCCACCAGGACGGGGACCACGACGATCTGACGGCTGAGCGCGATGAAAATTTCCAACCGCACAAAATCACCAGACTGAAACAGGCGTCGGCGTAGCCAACTGCCGGCCTTCAACCAGCCTGGGCCGATCAGCGCCAGGAAGATCTTGCATTCAGCGAGGCGATCCCCAATGACCTTGCCAAAATCCTCACCTGGCGGGATACCATCGATATCTCTAAATATCTTGCCAGGCCCCAGGTGCTGAACCAGCAAGTCGCAAACCCAGCCCGCATAGGCCTTGCTATCCTCCCTACGATAGCTGACGAAGATCTCAGTCATTCGATTTGTCCGCCGAAGCCTTAGAGGGCGTCTCGAAAGCCAGCCCCGCAGGGGCGCAGGCATAAAGCCTGGGGCTTCAGCCCCAGGCAGGGGAGCCCAAAGAAATCATCAAGCCCCGAAGTGGCGTAGGCAGCCAACGGATCGGACCGAGCTGCCTGCGCCCCTTCGGGGCTTTGGGTTGATTGGGAGGACTTGTTCCTGGGGCTGAAGCCCCAGGCTACATGCCTACACCCCTCCGGGGTTGGCTTTCGAGACACCCTCTTAGACACCGTTCGCCTCCCGCGAATGCTGGCGCGGTATCATCGCGGAGGACGCCAGCCGATAAGCTCATACGGCCGTCCTCAGCTTGACCGCGTCCATCTCGACTCTCGGTAGGCCTCTATTTTAGTGACCGCAAGCATTTCCGGCAAGCAAAGCCTCACTTCCCATCACTTCCCCACCCCCCACACCCCCTGCTGCAACATCGCGTTCCACACCAGCGGATGGCTGCCGATCGTCGAGCCGCGCCAGATCGGATTGATGGCGAAGAGGAGCAGGTGCCCCTTCCCCACCGGGACCTCGACCACGGCGGCGCGCTTCGCCAGTTGCTCTCCGTGCTCCAGCAGGCCGGAGACCAGGAGATCGTCGGCGTCTCCGAAGCGCAGCAGGGTGCGCGGGCGGAGGGCCTCGGGGATCACCGCAGGGTTGTTGCGCAGCTCCTCGGTGCGGAGCGGACGGGCTTCCCAGCGCTCGACCTTGGCCAGCGTGGGGGGCGGCGGCTGGGCAGGACGGCCCTGCGGCTCGTCCGTGTCCTTGGGGCCGCCGCGGCCGGTCGGGCGTTCTTCCTCTTCCTGCTGCCAGCCTCCGGCCGCCGAATTGCTGATCTCGAAGCTCATCCCGTCGGCGCTGTAGACCGACAGGCGGTCCCCCAGGCCGTCGGCGATCGGCGAGGTGGCGTCCGGGAAGCGGGCGTCGAGCACGGTGCCGACCACCTTCAGCCCCTTGGGGCTCGCGACGCGCACGCCGGGCGCCAGGCCCGCCTGGATCATGAGCTGGGCCGTGTCCTCGACGGCCACCAGCAGGCCCCCCTGCTCCACGAACTGGCGCAGATGGTCGAGCCCAGCGAGCCCCAAGCCCGGCCGCTGATCGTCGGTGGAGTCGATCTTGCCGAGGTTCGGGGTCTCCGGCGTCGTCTTCCAGGGCATGGGCTCGCCCCACGCCGTGGGCATGCCGGTGACGATGCGCTGCGGATCTCCGAAGCCCACGGGCGGGAAGAGGATGACGTCGTAGCGGGACGCGAGGTTTGCATCCGCCGCGACCTTCTGGGTGCTGATGTAGTCGTAGGGGATCTTCAACAGGTCGAGACGCTGGCGCCACCAGCCCTCGGTCTGGGCGTTGAGCCAGGTGTGCAGGAGCGCGATGCGCGGCTTGGCGACCGGCCGCGTCGCGATCTTCGGCAGGTCGGCCACGGCCTCCACCGCGACTCCGGCGTCCGCGGCGGCGCGGTCGAGGGCGTCCTTGGCGATCCCCCGCACCAGCCAGGTGCCGCGCGGATAGTCCTGCTTCCCGATTTTGAAAGGCTCGGCGGCGGCTTCAACCTTGGCGTCCCCGAGGGCGAAGCGCAGGGTGAGCATGGCGTCGTCCCCACGCTGGGCGATCACGAACGTGGAGCCGCTCCCTGAGACGCCGCCGCGCGGGTGGACCGGCGCCTCGACGCGGCTCAGGGCCGCTGACAGCACCTGGCGGTCGGTGACGCGCACGGCCTCGGTGTCGAACAGCGCGGGGAAGCACCAGCCGGTGTCGTCGTACGGGCGCTTCTGGGGATCGTCCGGGCTCCAGTACTGGCGGTCGAGCAGGGCGTCCGCGGCGCGGCTGTAGGGCTGGTCCATGCGCACGACGTAGCTGCCGGCGGGGAACGTCCGCTGGACGGTAGCCGGCTTTTCTTTGTCCTTGGCCTTGTCTTTATCCTTGTCTTTGCTCTCGGTTTTCGGCGCCGGCACGGCCACCGTGAACGGTTTGTCGGCGCGCGAGATCTCGACGTGCTGGAGCCGCAGGACGCGCAGGAGCTCGGCCTGGGCGCCCGGCCGCCGGTCGTCCGCGGGCAGGACGTACGCCGCCGGCCCCTCGTTCTCGGGCTTGCGGAGCGAGCGCTTGCTCTTTTCCCAGAAGTTTCGCAGCAGCAGCTCGCGGTTCTCGGCCACGAAGGCGAGCGAGACCAGGAGGCCGGTCTGCTCGTAATTGTTGTTGTTGCGCTGGGACCAGGTGACGGTGCGGTAGGGCGGGTCCTGGCGGTACCAGGTGCGCTCGGCCTGCCCCGGCGGGATCTCGCGCTGCTCGGTGTCGGCGCCGCCGTTGCCGAAGGTCTCGTAGAGGCGCGAGACGCCGTTGTGCATCGCCGCCAGGAACATCAGGTAGCCCGGGCTCCAGGTGTCGAAATCGCCGTGGGTGAAGACGCCCGGCATGCCGTACTTGGTCATCTGGGCCACGTTCATCCAGCCGAAGAGCTGCCATTCGTTGGTGAGGATGGGATCGACCCAGGCGTTGTAGGGGCCGTCGCCCACGGTGTTGTCGTAGAGGAACGGCACCGACTCGTGGAGGTCGTGCAGCACCTGGGCGTGCCAGCCGATGTAGGTGTCGAGCACCTGGCGGGAGAGGGAGAGGGTCAGCCCCATGGCGTCACGGTTGTTGTCGTGCGCCACGTAGTGCCCCCAATAGGTCAGGCGGGGCGGCACGGCCTTGGGATGGGCGAGATGCCAGCGGTAGACGTCCACCATGCGGTCGCGGCCGTCGACCTCGACGACCGGGGTGATGAGGGTGATCACGTTGTCGCGGATCGAGCGGATGTACGGGCTCTCGTCGACCGCCAGCCGGTAGGCGAGCTCCATCAGGGCGGTGGGCGCGCCGGTCTCAGGGGAGTGGATGGTGCCCGTGATGTAGTAGACCGGCACGCTCGACGTGACCAGCGGCTCGGCGCGCTGGTCGTCGAGCTTGAGGAGTCGCGGATCCGCGAGCTCGGCCAGCCGCGCGTCGTTCGCCTTCTGCTCCTCGAGGTTCTTCTCGGAGCTGACCGCCACGGCGATCCGCTCGCGCCCCTCCTCGCTCACCCCGATCGAGATCACCCGCACCCGGGGGCTGGCCGCCGCCAGCATGCGGAAGTAGCGGTTGACGTCCGCCACGTAGGGCAGGATGCCCGGCGCCCCGGACACGTCGCCGAGGACGGCGCTGGGGGCCGGCACGGTCTTCGAGGCCGGCAGGTAGTCCGTGAGCGGCGAGTTGAACTCGGGCGCCGTGGTGTATTTGCGGATCTTCGCCGTGGCGTCGGCGTCGATGGGCTGGTTGAGGTCGGGCTTCAACTCGGCCGGGACGCGGGGCTGCGGCTGGGCGGCGGCGGCCAAGGCGGACGCGGACAGCAGGACGGCAAGGGCGAATCGACGCATCGGAATCCTCCGGGTAGAAGGGCGCGACGTGAGCGGGGGGATCGTATCGCGAGTGGGCGGCCAGTGGGTGATCGCTTTCCCCCTTCTCTCTCGCTTAGGGGATAGGAGAGGAACAAACCACCACTCTCAAGGAGGATCGGCATGAAATTGCAAAAACCGCGGTCCGTGATTGCGCTGGGTGCCCTGCTGTTCCTGTTGACTGGCGGGATGCGGTCCGTCCATGGCTATGACGGCTGCTCGGTCATTCCAGCGGGGTTGAGCTTCCCGGGAATGGAGGTCTTGCAGGTTTCGCTCGACGGGCTCTTCGGGGGCGCCTGCTTTGCTCACGACGTGTGCTACAGCACCTGTGCTCACTTCGTTCCCACTCTGCCGACTCAAAAGGATACCTGCGACCTCGTTCTCCTGCAGCGGCTCGAGGAATGGTGCGTGGAGAACGCCACCCGGGACGAGCTGGCCGCCATCGGCATCTCCCCCGAAGATTTCACACAGTACTGCACGGCCGCGATGGTGGGTGCGTATGTCGCGGTGCAAAGCCCGCTCGGGCAGGTAGAGTTCGACCGCGATCAGTTTCTCTGTCACGACTGCGTCGACAACTGGGGGATCTGGAATCCCGTGACCCAGAGCTGTTTCTTTTCCCCCCCCGATCCCAACCCCTCTGGTGGTGGCGGCCCGAAGCCCGGCAACTGTCCCGACGCGACACCCGAGACGATCGCCAGTTGCGAGCTGGGCGGCTGGTGGGAGCCCAGCCTCTGCCTCTGTCTCGGCGACGGCAACAGCCCAATCCTCGTGGACCTCGGCGGCAAAGGGTTCCGCCTCACCGGGGCGGAGGACGGGGTGAAGTTCGACATCAACGGCGACAAGGCGAAGGAGAAGCTCGGTTGGACGCAGAAAGGCGCCCAGAACGCTTTTCTGGTGCTCGATCGCAACTTGAACGGCAAGATCGACAACGGTCTCGAGATGTTCGGTAACTGGACGCTGCAGCCCCGTTCCCGGATCCGCAACGGCTTCCTGGCGCTGGCGGAATTCGATCGGCCGGAGATGGGGGGGAACGGCGACGGGAAGCTGACCGCCGATGATCTCATCTTCCCCGCGCTTCAGCTCTGGATCGACCTCAATCACGACGGGGTGGCCGACCCGTTGGAGCTCTGGTCGCTGGCGGACTGGAAGGTGACCGCGATCGATCTCCAATTCGAGCAGGCGCACCGCCGGGACGAGCATGGCAACGAATTCCGCTACCGGGCGGCGGTGACCTTCGCCGATCAGCGGCGGAGCTTCGCTTATGACGTATTCCTCGTGAAGGGCAGGCGCTGAGGGACCGCGGCGGGCGGGCCTACAACCTTGCCGAGGCCGCCCGCCGCTGAAGCTGCAGCACGTTCACGTCCGGGTCCACCACGATCCGCTGGGGCTCGAAGGCACAGCGGATGTGGACCACCTGGGATTGCCCGGCTCCCAGGACCACCGTGGTCCGGGTGTCGTGGTACTCGGGCGAGGTCTTCCCCTTGTCGTCGTACCGCGGCCCCCGGGTGGCTGCCACTTCAACCGGGAAACGGCCGGTGCCGGCGTTGGTCAGCTTGGCGGTGACCTCCCAGGCTCCCCCACCCAGTGGCCTTTTGCTCTGCTCCTCGATCTGATACTCCGGGGTGACCGTCTGGAAGAACATCTGTTGCACGAGGTCGTCGAACGCCGCCTTGTCCGGCGCGTAGGGGCGCAGCACGGCGACGAAATCCTCGATCACCGGATGATCGGGATTATTGTGATAGGTCCGGAAGAATTGCTGGACGCCGGCGAGGAAGGCGTCCTTCCCCATCTTTTGATAGAGCATCCAGAGCGCCCAGCCGCCCCTGTTGTAGATGACCGTGACGTCGCCCCGCCGGCCTTCGAGCTCCAGGGTTTCGGTGAGCGGCTTCTCGTCGCTCGGCTGGCGATTCTCGCCGTAATCGGCCTCGATGTCCGCGGCGAAGGTCTGCCGCGGCTGGGGGCCGCGCATCTGATCGAGAAGCATCATGGTGGCGAAGTTCGCCGCCCCTTCGGCGAGGACGATCCCGCCCGGCCCCTCGCCTCCCTGCATGATGTGCCCCCACCATTGATGGGCCGATTCGTGAGCGGCGATGGTGAACGCCACGTCCCGCTCCGGCGTCCGCTGGGCCAGGAAACCCACCCCTTCCGAAAAGAAGATGTTGGTGGCGTTCCCCCGCGCGTATTCGGCGTAGGCCGGGAACTCATTGAGCCGCAGCTCGCGCCAGGGATAGGGCATGTACCACTGGGCATAGTAGCGGCGCGCGCCGTTCAGGGCCTCCAGCAGGCTGTCGACGTTGTAGGGCTGGCGCGGATCGTAGTAGACGGCGGTGCCCGGCCCGCGCTTCACCGCCCAGTGGCTGCCGGCGGCGATGTTGAAGACCCGCAGCGGGTAGTCGCTCTCCCAGACCCGGACGCGCCGGCCGTTCTGTACCGATTCTGAGGTCAGGACGCCGGTCGAATTCACGATGTAATCGGCCGGCGAGGTGATGCGGATCTTCTGCGTGAACGCCGAGCGGTCGAGCTCGGCGTCGGTGATCCCGTCATAGGAATGGGGCGGATAGATCCGCGGCTCCGAGCGGTTCTTATCCTCCTCCACGCCGATCTTGGGATCGAAGCCGATCTTGGGCACGAAGTCGGGGTTGCGGCCGGTGAGGATCGCTCCCGAGGGGAGCAGGAACTCGCCCAGAGGCAGATTGCCGCCGTTCCTGGAGATTCCGGGGAGGATCGTCCCCCGGTAGCGGAAGCCGAGCCGTACGGACTCTCCCGGCGCCAGCGGCTTCGCCGGCCGGAAGACGTAGAGGTGCGAGCGGTCCTCGGGCTTGTAGGGCTGACCGTTCAGCGTCCAGGCCAGCCCTGACCAGGCGGTGCCGCCGGTGACCGGGAACCAATAGAGCGGCTGGTTCTTCTGGTTCTGCAGATCGTAGAAGCCGCTCGCCCGGAATCCGCGCGTGCCGGGGTCGAGATCGAGATCCATCTCCACCCGCGTGACGTACGGCAGCGGTTGGCCGGTCCAGGTGTTGAGGTTCTTCTGCCAATACTCTTTCCGTTCTTTCTCCACCGTGGCGCCCTGGAAGCCGCGGTTGACCTCGCCCCAGAGGATGAAGCCGAGCACCAGCGGCGGCAGGGCGAGCGCGCCGCCGGCGCGGAGGGTCCGCCGGCGCTCGGCGGGTGGGAGCACGGGGTGCAGCCGGTCGCGGTCGCGGCGGAGCAGGAAGCGGCCGGCGATCCAGCCGAACAGGGCGGCCAGGGCGAGATAGAAGAGCCGGTTGAGC
>DASXJP010000012.1:0-2971 GCA_036497345.1 Thermoanaerobaculia bacterium
GCCGGTGCGGAGCTGGCCGCTCTGGGACAAGCCCCTGACCAAGCCGGAGGAGATGCTGCTCGCCCTGGGCGTCTGGCATTCGGATTCGGCGGCGATCCGGACCCATTTTCCGCTCTCCGATCCGCCGCTCGGCTTCACCGGCGCCCTGCTGCTCGCCCGCGGGGGCGACGTCGCGGGATCGATCGCGATGGCGGAGGCGTTGCGGGCGCGCGCCCCGTCCCGGGTCCCCCTGGCGCTCCAGCCCGCCGAATTCCGGCGGCTCCTCTACCCCTTCCCCTACCGTCAGAACATCGTGGCCGTGGGCCCGATCCACGGGGTCCCTTCCAACCTGCTGGTGGCGTTGATCCGGGAGGAGAGCCGCTTCGACACCTCGATGCTCTCTCCGGCTTCGAGCCGCGGCCTCACCCATCTCTCGCTCACCACGGCGCGCCGTCTCGCGATCCAGCTCAACCTGCAGCGCCTCACCACCGAGGACCTCTACCGGCCCGAGGTCTCGATCACCCTCGGCGCCGCCTATCTCGGGGCCCTGCTCAAGGATTTTTCCGGCAACGCGCTCGCCGCCGTCGCCGCCTACGACGCCGGCGAGGCCGAGACGGTGCTCCGGCGAAGCCAGTGCTTCACCCAGGAGCCCGAGGAGCTCTACACCAAGCTCGGCACAGACGAGACCCGCGACTACGTCCGGCGGGTGGTGGGGTCTTGGGAGCAGTATGGGGAGCTGTATTAGGGTCGCCCGGGCATTGATGCCCGGGCGGCTATCGCGGCGGCTTCTGACCCGCCGGAGCCTTCTTCGCCTCCGGCTTCGCGCCGGGCTTCCCCTGGATCGTCTTGACCACCGGCGGCAGCGGCTGATTGGGTTTCGGGTTGCCGGAGTAGACCACGATGTCCGCCTTCTCGCGGAGCTCCTTGGTCCACCGCGTCATTTCCTGGGTCATCTTCTGCTGCTTCAGGGTCTCGCGGATATCCTCGCGCACCTCCTCCACCGGAGGCGGCTGCTGGCCTCGCTTGCGCATCTCGGGGGTGAGCACGTCGCGGTAGTAGCGGTTGATGTCGTCCGGCTCCACGAAGACGTTGGCGCCCAGTTGCTCGTCCACGTAGGTCAACACCAGGAGCTGACGCGCGACGAGCTGGCGCAGCCCCTTGAGGTCGAGCCCCACCTCCTTCAGAGCCTTCTGGAACGACGCCTCGTCCGGGTAGTGGGCACGGATCTCGGCGACCCGCTTCTGGATGTCGTCGACCGGCACCTGCTCGAAGTTGAAGCGGTCGACCTCATGGAACCGCAGCCGCTCGTCGATCAGATCGTCGAGCACCCGGCGGCGGAACCGCTCGTCGGTCTCGCCCGGCTGCGGTTGGTCGAGACCCAGCCGGATGACCCGTTCGACGTCGGAGGCGAGGATCGGGTCCTCGTCCACCACGGCGAGCACCCGGTCCTGGAGCGCGGTCTTGCCGGACGGCGGCGGCGGCGGCTGCACGGTCACCTTCGCCGGAGCCTTGGGAGCCGGCCTCTGCGGGCCGGCGGTCTGGCCGGTGACGGGTGGGCTCACCAGGACGAAAACGAGCAGGGCCGGCGCGAGGACCGGCCGGAGAGAGCGCGCGTCGGTCTTCATGGGTCCATGCTAGCATCCGCCCCGATCATGGCCGAAACCCCGACCCTGCTGAAGATCGGCCTCGCGCAGATCGACGGCCGCCTGGGAGACGTTGAGCGTAACGCCGGGCGCCACCTCGACTGGATCGCCCGGGCGCGGGAGGCCGGCGTCGACCTCCTGGTCTTCCCCGAGCTGTCGCTGACCGGCTACCGGCTCCTCCACCTGACCCCGCGGGTGGCGCTGCCGCTCGGCTCGCCCGTGCTGGCGCGGCTGGCCGAGGCGGCCGGCCCCATACGCGTGGTGGTGGGCTTCGTGGAGGAGGGGGAGCGCGGAGTGCTGCACAACAGCGCCGTCCTGCTCGCCGAGGGCAAGGCCGCGCACGTCCACCGCAAGCTCTACCTGCCGACCTACGGCATCTTCCAGGAGGAGCGCTTCTTCAGCGCCGGCCGGAAGCTGGAGGCCTTCCGCCTCCCCTGGGGGACGGCCGGGCTCCTGATCTGCGAGGACCTCTGGCACCCCGAGCTGGCGCGGCGCCTGGCGGTGGCCGGCACCAAGCTGCTGATCGTCGTCTCGGCCGCTCCCGGCCGCATCGGCGCGGGGGCCCTGCCCGAGAGCCACGAGAGCTGGCAGACGCTCACCCGCGCCACGGCCCTGCTCAACACCTGCTGGGTCGTCTACTGCAACCGCGTGGGCTGGGAGGAGGGGTCCTTCTATCCGGGCGGCAGCCACGTCTTGCGTCCCGGCGGGGAGATCGCCGGCAGCGCGCCGCTGCTCGCAGAGCACCTGCTGGTGACCGAGATCGACCTGCGCGACTCGGACCGCCTGCGCTGGCGCCTGCCGCTGCTCGACGACGAGCGCTTCGATATCGAGGGCCCAGCGGAGGGCCCCGCGGCGTGATCCGGCGCGAGCAGGTCCGCGGGCGCCTGGAGCTCAACGCGCCGCTGGCCGAGGCGGTGCTCACGAGCTTCGTCCGCGACGCCGTCGAGACCTCCGGCACCCAGGGGGTGGTCGTGGGGCTCTCCGGCGGCGTCGACTCCTCGCTCTCGGCCGCCCTCGCCGTCCGGGCGCTGGGCCCCGAGCGGGTCCACGGCTTCCTCCTCCCCTACCGCACCTCGTCGCCGGAGTCCGAGCGCGACGCCCGGGCGGTGGCCGAGCACCTCGGCATCCCGCACCGGATGATCGACGTCTCCCCCATGGTGGACGCCTACTTCGCGATCGAGCCGGACGCTGCCGCCGAACGGCGGGGGAACAAGATGGCCCGCGAGCGGATGACCATCCTCTTCGACCAGGCCAAGAAGCTCGACGCCCTGGTGCTCGGCACCTCGAACAAGACCGAGATCCTCCTCGGCTACTCGACCGTGTTCGGCGACAACGCCAGCTCGCTCAAC
>DASXJP010000013.1:0-43095 GCA_036497345.1 Thermoanaerobaculia bacterium
CCTCCTCCTCTGGGAAGGGTTCGACGGCCATCCGCTGCGCAAGGACTTCCCGGTCGAAGGACATTCGTCTTCCTCCCCCTCTCCCGGCGCGGGAGGAGGGGAGGGGACGGGAGAGGGGGCCGGGGGGTGAGGGTTCGGGAGGGGGAGCTGGTCTCGACCACCTCCTCCACACCACCTTCCGCCTCCCCACCTATCGTCCCTATCAGGAGGCGGTCTGCCGGGCGGTGGTGGAGGGGAAGGACGTCCTCCTCGTCATGCCCACGGGAGCGGGGAAATCCCTCTGCTACCAGCTCCCCGGGCTGGCCCGCGGCGGCACCACGCTGGTCGTCTCGCCGCTCATCGCGCTCATGGAGGATCAGGTCGGCAAGCTCCGCGAGCTGGGGCTGCGCGCCGAGCGGATCCACTCGGGGCGGGACCGGTCGGCCTCGCGGCAGGTCTGCGTCGACTATCTGGCGGGGCGGCTCGATTACCTGTTCATCGCCCCCGAGCGGCTTTCCGTCCCCGGATTCCCCGAGATGCTCGCCAAGCGCAAGCCGGTGCTCATCGCGGTCGACGAGGCCCACTGCATCTCCCAGTGGGGGCACGACTTCCGGCCCGACTACCGGCTGCTGGGCCAGCGCATCCCCCTGCTGCGGCCGGCGCCGGTGATCGGCCTCACCGCCACCGCCACCCCGCGGGTGCAGGACGACATCGCCAGCCAGCTCGGCCTGGCCCACGCGGGGCGGTTCATCCACGGCTTCCGGCGCACCAACATCGCCGTCGAGGTGGTGGAGATGCGCCCCTCCGAGCGCGGCGACGCGGTGCGCAAGATCCTCTCCGATCCGGAGCGCCGGCCGGCGATCGTCTACGCGCCCACCCGCAAGGAGGCGGACGCCCTCGGCGCCGCGCTGCAGGAGGATTTCCCCGCCGCCGCCTACCACGCGGGCATGACCCCGTACGAGCGCGAGCGGGTGCAGTCGGGGTTCCTCTCCGGCCGCCTGGAGGTGATCGTGGCCACCATCGCCTTCGGCATGGGAGTGGACAAGCCGAACGTGCGCACGGTGATCCACACCGGCCTGCCCGGCAGCGTCGAGGGGTATTACCAGGAGATCGGCCGCGCCGGCCGGGACGGCAAGCCCTCGCGCGCCATCCTCCTCTACTCCTTCGCCGACCGCCGCAACCACGAGTGGTTCCACGGTCGGGACTATCCCGACGCCGGAGAGCTGGCCCGGATCTACAGCGCGCTCAAGCCCGAGCCCCAGGTCGACGGCCAGATCCGCAAGCGCCTCGGCATGGACGAGGAGCTGTTCGAGCGCTCCCTGGAGAAGCTCTGGATCCACGGTGGCGCCCTGATCGACGCGGACGGCAACGTCGCGGTGGGGGCGGCCGGCTGGCAGAAGCCCTATCTCGCCCAGCGGGACCACAAGCTCGAGCAGCTCGAGATGATGGTCCGCTACGCCGAGTCCCGCGGCTGCCGCATGCTCCACCTGGTGCGCCACTTCGGCGATCAGGAGGACTCAGGGCTGCAGTGCGGGATCTGCGACGTCTGCGCGCCCGCGGATTGCGGGGTCCGCCGCATGCGCCCGCTCAACGCGCTGGAGACGGATCTGGTGGACCGGGTGCTCACCGCGCTGCGCGGGCGGGACGGCCAGTCCACGGGCCAGCTCTACCGCGAGACCTGCCCCGAGGAGCTCTCCGATCGCAAGTCCTTCGAGCGCCTCCTGAGCGGCATGGTCCGCGCCGGCCTGCTCCGGATCGTCGAGGACAACTTCGAGAAAGAGGGGCGCACCATCCACTTCCAGCGGGCGATGCTGACCCCCGAGGGGTACCGGGGGGACGCCGGGTCCATCGCGCGCGTCGAGATGTCGGACGAGATGCCGCGGACCCGCAAGAAGCGGCAGCCGCGGGAGCGTCCCGACAAGGGGGAGACGCGGGCCGTGCGCAAGAAGATCGCCGCCGGGCTGATGCAGGACAGCCTGGCGTCTGAATCCCTGGCGCACGTCTCGCCGCAGGTCGTGGAAGCGCTCAAGGTCTGGCGGCGCGCCGAGGCCGCGCGCCGCCGCGTGCCGGCCTTCCGCATCCTCACCGACCGCGCCGTGGCCGCCCTCGCTGCCACCCGGCCCCGCACCGAGAGCGACCTCCTCAACGTCCCCGGCATCGGCCCCACGATCGTGCAGAAGTACGGGCGGGAGATCCTAGGGATTGTGGGGAGCGGCGGATAGCGTCCGGTCCGGGATCGACGGCCCGGCTTCAGCGAAGATCGAGTTGAGGAGCCCCGCCAGCCGCACCCCCGCCTGCAGGAGACGCTGCTTGATCAGCGGGATCTCCACGTAGTCGTACTCAAAGCTGAGCTTGCCGTCGCCGGTCTTGTAGACCCGGTCCCGCACGGCCTTGGACTCCTTGGCCCAGTCGGCCGGAGTCGAGCTCTGCCAGGCCTGGATCTCCTTGAGCGTGGGGTGATCGATGAACGCGGCGAATTCCGAGAAGCTGAGCTTCTCGTTGTCGATCAGCCCGGCGTCCCACACCGAGTGGAGGTTCGTCTCCTGGCCGAACAGGGTCACCTTGATGCTGTTCCCGCCGCGGTCGGCGCGCCGGCCCACGTGCAGCGGCTGATGGACGTCCCCCACGAAATGGACGAGGAACTTCAGGGCTTCCTGCTTCGACTCCCGGCTGGCCTGCGGGTCGCGCAGTACGTTGGAGAACCTCTGGATCGCCTCCAGCACGTCGCCGTTGGGATCGCGCTGGGTGGTCTCCAGGGTCTCGTTGTCGTCGATGCTGATGAAGTGCCAGGGGGTCGCCCTGCTCCATGCCGGATCGGAGCGGATCTCGTCCGGCCAGGTGCTCACCTGATCGAGCCCCTCGGGGCCGATCAGGCACTGGACGCCGCGGGCCGCCTCGTCCGTCAGGTGGTTCATGGCGATCCGGCCGACGATCCGGTGTCCGTTCGCGCCCCAGGCGAAGAGGGCGGAGGGAGCGGTCAGGAGCAGGGCCAAGGCAGTGTAGGCTCGTTTCACGTTGGGCCTCCTTGAAGGGAGGCTCCGAGTATAGCAGCCAGACGCCGGCGCAGCACAGGTGCACAGGATCACAAATCAATATTGGCAAACTTGATGATGGTGTGTCGTGACCCTTTTGAATCGCTGACCCACCAGGCCATCTCCAATAACCGGATTCTTTTCGTGCCGGGCTTTATGCCTTCGAACTGAACCTGTCCCGCGACAGGAACGTCACTGGGCAGGGTGGTTTCTACCGAATAGGTACCGACGTCCGCACCTAGAGTGAAAGACGTTGCGGGATAATCTTTCCCCGCATCGTCAATGGCTCTCGACCTTTCGTTACGACCAAAACCGGCCTTTTTGTCACCTTCCTTGTTGGTGACGAGAAGGTCGCATTTCATCAGTGAGCCCGACAATGCACACCCTTTGAGCTGGAACATGATCTCTTGCTCTGTGACGAATTGAGCAGCGTGCTGGGGGAGAGGTGCCGTTTCGGCGGCGGCCGGCGGAGCTGCGGCTTGCCCTGGAGAGACTGATACCGTGGGCACCGTGTTGGCCGTGGGAGCCGTCTGCTGCTGGAGCTTCTCGATCGCCATGTTCTTCTTGGAGACCGCATCCTGGAGCTGGGTGACCTGCTGCTTCAAGCCGTCGACCTCCGCTTGATCGGTCTTGCCTTGAGCAACCTGTGCAGCCTGGGGCTGCTGCTTTGAGCAGCACAGGAGAGCCATCGCCGCAAGGGCAACAGAGCCAACATAGGTCACGGAGCCGAGCCGCTTCAGCCGTGACTGCTTTCGCTTGATGATCATCGTCATTCCTCCGCCAGGGAAGCCAAAATCGATCCTTTGGAGGAGACACTGATCCCTGAAGATTGGTTAGCCGGATCTCTCGCCCGCGGGATCGAGCCGGCCGGCCGCCGTCCACGCCACCAGCCCGAAGGTCATGCGGGCGTTGATCTCCCCCAGGGGATGGAGGACGAGCGCTCCGTCCTCGCGGCGATAGCGCCAGGCGTCGATCCCGAAGGGGCCCACGTAGCCGGCCCGGCGCAGGGCCGCCGCGACCGCCTCCGTGGTTTTCAGAAGCCGATCCCGGTCCTGCCCAGAGAGATCGGGATGGAGATCGATCCCCGCGAACTGCCCCTTGCGGTCGATCCGCTGGCCGTGGACGCCCACGATCTTGAGCTGGTCCGGACCGAGGAGCGCGGAGACGCCGAAGTCCGCCGTCCGCTCCAGCCAGGGCTCGAAGAGGAGGGGACCGTGATGATCGAAGAGTCGTTCCACGGTGCGGCGCGATTTGTGATCGGTCAGCGAAGGGCCGTTCCTTTCGACGCTTTTCCCGATAAACCGGGAGCGGCCCGAGGCGGAGAGGGGCGCCTTGACGACCCAGGCCGGCGGCGCTTCCCGGAGGATGCGGTCGAGCTCCGGTAGAGACTCCACCATCCGCGCTCCGGGCAGCGCGCAGCCGATCGACTTGGCGACCTGGAGATGGAAGGCGCGGTGATGCACGGTGGCCACGACGGCGGGCGAGGGCGTCGGGAGCTGCCAGACGAGATCATGGAGCGGGGCGCCCCAGTCGATCGTGGTGGGACGGCGCGGGCCTCCACGGTGCTCCAGGGCCGAGGGCGTCTCGCACCAGGCGAGGACCTCGTCCGCGGGAGGCAGGGCGCGGAGAGGGCCCGATTCGAGATCCGGACCCGGCGCCGGGCTCCACAGCCGGTCCCCCTCGCGGGCGAAGACGCGCAGCAACGGCGCCATCCGGGCGACCGTCTCCAGCACGGCCCGGGGCGGCGAGCTCCGGCGGCCGGCGAGCTCGTCCTCGCAGAGGAGGTTGGCGAGGATGCGGCGCATGGTGAATCAGCCGGGCACGGACCCGCGCGGACGAACACGGACCGACAAGGACGGAAAACAGGACGGCTCCTCTGTCCTTGTTGTCCGTGGTCGTCCGTGCGGGTCCTGCTCGTCCGTGTCCTACCCCCCCTCCTCCTCCAGCCTCCGGATAAACTCCGCATCCAGCCCCGCCGCCTCCCGCTCTTCCCGGTGAAAGGTCCGCCCCCGGGCCTTCGCCGGGCGGAGCGGCCAGGTGAGGTTGGCGCGATAGGCGTCCCAGGCAGGCTCGTCTTCCTTCTTGAAAGTTTGCAGCCAGGTCCAGCCGAAGCGGACGTGCTCGATCTCATCCAGATGGACGCGCTCGATCACCGCCGCCGTCTTCGCGTCCCCCGCCCGCCGGGCCGCCTCCTCGTACTCCAGCGTGTGATCGAGATTGGCGTTCTCGAAGGTGAGCGACATGGCGCAGAGGAAGCGCAGGGGCGTGGTGATCGATTCGATCTTGCTCCAGAAATAGCCGTTGACCGGATAGTCGCCGAAGCGGGCGCCCGCGTCCTCCAACCGCGCGATGTACATGCGGGTGTGCCGCTGCTCGTCGGCCAGGATGCGCAGGAGGCCCTGGCGGAATTCCTTCGGCGCGTCCGGAAACGCCAGCAGGGCCCAGGCGAACAGCTCGGCCGCCTGCAATTCGTGATTGGCCAGGGCGTGCAGGATGCGGGACCGCTGCGCCGGATCGGGCATCCCCTCGATCGACGGCACCTCGACGCGCTGGAACCGCAGATCCGGGGGACGGCCCGGCCGCTCGATCCGCAGCGGGGGGCCGGGGTCCTCGTCCGTCAGCCCGGCCGGCGGGGCTCCGAGCTTCCGGACGAGGTCCTCGGTGGTGACGAGGTCCAGAGCGAAATCCCGGATCTCCATGCGGAGACCCTATCGCATCGCGGACCTAGTGGTAATGCACGATCACCGACAGCACCAGCGACCGCGGCGAGGTGAAGACCGTCCCCTTGCCGAAGTTCGGGTTGTTGGGCACGTAGGGCACCGGCCGGCCGAGCACCTGGCGGTCGTCCACGGCCAGCGGCACCTGGCGGTCGAAGAGGTTGGTCACCCGCGCCTCCAGCTCCAGCCCGACCTCGGAGAGCCGGAATTCATACGAGGTGAGCAGGTCGAGGCCGTAGAAGTCGGGCATCCGCCGGGAGCCGGCCGGCTCCAGGTAGCGCACGTAGGAGCTGCTCGACACGTTCGGATCGGGGAGGCCCCGGGCCTCCCAGGCGCCGCCGCTCTGGAAGTAGGCGTAGGTGCCGATCGTCCAGGCGTCGGCCGGCCGGATGGTGGCGAAGAGCTTGGCCACGTGCGTGCGGTCGCCGCGCAGGATGCCGTTCCGATTGTCGGTGATCAGCACGCCGGGGCCGTCCTGGATGAACGAAGAGTTATAGAACGGCGAGTCGCCGCCGAAGTCAATGTCCCAGTTGCCGGTCAGCCGGCTCCAGGTGTAGCTGGCGTTGACCGACAGATGATAGAAGCGGTCGTTCGCCGGCCGGCGATTCACCTCCAGCGTGACGGCCTTGTAGCGCCGGTAGGCGTCCGGAAGCTGCGCGACGTGGAAGGGGCCGTTGCCGAGCCCGTCGCGGCTCACGTCCTCGTAGATGTTGCCCACGTCGCGGTACATCCCCCAGAGATCGGCCGACCAGGTGGCGCCGAACGGCCGCTCGTAGCCGAGGAGGTATTCGTCCGTAAATTGCGGATCGAGCCCGGGATCGATCGTCTTGCTCTGCGTGTTGGCCTGGGGGACCTCGGGAAGGATCAGGTTTCCCGCGGCGTCGAAGGTCGCCCGGGTAGTGAAGAGGCGCGTGGGCGAGGCCGCCCGGCCGAGCGATTTGTTCTCGGTATTGTAATAACGGCCGAAGTTGAAATAGACCTTGTCTCCGAGCTCCGGCCGCGGGACATAGGCGATCCCTAAGCGCGGCTGGATCTCCTGGCCCCAGTCGAAGGTGAGGATCTTCTTCTTCTGCTTGGTGCCGGGCGTCGCGCCGTTCACCTCGCCGAAATATTCATCCTTGTTGTCGAGCACGCCCAGGGTGAGCGTCAACCGCTCGCTGAACGCGATCTGATCCTGAAGGAAGGCGCCGTAGGAGGTGCCGCGGCCGGTGTGCGGCGGCTGCTGGGAGTTGTAGCTCGCCGTGAACTGCCGGGTGGTGGGGTTCCAGGTGATCGTCCCCCAGCCGTTGGCGCGCCGCTCCAGACGCTCGGAGCTGTCCTCGTAGGTGAGACCCGTCCGCAGGTCGTGGCGCGAATTTCCCCACGTCTTGAAGGTCTGATAGGTCGCCCGCCCCTCGTCGCGGGTGTAATCCTGATTGTTGATCGCCAGCACCGCGCCGCCCACCGTCTGCCCCACCCCCGTGGCGCCGCCGATGATGAAGTCCGGCGTGGTGGTGAACTGCCCCACCAGGTCCGGCCGCGCCGCGTTGAAGGCCGGCCGGTAGCCGAGATTGGTGAACGGATCGGTCGAGTTCTCCTCCTTGTCGTGGTTGTACTTGGCCTCCACGAAGCTGTCGGCGGTCAGGTTCCACGTCCAGGCGACGGTGCCCAGGAGATACTTTTTCGCGTCGTTGGTCCCCACGCTCGGAGCCGAGGTCGACGTGATGTTGACGCCGTCGAACGAGGTGTCGCGCGAGCGCAGCGAGGCGTTGATGAAGTGGTTGGCGCTCGGGTTGGCCGTCAGCTTGCCGAAGTACTCCTTGGTGGTGATCTCCTGATCGGGGATCGCGCCCAGGTTGTTGTGCCGGTCGGTGAGGGTGGTCGACGGGCGGCTCGCCGAGCCGTAGAACCAGAGCCGGTCGTGCACGATGGGGCCGCCGAGCGCGAGACCGATGAAGTTTGTGTCCGGGGTGTTCTTGACGTTCGGGTCCTTGCTGGCGGCCACGAAGCTCGACGGCTGGTACTCCCCCCGTGCCTCGCCGCGCAGCTCGTTGGTGCCCGACTTGGTGATGGCGTTGACCACCATGCCTCCCGCGCGGCCGAACTCGGCGGAGATGCCCGCCCGCACGATGCTGACCTCCTTGATGTCGAGCTCCGTGAGGTCGTTCGGATAGATGTCCCCAAAATCCGGATTGGTGACGTTGATGCCGTCGACCAGGTAGAGGTTGTCCATCCGCGAGCCGCCGGCGTTGGGGGACTGCCGCCCGTTGTCGGGCACCCCGGGAGCGAGCGCGAAGAGCCCCTTGTAGTTGCGCGCCACCGGCAGGTCCTCGATCTGGTCGTTCGTGAAGTTGACCTGCGCCTCGCTGGATCTGACGTCGATCAGCGGCAGCGCCTCGGTGACCGTGATCTCCCCCGCCACCTGGGGCCGGAGCGAGAGCTCGACCTGGGTGTCTTTATCGAGCGCCACCACGGCCTCGCGCTGGATGTTTCCCAGCCCCTGGGCCTCGGCGCTCACCTGATAGGTGCCGGGCAGCAGGCGGAGAAAGTTGAACGCGCCGTCCTTGTCCGTCACCACCGTGCGGCCGGCGGGCAGGAGCTCGCCCTTGACGGTCACCGGCACTCCCGCGAGCCCCGCGCCGTCCGCCCCGCGGACCAGCCCTGAGATCGAGCCGGTCGTCTCCGCCCCGAAGGCCGCGCCAGCGGCCGCGATCACCAAAAGCAAAACCCAGAGCCACGGTTGAAGCTTCCGCGCCATGCGAGTCTCCCTCCAGTCTGATCCCGGCCCGGAGTGGCCGGATGCGGTATTTCAGCGAGGGCGATCGTAGCATGGGAGCTGACGGGAGTGTGACGGCAGGGCGCTCCGAGAGAACGATATTGAAGGCCGCGCCCAGGCCCGCTCGGTATAGGCTACCCCCATGACCTCCACCACCTCCGCCCAGCTTTCCGCCATCGACCGGTTTCGCGAGCTGCACGCCTCCGGATGCTTCGTCCTCCCCAACCCGTGGGACGTGGGGACGGCCCTCTACCTCCAGCACCTGGGCTTCCAGGCGCTCGCCACCACCTCCTCGGGCTTCGCGTTCTCGCGCGGCCTGCCGGACGAGGTGCGGGCCCTGCCGCGGGACCTGATGCTCGGCCACATCCGCGACGTCGCCGCGGCCACGCCGCTGCCGGTGAACGCGGACTTCCAGTCCGGCTACGCGGACGAGCCCGAGGGGGTGGCCGAGAGCGTGACGCTCTGCGTGGCCACCGGGGTCGCCGGCCTGTCGATCGAGGACACCACGAGCGACGGCGCCCATCTCTATGAGGATCGCCTGGCGGTCGAGCGCATCCGGGCGGCGCGGGCGGCGATCGACGCCTCGGGGGTGCCGGTGATCCTGACGGCCCGTTGCGAGGCCTGGCTCATCGGCCATCCGGACGCGCGCCGGATCGCGCTCGAGCGGCTGGCCGCCTTCGCCGAGGCGGGAGCGGACTGCCTCTACGCCCCCGGCGTCCGGGACCCGCAGCGGATCACGGAGATCGTCAAGGCGGTGGCGCCGAAGCCGGTGAACGTCCTGGTCTCGGCGCCGAGCCCCGAGCTCACGGTCTCCCGCCTGACCGATCTCGGGGTCCGGCGCATCTCGGTCGGCTCGGCCCTGGCGCGCGTGGCCTGGGGAGCCTTCGTCCGCGCCGCCCGCGACATCCAGGAGACCGGCGCCTTCGACGCCTTCGCCGGCGCCGCCCCCTTCGCGGATCTCAACGGTCTCTTCCGGGACCGGGGGTGAGAGAGGCAGGCGCGCTTCAGATTCTTCGGCACACCTTCAAAGTAGTACCCCGCGGCAGCTTCGGCTGCAAGGCGAGAACCTGTCGAAGAAAGGAGAAGCGTCATGTTGGAACAGAGCCTGCGTAGTCCCCTCCGGAAGCTCTTCATTCTGCTCGCGCTGTTGACGGTGTGCTGGGGCTCCCTGAGCACCTTCACGGTGCGGAAAGCCCACGCCCTGCCCTGTTGCTCGGCCTGCGACGAGAATCCGAGATTCTGTCTGCACGGCTGCTCGCCGAGTTGCTGATCCAGCCCTGACACTCTGGGGGACGGCCACGCCGCGCCGTCCCCCTGCCGGGAGATCCCGGCCCTCTCCACTCGCGATGCCCTACATCCAAGGCAGTGCCGCATTTCGGCGGCAGGGGATTGTTCAGCGAGCCTGCCGCGATTTTGCGGCAGGTGCTTGACCCTTCTTTGCGGCTCTCCCAGGGAAAGCAGCCTTTTTTCAGATGGCACGGAGCTTGCCCTTCCGGTTCTCGCTGTTTAACCGTGCGATCTGATAAAGGAAAATGGAAATGTCAACCAATACCCAGCAAACCATGCTGCAACCGGATGGTCAGAACGCGGCTTCAACCAGCGCGATTCCAACCGTCCTGTATGATTCTGTGAACCGAGCCATTACCGCGGAGGTAGTGGTCAGTCGGCCTCCAGGAGCCAGCGCGATCACGATCTCGGTCCCTCCGCTCACCATCCCGCATTTGGGTACATGGACCCTCGTCTGGGATCTGCGTGTGATCAGCGTTGGGCTTACGGCGCAGCTCGCCAATCCTGGAATCGTCCTGCAGACCCTGCCGCCGAAGGTCACCCTTTTGGCAGGGCCCACCGGCACTGCGACACAGTGGAGTGTGCGATTGGAGAACAATGTCTCGGTGGCAAGCTCTTTCAAATATGACATCATCGTCAAAACGCCGACGCATACGAGCCGACAGGAATCGCGGGTCGATCTGCGGCCCGAGAAAGACGAGCCCGTCCCGGTCCAGGACCCGGTGATTCCACCACCTAAGCGTTGACGCGCTTAGGGAAGGCAGGATCGTTCCGTAGTGAATCTAAAAAAGGATTCTCAAGCGCGCCCGACTCGGCGAGCCGGGCGTGCTTGAGAGCGGATTTGTAGTCGCCGGCGAGGGTATAGACCACGGCGGCCGCGCAAGCGAGTTGGGGGTTGTTGGGAGCGATGCGGAGCGCCTGCTCGATAGTCGCCATTGCGTGCTTGGAGTCGCCGAGATGGGCCAGCGCCTGGGCTTTGACGCTCAGAATCTCCCAGTTTCCAGGAGTGGCGATGCGGTCCGCCCTGGCGACGACGTCAAGGTAGAGCGGGCGCGCGTCCTTGGAGCTGTTGCGGAGAGTCAGGCAGTCCGCGAGGTTGAGGATGAGGGGCGGGGAATCCGGCTTGAGCTTGAGGGCGCGCCGGAAGCTCTCTTCGGCCTCAGCGTAGTGCTCTTTACCCTGGAGAAGCAGAGCATGACCCAAGTTGTTGATCCAATCTCCATCGGGTGCTCTCGCGACGATATCTCGCAGGAGTGGAATGGCTTTCTCGGGATCGCGCTGCAACTCGATCTGGGCCAATCCCTCGAGTCCTTCGATCTCGTCGGGTACGCGTCGCCGGAGCTCCTCGTAGTGGCTCTTGGCGTCATCGAGACGCCCTTGTTTGTATTCCCGGTTGGCCAGCATGAGGAGGGTCTTCCAGGATGGCTGGAGAGGCACGGCTTCGGCCATGAGATCCAAGCCTTCCTTGGGATGTCCCTGGCTCTCGGCCAGTAATCCGCGTTTGAACAGGCTGCCCGCGGGATCGACTTCCTCGAGCTGATTGAGAACCTTTTCCGCGTCCGTGTAGCGTCCGGCGGCCAGGTAGAGATAGAAGAAGTTGCTGAGAGGCCGGGGGTCATCGGGCGCTAGTTTCTGGGCCGCCATGGCAACCTCGATGCCGCGGTCGAGGTAGTGCTTGTCACCACTCGATTTATAAAGGCTGCGGGCCACGTCGACTTCCAGCGAATAGGCCTCCACGAAGGCGGGGGCTCGCCGGCGAAGATCTTCGACATCGTTGAGAATCTCTTTTGATGCGCCAGAGGTCTCCACTTGAAGTCGCAGCTTGAGATAGGTGCGGTAATCCTCCACTCCGGTCTTGAGCTCCAGCCGTGGGACCCGCAGCTGGGGATTCCCGTAGCCCTGCCGAAGCGATACGGCGACGGTATCGGCGAAAAGCCGGGGATCAGACGGAGGAAGCTGCTGCGGCAGAGCCTCCGTCCACAGGACGCTTCCATCCTTTCCGGACCAGCGGCTCAATCTCACCCTGCAGCGGTCGCCGGCGCAGTCGGCCTGGGAGGTGACGACCTCGCCGGCACGCATGGCTCGGGCGACGGCTTTGGGATCTCCCGTTACATCGGAAACCACAGCGGCCAAGCCGTCGAGCACCGCTATGGTTTGCACCAGGGAAGCCTGGAGATTGGCCTCGACCTGAGCCTGATCGTCCGGCTGGAGATTGCCGGTGACCACGGGCCTGGCGACCGCCACGTACACGGGAATAGGCTTGCGAAGCAGGAGATAGGCGATCCAGGCGATGAGGAGGACCGCCGCCGTTCCGATCGTCCAGAGCTGCCAGGCCGGACGCCGGGGGGGAGGGTTGCTGGGGCGCAGGAGCCCTGAGCTCTCGATCTCGGCGAGGATCTTGTCGGCGGAGGACCAACGCTCTTCCGGTTTCTTGACCAGGCAGCCCTCGACAATCTTCTCCAGGGCCGCGGGGGCTTCCGGACAGGCTTCACGCAGGGGAAGGTGTTTTTCGCTCAGGGTGGCCCTGGCCTTCCCCTTACCATTGCCGTCGCCGAAGGGATGGCGGCCGGCGAGCATCTCGTAGAGCACGACGCCCAGGGCCCAAAGGTCGGCTGTGGGACCGATCTCCTCGTCACAGTCGTACTGCTCGGGAGCCATGTAACCGGGGGTGCCCGCGACATGCCTAGCGCGGGTGAGCCGGGGCGACTCGGGCCAGCGGGCGAGGCCGAAGTCGATGAGCTTCACGCGGCCGCCCGGCAGGAGCATGACATTCTCGGGCTTGAGGTCGCGATGCACCAGGCGGGCGGCGTGGAGAGCCTGCAGCGCGTCGGCGAGCTGGCTGGTGATGGCGGCGGCCTCGGGGATGGAGAGCTTGTGGTCCGGCTGCCGGGCGAGGCGCGCCGCCAGGGTCTCGCCGTGGTAGAGCGCCATCACAATGAAGCGCCGGCCGTCCGCTTCGCAGAAGTCGTAGATGGTGCCGATGTTGGGATGATCGAGGGACGCCGCGGTCTTGGCTTCGCGCTCCAGGCGGGCCAGGTCGCGCCGGCGGCGTTCCTGGAGGAGCTTGAGGGCGACCACGCGCTCCAGAGTCAGGTCCAGGGCGCGGTAGACATCTCCCATGCCGCCCTTGCCGAGGCGCCCCAGGATGCGGAAATGGGAGATCACCTGGCCCGGGCGGAGCTCGCCGTCCTCATCATCCTGGGGGCTCTCGTCGTCCCCGGCGGCCGGCGGAGCCTGCCGGTTGCCTCTGCCGCCTCCGGGCGGACCTTTCTGAAGGCTCTCTCCCAGAATCAGCGTCTCCTCCCCGGAAGGGTCCGGCAGGGAGGAGCCGCAGGAGGCGCACTGGCTGTTGAATTCCGAGTTGGCGGCGCCACAGGCCGGACAGACGAGCGGCATCAGAGCTTCCCTCCCTTGCGATGGCGGGCCAGGAGCTTCTGCAGGGAGCCGCGGTGGAAACCGGCCTCCCGGGCCGCGCGTGAGACGTTGTCTTCGCACCGTCGCATCAACTCGGCGAGGAAGCGCTGATCCACGGCGTCCACGGCGGCCTCGCGGGCTTCGCTCAGGGCGGTGGTAGTCAGCTCGGGGAAGACCGGCTCGATCGTGGGACCGGGCGCCGCGCCGGCTATCTCCGCCGGCAGGAGATCGAGGTCGAGCTCGGACCCGCGGGCCAGCACGCAAGCCCGCTCCACGGCGCTTTCGAGCTCGCGGACGTTGCCCGGCCAGGCGTAGGACAGCAGGGCGCGCTCGGCCCGGGCCGTCCAGCGGGGGCTCTCCTCGGGCCGGCGCCAATGCTTTCGCAGGAAATGCTCCATGAGCAGCGGCACGTCCCCCCGCCGCTCGCGCAGGGGAGGCAGGGTGAGGTCGATCACCTTCAGCCGGAAGTAGAGGTCCTCGCGCAGGCGCCCCTCGCTCACCATCTGGCGCAGGTCGCGGTGGGTGGCGGCGACGATCCGCACGTCGACCTTCTCGGTGCGGTCCGAGCCGAGGCGCTGGATCTCGCCGAACTGGAGGAAGCGCGGGAGCTTGGCCTGCGCCTCGATGGGGATCTCGCCCACCTCGTCGAGGAACAGGGTGCCGCCGTCGGCCTGCGCGAGGCGGCCGGGACGGTCGCGCCTGGCGTCCGTGAAGGCACCCGCGACGTGGCCGAACAGCTCGGCTTCGAGGAGCGTCCCTGAGAACGCGGAGCAGTTCAAGGGGACGAGCTCTCCGCGGCGCCGCGGGCTGTTGAAGTGCAGGGCGCGGGCGATCAGCTCCTTGCCCGTGCCTGTTTCCCCGAGGACGAGCACCGGCACATCCGCCGGCGCCACCTGGGCGACGGTGCAGAGGGTCTTCAGCATCTCAGGATCGCGGGTGACGATCCCCGCGAAGTTGTGTCGGGCGAAGAGGTCGTTCTCCAGGCTCTGGTTGCGCCGCCGCAAGGCCTCCCGTTCGCTGGCCCGGCGCAGGAAGAGGCCGGCGACCTCGGCGAGCTCGGCGAGGAAGGCCCGGCTCTCGGCGCTGAAGCTGTCCACCCGCTTCCGGTTCTCCAGGTAGACGACGCCATAGACCTCGCCGTCGTAGCGCAACGGCGCCACCATCACGCAGCAGCGTCCGAGGAAGAAACCGCTCTCGGCGGACGCGAAGCGGGGGTCCTCCAGGAGGTCGGGCAGGTATTGCGGCTCGCCGCTGTTGATGACCTCGCGCACCAGGGTACGGCTGAAGCGGTGGACCAGGTCGCCGCCTCCTTCACCGTCATATCCGACCCCGAACTTGCGCTCGAACGAGTCGTTCTCGCGCACCACGACGAAGCCCGTCTCGGCGCCACATCTTTCAAGGATGCGGCGCAGGAGGACTTCCGGAGTCCGCTCGTCATCCTCCTCGGCGAGGAGGAGCTTCGAGATCTGGAACAGCTCCTCATAGAGCGACATGGCCCTGCCTTTGAAAACGTCGGCTGCCTGCGGTGTGGGTATATTTTAACCCAATACGGTTCACTCAAGGCGAGCGTCGTCTTTCCGGGGCGTCCGTGCCCTTTGCCCTCGGGGGCGTCCTGCCAGGCTCTCAGCCGCTCCTCCGGCTCGGTCTGGGCCCTCGGAAACACTTTAAGTATTGTAGCTGCCGCCGTCGGCCAGAATCACTTTCAGCTCCTTGGAGGAGGCAAAGCATGAGGATCAGAGGTTTGAAGCTCGCATTGGCGTTGTCGTGCGGTCTGCTGGCGGTTGCCGCGCGGGCCGCCACCGCGGAGAAGCCGGCGCCAAAGCCGTTCGCGGACGCGGACCACGTCATCTACATCCCTCTGCGCGGCGACTCGCGAGCGCTGCTCAAGGCGGCACTCCTGACGAATCATGGCGGCGGGGTGATCGCCTCGCCCAAGGTGGTCCTCGTCTTCTGGGGGCCGAGCTTCAACAACGCCGCCTCCCCGGACTATGCGTATGCCCGCACTCTGCAGGCCTACCGCAATCAGCTCGGCTCGACCGCGGAGTGGTCGGCCCTTCAGGAGTACGGGATCATGTTCCCGGTCAACCTCGGCTCGGGGACCGCCGACTGGTTCGACACCTCGACGCCGCCGACCAACGTCACCGACGCCATCGTCCGGGCTGAGGTCAACCGGTATCTGTCGACCCATGCCTTCAACAACAGCACGGTCTACGAGGTCGTCACCCCCAGTACCTCGTACTCTTCGAGCGGCTCGAGCACGTCCTGCGGCGGACCGAGCCTGGCCTATTGCGCCTACCACGGTAGCTACACAGCCTCCCTCGGCACGGTCAAGTACTCGATCCAGCCCTATCCGAGCTGCTCCGGATGCAAGGTCTCGGGCTGGTCGGACGTGCAGAACCAGGAGCACTTCGTCTTCCACGAAACCTGCAACGCCGTGACCAACCCGGTGAACGGCTGGTACGACTCGTCCGGCAACGAGGTCTGCGACAAGTGCGCCTGGTCGCCCACGCCGTTCCTCGACGGCGGGTACGGCTACCAGTACATCTGGTCGAACAGAACGGCGGGTTGCGTCAGAACGCGTTGAGCCGAGAGCACCCTGGCGTCAGTCCGCGGCCATGTGCAGGAACACGACGCCCAGGGTGCCTGCCGCCACCAGGGTCGCGCCCACGATGAGCAGCGTCGCCAGGTGGGCGCGGACGGTGGCGAGCATCTTGAGCGTCGCCTGCCGGAGCTCCGCGTCGCGGCGCCAGCTCAGCAGCACGGTGGCGCCGCCGATCACGAACGCCGTGAACGGCAGCGCGATGAGGAAGAGCTGCAGGCCGATCGGCGGGTGGGCGGCGAACCACTCGACCAGATGCCGGGCGGTCGTGGCCGGCTCGTAGGGCACCGGCTGAAGGTTCCGCACGAACAGCGCGAGCAGGAACAGCGTGGCCGGGAGGACGAGGAGGACCTCCGCGGTGGCGATGGTGCGCTGGATTGTTCTCATGATGCACTTTGTATTGCAAAGTACTTATCGTGTCAAGGGGCGGGCAGGGGATGGCCGTAGCGCCCTGTGCCGGCAAAGGTGGGCCGGAGGGGGGAGCGGCCCCGGCCTCGAGGGCGCGCCGGGAGCCTACGGTGCGCGGAGGTAAGCTTGATCCGGGTGCCGTCGGTCACCGCCCCGGAACGAGCTTCATTCTTTCCAGCCTCCACTCTTCTCCATTGCAATGCGGATCATGTTGACAGCTGCTTCGACGCCTTCACACTCGCCGACCACTCGTGCATCAGGCCATCGAGCCTCGGTTTCGGGAAGCAGGTACTCCTCGGTAACGTACGCATCAGATCCGTTGGCTTCTCGAAAATCAAAAAAAGTAGAGCGGGTGGTCAGGCGGTCCTCACTTCGGCAGGATGTATCGTGGTTGATATAACTCATCCGTCGCTTCAACGGTCTCCCTGAGCAGTTGCGCGCTGGGATGGCGCCCGGCGCATGGACGGCACCTCCCTTTTCTGCTCAGGAGCGGCTCCGGCCTCAACGCTTCCACCGGTAGGACCGTACACCAGGACGCCTCGAACCGCTGGGGGAAAGCCGCGAAAGCGACGTCATCTGGAAATTCCTACTTGGAGTCCTGCCAGTTCTCCCGGGCATGCCAGATCCGGAGGATGCGCACCTCATTAGGCAGGATCTGGTAGCGGATCAAATAGCCACTTGCTCCGAAGGCTATGGGAAGCTCGCGCACGTCAGGGTTTGAGCCAATGGGGCCCGGACAACCCTCCCCATGAAAGGCTGCTGCGAAATCAGGATGGAGGCGGCTTTGATCCTCGCTGCCGCCCGTTGCGCGGCAGCGGGGTTGTTCTCCGCGATGAAGTCCCGCAAGCGGCTGAGGTCCTGGCGCGCCAGCTCAGTGAAGACGAGCTTCACTTCGCGGCGTTACCTTCTCGGCCCCAGGTATCGAGCCAGGCGAAGACTTCCTCTGCCGGCACGACCTCACCACGCTCCGCCGCATCGATCGCGGCCTGGGTCTCACGCCAACGCTGGAGCTCCAGACGATGACGACTGACGTACTCGCGGAGCGCGTCTTGGATCACCCAGTCACGGGGGCGCGCGACCTCGACGGCTATCGAGTCGATCTCCTCGACGAAGTCGTCAGTTACGTGGGCGGTAAGAGTCGGCATAGGGCACCTCGATTCGGGCAGGCTCGACCTTTTGACGATACCACGGCGGTTCTCATTATCCAAGTAGAGATCCTGGGATGCGGCCTACACGAGAAAAATCGTGGGGTGGCATGAGGACGATGGCCAAGGAGCATCCTTCCACCAGGATCGCCCCGCCGATGAGCAGAGTCGCCAGATGGGCGCCGACTCGGGAGAAGAGGGGCGGGATCATGAGGAGCAAGGGAGGGATGCTCCGCCGGCCCCTTCTACGCGCCCGGGCACTCCGCCGAGTCGAAGAACGGCACGGCGTAGTCCGGAGCGTCGTGGCGCACGCGGCTGAAGTCGAGCGCTTCCGCGAGGTTGTTCGCGGCGGCGTCGCGGGCGGAGAGCGGCGGCAGACCCCAGCGCCATTCGATCATCTTCAGGACCGAGGTGTGATCGTAGACGCCGTGGTCGATCGCGCCGGGCGCCGAGAACGGCGAGACGAGCACGCAGGGGACCCGGAAGCCGCGCAGCGCGAGGGCGGGGTCCACGTCCGGCGCCTCCGATGGGGGCACGTGATCGAAGAACCCGCCCCACTCGTCGAAGTTGATCACCAGGACCGTGTGCTTCCAGTCGGAGCCCGTGGTCACCGCGCGATAGGTCTGGTAGAGCCACCATTCGCCGGCGCGGATGTCGCCGTGGGGATGGTCGTCGGACGACCCGCCGGATTCCTCGCCGAAGAACGGCGGATCCACGAAGGCCACCTCGGGGAGGTCGCCGGAGGCGCAGTCCTGGAGGAACTGGTTGTAGCTCCGCGTGATCGAGGCGTACTGCTGCCCCCACAGAGTGATGAATGGAACGTCGCTGAAGTAGTAGCGCCCCTGCAATTTGGCCGCGGCCAGGCGGTCCCAGATCGTCGGCAGCGCCGAGAGCGAGAGGGTGTTGTCCACCCGGTCGGTGACCGCCGCGTGCTGGTAGATGCGGTTGGGATAGGTCGACGCCATGATGGGGGCGAAATAGCGGTCGCAGACCGTCCAGTCCGGCGCGGCCTGGCCGAGGAACGGGAGGTCGTTCTGGGTGTAGTAGCCGATGGCGAAGGTGTCGTTGGTCCCCGCGCGCAGCCAGCCGTCGCAGAGGCCGTTGTCGTATTCGATCCGGCCACCCGCGTACGAGTGGTCGGGATCGGGGTGGCCGCACCCCTGGAAATCGGGCGCCAGCGGATGGGTCTCATAGCTGTTCCCCAGGCTGTCCGTGTAGACGAGGCCTGCCTGCCGGCCGTCGGCGCCCGGCAGCCAGCCGAGGAAGTGATCGAAGGAGCGGTTCTCCATCATGGCCACGACGATGTGCTTGATGCCGCTCTTGTCGGGCTTCGGCAGGCCGGTTTTGCCCTTGGGGTCCGCCCACAGCAGAGACCGTCCCGTGGCGAGCGAGCCCAGCGTCGCGGCCGAGCTATAGATGAATTGACGGCGAGTCCAGTGTGACATTGGGAGCCCTCCTCACCGGCTGAAGCCCGGCTCGGGACAGCTCGGAGAGGAAGGGGCTTGCTGAGACGTCCTGAGCCCGCCGCGCGCCGGTAGCGCAGGCGATGAGAGGAGGGTGCAAGGTGTATGCCCTGAGCCGGAGGGGCGCTCGAATCCTCCCGAGACGCACCGTTTTGAGAGATGGCAATCACGCCATCACGAAAGGAGGAAGGTTATGAAGAAATCTCTTCTGCTTGCCGCCGTTCTCGTCTTTGGACTGGTCCAAGCCGCTTCCGCGAGCTGTACGGTGACGACCACCTGTAGCAACGCTTGCTCGATCATCGACTACATCTGCTCCCCGCGTCCCTGCGATCTGTCCTGCTCCGCCGGGAATCAGGTGCTTTCCTGCACTGGCACCACGTGCAGCGCGGACAGCAACTCCGTGACCTGCGACGGAGCGACCACGACCTGCTCCACCCATTGGTGCACGATCGGGGGCTCTTACATCCAGTGCGGCAACACGGTCCGGCAGTGCACGAACAACTGCCCGCTCTGATCTCGGACGAGGCGGCTTTGCCCCCCTCTCCAGGGTCTGGAAAGGGGGGCTCGGAGCTCAGTTGGCTATCGCGTTACGGGATCAGCGGGCAGCGCTTCACCTGCATGCAGACGAAGTTGCAGTCGGGAATGCCGCAGGGGTAGCAGCATTTCCAGCCGACTGGGCAGTCCGAGCTGGTGGTGCAGGTAGTGGTGGCGAGCTTGGGGTTGGGTGGCAGGAGCCCGGTGCCGGAGACGTCCCCCGGAGTGGCCGACAGGGTGGCCAGGAACTCCGCGACCGTGGGGACCGCCTGGGGCGCCGTGGTGGCTTGTTGAGGCGTCTGGGCGAGGCCCGCGGCCACGGCGAAGAGGGTACAGAGGGTCGTCAGCAGTAGGATCCGCAGATTTTGACGCATTTCAGAATCCTCCATAGGTCGTTCAAAAGAGAAGGTGCGCTCCGGGAGCGGGGGCGGGACGGACCGGTCAGCCCCGGCTATCAGGGCTTTTGTGGGAATCGGATCACGCCGTCGTCACCCAGGACGGCGCCGGTCTCGGCGAGAACCGCCTCCAGGGAGCCCGCCTCGATCTCGGCGTCGATCTCCTGCCGATGATCGAGGTAGTAGCCGATCGCGTCGTCGACTGCCGCGGGCTTGAGATGAGGGTAGGTGTCGAGAATCTCCTGAATGGACTCGCCTTGACGATAGAGCTCGGCGATCACGCGGACCGGAATCCGGCTGTCCCGGATGCGCGGGCTCCCGCCGCAGACCCCCTCCGTCCGGACGATATAGGGGTGGTCCCGGACAGGCTCTGGGATTCGGTTGGCGGTCTGGCGCATTCGTGGTTGACTCCCTGGGAAGAAATATAGCACGCAGATGCGTTACGACTTAGAAGTCTGGGCGGCTAGGAAAAGCAGAACAGGGACTCCAGGGACAGCAGGGACACCAGAGACAAGAAAAAACCGGCTTCGGCTCCCTTCTTCATGTCCCTGGAGTCCCTGCTGTCCCTGGAGTCCCTTGCTCTGTCTTCCTGCCGCGCAGACTCCTAGCCCACCGCGAACGACCCCGGACGACTCCGCTACAATACCCTCTCTTTGCCGCCCCTCCTCCCGGAGGGCGCGGCGCGCGAGGTATCTCCTGATGAGCGAGAAACGATTCCCGGACGTCCCGGGTGGATATCCGTTCCCTCAGCTCGAGCTGCAGGTGCTCGACCGGTGGCGCGAGCGCGGGATCTTCGAGAAGAGCCTGAAGAAGCCGGCTCCCCAGGGGGAATTCGTCTTCTTCGAGGGGCCTCCCACCGCCAACAACGTGCCGCACGTGGGCCATGTGGTCACGCGGGTGGTGAAGGACCTCTTCCCCCGCTACCGCACGATGAGGGGATATCACGTGGCCCGCAAGGCCGGGTGGGACACCCACGGCCTGGCGGTCGAGATCGAGGTGGAGAAGAGGCTCGGCTTCTCCGGCAAGCAGCAGATCGAGGCCTACGGCATCGCCGAGTTCAACCAAGCGTGCCTGGACAGCGTCCACACCTACGAGCGGCAGTGGCGGGCGATGAGCGAGCGGGTCGGCTACTGGCTCGATCTCGACCACGCCTATCTCACCTACACCAACACCTACATCGAGTCGGTCTGGTGGTCCCTCTCCGAGCTCGCCGCGCGCGGCCTCCTCAACGAGGGGTACAAGATCCAGCCCTACTGCGCCCGCTGCGGCACCACCCTCTCCAGCCATGAGGTGGCCCAGAACTACAAGGACGCCGACGATCCGTCGATCTGGACCCTCTTCCACGCCCGGCCGGGGCAGTCGATCCCCACCACCACCGAGGGGGAATCCTGGGAGACCGGCGACAATTTCTATCTGGTCGCCTGGACCACCACGCCCTGGACCACGCTCGCCAACGTGGGCCTCGCCGTGCATCCCGATCTCACGTACAAGCTCGTCGAGCATCCGGGCAAACCGGGAGATCTCATTCTGCTAGGAGAGGGCCTGGGCACGGCCGTGCCGGTAGGTGTCGAGGAGGAGGGGAAGCGCAAGCAGGTCGATCTGCGGGAGGCGCCCGCCCTCGCCCGCTTCCGGGGGCGCGACCTGGAGGGGGTGCTCTACGACCGCCTGTTCACCTTCTTCGAGCCGGACGTCCCCGGCCGCGTGGTGCTCGGCGACTACGTCACGGCCACGGACGGCACCGGGCTCGTCCACACCGCGCCGCCGTTCGGCGAGGACGACTTCAAGACGGGCCAGCGCTACGGCCTGCCGATGATCTTCGCGGTCGACGGCGAGGGGAAGATGGTGCCCGGCACCGGCCCCTTCGCCGGCCTCTGGTTCAAGGAGGCCGATCCCAAGATCATCCAGGACCTCAAGGGCCGCGGCCTGATGCTCCACGCGGACCGCTACCGCCACAGCTATCCGTTCTGCTGGCGCTGCGACCGGCCGCTCCTCTACTACGCCACCACGAGCTGGTTCATCCGCACCACGGCGGAGCGCGACGAGCTGGTGGCGAAAAACAGGGAGATCCACTGGCACCCCGAGCACATCGGCGAGGGGCGGTTCGGCAACTGGCTGGAGAACGTGGTGGATTGGGCCCTCTCGCGCCGGCGTTACTGGGGGACACCGCTCCCCATCTGGCTCTGCACCGAGTGCGAGCACCAGAAGGTGATCGGCTCCTACGAGGAGCTGTTCCAGGTCTCGGGGCGCGAGAAGCCGGCGGACGTCTACGATCAGACGCAATTCAATCCGCACCGGCCCTACATCGACGAATTCACCTGGCCCTGCCCGGAGTGCGGGAAGGGGACGATGCGGCGGACCGAGGAGGTGATCGACGCCTGGTTCGATTCGGGCGCCATGCCCTTCGCCCAACATCACTATCCGTTCGAGAACCGCGAGCTGATCGACGGCCGGCTGCAGTTTCCGGCGGACTTCATCTCCGAGGCCGTGGACCAGACCCGCGGCTGGTTCTACACCCTGCACGCCCTGGCGGTGCTGCTGTTCGATTCGGTCGCCTACAAGACCTGCATCGTGCTCGGCCACGTCAACGACGAGCAGGGGCGGAAGATGTCGAAGCGCCTCGGCAACGTGGTCGAGCCCATGGGGGTGATCGCCGAGACCGGCGCGGACGCCATGCGCTGGTACTTCTGCGTCAACAACCCCGAGGTGCCGTCGCGCTTCTCGGCCAGGCTGGTGCGCGAGGCGGCGCAGAAGTTCCTGCTGCCGCTGTGGAACGCGCTGTCGTTCTTCACCATCTACGCCAATCTCGACGGCTGGCGTCCGGGCTCCGGACAGGCCGTGCCGCCGTTCAACGAGCGGCCGGCGCTCGACCGCTGGGTCCTGCTCCGGCTCGACCGGCTGACGGAAGAGGTCACCAAGGGGCTCGACGGCTACGAGATCACCGAGTCGGCGCGCGCCGTCGAGGCGTTCCTGGACGACCTGACGAACTGGTACATCCGCCGTAGCCGCTCCCGGTTCTGGGCCCCGGACGGGGAGGCCAACGACGCGGGCAAGGCGAGCGCCTACGCCGCGCTCTATGAGGTGCTCACCACGCTCGCCCGGCTGATCGCGCCGTTCACGCCCTTCGTGGCCGAGGTGCTGCACGGGCATCTGGTGCGCAGTCAAGCGTCCGACGCCGCGGAGAGCGTCCACCTGGAGAGCTGGCCCACGCCGGGGGACCGGAAGGACGAGCCGTTGGAGAAGGGGATGGCCGCCGCGCAGCGGATCGTCACCCTGGGCCACGCGGCCCGCAACCTGCACAGCCTGAAGACCCGGCAGCCGCTCTCGGCGGTGACGCTGGTCACGGCCGACGAGTCGCTCCGGCCCGTGGTCGAGCCGTATCTCGATATCCTCAAGGACGAGCTGAACGTGAAGGAGGTCCGCTGGGCGGCCGACCGCACGGTCTACGTCCATCACGAGGTGAAGCCGATCTTCCCCAAGACCGGACCCCGGTTCGGCAAGAAGATGCCCGAGGTGAAAAAGGCGCTCGATTCGGCGGACGGCGACGCCCTGGCCGCCGAACTCGAGAAGGCGGGGAAGATCACCATCCAGCTCTCCGACGGCCCCGCCGATCTGTCGGCAGAGGAGGTCGAGGTGCGGCTGATCGAGCGTCCGGGCACGGCGACCCAGGGGGACCGCGAGCTGCTGGTGGCCCTGGAGACCGAGCTGACGCCGGAGCTGGAGGCCGAGGGGCTGGCGCGCGAATTCGTGCATCTCGTGCAGCAGGAGCGCAAGAAGCAGGATCTGGATTACGCGGACCGCATCCGCGTCCGTTTCCAGGCCGATCCCGAGATGACCGCCGCGGTGCAGACGCACCAGGAGTGGATCCAGGGGGAGACGCTGGCGGTCGCGATCACCGGGACGGCGGGTGAGCCGTCCCTCGAAATCGAGAGAATTTGAGAGGGGAGACCATGGCGGGAATCTTCAAGGCCTACGACGTGCGGGGGTTGGTGCCCTCGCAGCTCAACGAGGAGATCGCGTACAAGATCGGCCTCGCGTTCCAGCACGTCCTCGACGCGGAGGACCGCGCGAACGGCAATTCGGTGGTGGTCAGCCGCGACATGCGCTCGCACAGCGAGGGGCTCCAGAAGGCCCTGGTGCGGGGGCTCACCGACGCCGGGCTCGACGTGATCGACATCGGCCTCTCGGATACGCCGATGAATTACTTCGCCATCAGCCACTTCAAGGCGGCCGGCGGGGTGCAGGTCACGGCGAGCCACAACCCGGCGCAGTACAACGGCTTCAAATTCAGCCGCCACGGCGCCCGGCCGGTCTCCGGCGACCACGGCATCGCCCTGATGGAGCGCAAGGTCCAGGAGGGGGACCTGCCCAAGGCCGAGACGCCGGGCAAGGTCCGCCACGGCGAGGTCTTCGAGGACTACCAGCGCCACGTCCTCTCCTTCCTGCGCGAGGGGAGCTACGGCCAGCCGCTCAAGGTGGCGATCGACGCCGCCAACGGCATGGGGACGATCGACCTGCCGATCCTGGAGGCGATGGGGATCGAGATCACCCCGATCTTCTTCGAGCTGGACGGCACCTTCCCCAACCACGAGGCCAACCCGCTCAAGGAGGAGAACCTGCTCGACCTCAAGCGGGCCGTGCGCGAGAGCGGCTCGGACCTGGGGATCGCCTTCGACGGCGACGCCGACCGCGCCGCCTTCATCGATGAGACCGGCGAGCCGATCGGCAGCGACCTGATGACGGGGCTGGTGGGCGGCATCCTGCTGGAACGCGAGCCGGGCAAGGTGGTGGTCTACGACCTGCGCTCGTCGCGCTCGGTCGCCGAATACCTGAAGGAGAAGGGGGGTATTCCTGTGCGCGAGCGGGTGGGGCACTCGTTCATCAAGGCCACGATGCGCCAGAAGGAGGCGATCTTCGTCGGCGAGCTGGCCGGCCACTACTACTTCCGCGACCACTCCTACGCCGACTGCCCGCTGCTCACCGTGGTCGAGGTGCTCAACCTGATGCGCCAGAAGCGGGAGCTGCTCTCCGAGCTGGTGGAGCCCCTCCACCGCTACTACAAGACACCGGAGATCAACTTCGAGGTCGAGGACAAGCAGGGGAAGATGGACGAGCTCGCCCGCCGCTACGCGGACGCCGAGATCGACTATCTCGACGGCATCACCATCAGCTATCCCACCTGGTGGGCCAACGTCCGTCCCTCGAACACCGAGCCCTTCCTCCGCCTGGTGATGGAGGCCAAGACGACCCGGGAGCTGGAGACGCACAAGGCGGAGATCTTCGGGATCCTGGGGCACCCGGCGGAGTAGGGCCGAAGCCTCACCCCGAGGGCAGGTCGCCCCGTATATCAGGGCGGCATCCGGGTGTCCCCCTTGCGCAACCCCCTGCAAGATTCGTATTCTCACCCTTACCTTCATTTAGGAGGTCAGGAGTTGCACCCGCTGGAGCTTTTACCCGGAGGTCGTGCCCGCGCGGGGCTGGAGAAGCCGTTCTCCCGTCGGGCGGAGCTTCCGGCTCACGAGACCGACCGGTGGTTTCGCAGCCTGGCGGAGTCCACCTCCACGGCGATCTTCGTCTACTCGGCCGACCGGATGCTGTATGTGAATCCCGCCTGCTCGGAGCTGACCGGCTACAGCGTCGAGGAGCTGATGGGGATCCACCCCTGGGATCTCGCCGCGCCGGAGACCAAGCCGCTGCTGCGCGAGCGCATCGACGCCCGCCTGCGCGGCGAAACGGTGCCGGGCCGCTATGAGATCTGCATCCTCACCAAGGACGGACGCGAGCGCTGGTTCGACCTCACCTCCACTCTCCTCGAGGTGGAGGACGGCGGGCCGGTCGCGCTGGCGACGGCCGTCGACATCACCGACCGCAAGCTGGGGGAGGAGCGGCTGCGCGCCATCGTGGAGGGGACCTCCTCCACCACCGGCACCGACTTCCTGCGCTCCCTGGTCCGCCACCTCGCGGGCGCCCTCGGCATGGAGTACGCCTTCGTCTCCGAGGTGGCCAACGAGGAGGGGACCCGGGTCCGCCTGCTCGCCCTCTGGGAGAGCGACGACTACAAACCGGGGTTCGAGTACGACCTCCGGGGCACCCCGTGCGAGCGGGTCGTGGGCCGCGAGATCTGCTTCCTCACCTCGGGCGTCTGGAAGCTCTTCCCGGAGGACCCCTGGCTGGTCGAGACCCGCATCGAGAGCTACATCGCCGTGCCGTTGTTCGACCGCGCCAACCGGCCGCTGGGCCACATGGCGGTGTTGAGCGCCTCGCCGGTGGGGGACGACGTGCCGGCGCTGTCGATCCTCAAGATCTTCGCCGCCCGCGCCGCCGCCGAGATCGAGCGCAAGCTCACCGAGGAGGCGCTGGCCCAGGAGAAGGAGCTGGCGCAGGTCACCCTCGCCTCGATCGGCGACGGGGTGGTCCGCACCGACGCGGCGGGCGTCGTCGACTACCTCAACCCGGTGGCCGAGCGGCTGACCGGCTGGAGCGCCGAGGAGGCTTGCGGCCAGCCGGTGACGCGCATCTTCCAGGTGGTGGACGAGGGGACGGGCAAGCCCCTCCCCAACGCCGTCGAGCGCTGCCTCGCCGAGGGGCGGGTCATCGAGCACTCCGGCTACTCGATGCTGGTGCGGCGCGACGGCCGGGAGTTCGCCATCCGCGACTCGGTGGCGCCGATCCAGGACCGCCAGGGGCGCATCACCGGCAGCGTCCTGGTGTTCAAGGACGTCACCCAGATCCGCGGCATGGAGCGCGAGATGATCTACCTCGCGCGCCACGACCCCCTGACCGGCCTGATCAACCGGCGGGAGCTCGAGAAACGCCTCCAGCACAGCCTCGACACCGCCGCCGAGGACGGCCGCGAGCACGCCTTCTTCTACCTCGACCTCGACGAGTTCAAGGTGGTCAACGACACCTGCGGCCACCTGGCGGGGGACGAGCTGCTCAAGCAGGTGACCCTGCTCCTGCGCTCCCTGCTGCGCAAGACCGACACCCTGGCACGCCTGGGGGGGGACGAGTTCGGCGTGCTGCTGGAGGACGCCAGCCTGACGGACGCCCGCGAGCTGGGCGAGCGGCTGCTCACCTCGGTGCGCCAGTACCGCTTCGGCTGGCAGGAGCGGATCTTCGAGGTCGGCGTCTCCATCGGCCTGGTGCCGATCACCGCCGACAGCGGCGACATGGCGCGGGTGCTCTCCGCCGCCGACGCCGCCTGCTACGTGGCCAAGGAGAGCGGGCGCAACCGGATGCACGAGTACCAGCCGGACGACAGCGCGCTGGCCGAGCGCTACGGCGAGATGCAGTGGATCTACCGCATCCACAAGGCCTTCGCCGAGCACCGCTTCTGCCTCTACCGGCAGAGCATCCACCCCCTGGCGGGCGACGGCTCGGAGCCGCCGCTCTGCGAGATCTTCATCCGCATGATCGACGAGGACGGCCGCATCGCCTCGCCGGCGGCGTTCATCCCGGCCGCCGAGCGCTATCACCTGATCGCCTCGATCGACCGCTGGGTGGTCCACGCCGCCTTCGTCACCCTGGCCTGCGGCACCCTCTCGCACGGCGATACCACCCGCTTCGCCATCAACCTCTCGGGGCAGTCGGTGGGGGACGACGCCTTCCTCGACTACGTCCTCGCGGAGATCGAGGCGACCGGCATCGCCCCGGAGCGCATCTTCTTCGAGATCACCGAGACCGCCGCGGTGGGCAACCTGGCCAAGGCGACCCACTTCATCCGGGTCTTGAAGGAGCTCGGCTTCCGCTTCGTGCTCGACGATTTCGGCAGCGGGCTCTCCTCCTTCGCCTATCTCAAGAACCTCCAGGTGGACTTCCTGAAGATCGACGGTACCTTCGTGCGCGACATGATGGGGAGCTCGGTGCAGCGGGCCCTGGTGGAGTCGATCCACCAGATCGGCAAGGTGATGGGCATCCGCACCATCGCCGAGTCGGTGGAGGACCGGCCCACCCTGGACATCCTGCGCCAGATCGGCGTCAACTACGCCCAGGGGTATGGCCTGTCGCTCCCAGAGCCTTTGATTTAGCGACTTTACAGGGCGGCGCGGGAAGTTTTTCCCCAAATCCAGGTAGAATCCGGGATTCAGCGCGAGCTTTGCCGGGCGCGCTTTTTGCTGTATCGGGAGGGGTCCCGGAAAGAACCTGGTGATGCTGGCCCCTTTGAGCTCCTTCCCTGACGACGACGATCCGCCCTCGAAGCGGGAGGTGTCGCTGTTCGACGGCGACGCGCGGCTCCCCCTGGCGCGGGCCTTCGACGGCGACTCCACGCTGGACGTCCGGCTGCGGCTGCTCATCGAGCCGGTGCCCGCCATCGTCTGGACCACGGACCGCCACCTGCGGTTCACCTCGGGGCTGGGGGGCGGGAGCGCCTCCTTCGGCCTGCGGGCCACGCCGGGCACCAGCCTCTTCGACCACTACGGGGACCGCCACCCCGACGCCATCCGGGCCCATCAGCTCGCGCTCGGCGGCGAGTCGGTGAGCTTCGAGCAGTCCTGGGAGGGGCGCACCTTCCAGACCCGCGTCGAGCCGTTGCGCGGCGAGGCCGGCGAGATCACCGGCTGCGTCGGCATCGCGGTGGACATCACCGAGCGCAAGCACGCCGAGGAGGCCCTCTACCGCGAGACGGAGCGGGCCCAGGTCACCCTGGCCTCGATCGGCGACGGCGTCATCCGCACCGATCCGCAGGGGAAGATCGACTACCTGAACCCGGTCGCCGAGCGGCTGACGGGGTGGAAGACCGAGGACGCCATCGGCCTCTCCGTGCCGGAGGTCTTCCAGGTGATCGACGAGATCACCCGCAAGCCGCTGGCCGATCCGGTGGCGCGCTGCCTGAGCGAGGGGAAGGTGGTCGAGTCCCCCGGCCACGCCGTGCTGATCAGCCGGGAAGGGAAGGAATACTCGGTGCGCGACTCCGTGGCGCCGATCCACGACCGCTCGGGCGCCGCGCTCGGCGTCGTCCTGGTGTTCAAGGACGTGACCCAGCTCCGCGGCATGGAGCGCGAGATGATCTACCTCGCGAGCCACGACCCCCTGACCGGCCTGATCAACCGCCGGGAGCTCGAGTCCCGTCTGAAGCGCGCCATCCGCGGCGCCCGCGCCGAGCGGCGCCGGCACGTGCTGCTCTATCTGGATCTCGACGAGTTCAAGGTGGTCAACGACACCTGCGGCCATCTGGTGGGCGACGAGATGCTCAAGCAGATCACCGCCCTGCTGCGCTCGCGGGTGCGGCGGAGCGACGTCCTGGCCCGCCTGGGCGGGGACGAGTTCGGCGTCCTCCTGGAGGACTGCCCGCTCGACCAGGCCCGCCAGATCGCCGAGGAGATGCGGCGCACGGTCAAAGAGTTCCGCTTCTGCTGGCGCGACCAGATCTTCGAGGTGGGGGTCTCGATCGGCCTGGTGCCGATCGACGCCGACAGCGGCGACCTCGCCCAGGTGATGAGCGCCGCCGACGCCGCCTGCTACGTGGCCAAGGACAACGGGCGCAACCGGGTCCACGAGTACGAGCGCGACGACACCCTGGTGGCCGAGCGGTACGGCGAGATGCAGTGGGTCCACCGCATCCACCGCTCCTTCGAGGACAAGCGCTTCCGCCTCTTCTACCAGCTCATCCAGCCGCTGGGCGGCGAGGGGAGCTCGCGCGACCTCCTGTGCGAGGTCCTCATCCGCATGCTCGACACCAACGGCAAGGTGATCGAGCCCTCGGCCTTCATCGCCGCGGCGGAGCGCTACCACCTGATCGGCTCGCTCGACCGGTGGGTGGTGAAGACCGCCTTCTCCGCCCTCGCCGAGGCGCAGCGGCGGGAGTGGTCGCGGCCGGTGCTCTTCGCCATCAACCTCTCGGGCCAGTCGCTGGGCGAGGAGAGCTTCCTCGCCTTCGTGGTCGAAGAGCTGGAGAAGAGCCAGGTCGACTCGCGGCGCATCTGCTTCGAGATCACCGAGACGGCGGCGATCAGCAAGCTCGACAGCGCCATCCGCTTCATCTCGATCCTCAAGACCAAGGGGTGCCGCTTCATCCTCGACGACTTCGGCAGCGGCCTCTCCTCCTTCGCCTACCTGCGCGACCTCCAGGTGGACTTCCTGAAGATCGACGGCGAGTTCGTGCAGAACATGATGGAGGATCGGGTGAAGCGGGCGATGGTGGAGTCGATCAACCAGATCGGCCACGTCATGGGCCTGCAGACGATCGCCGAATGGGTGGAGAACCGCCAGACCTTCGACGCCCTGAAGGAGCTGGGGGTGGATTACGCCCAGGGGTACTGGCTCTGCCGCCCCCAGCCTCTGGTGCACGACGTGTAGGGGCGCCTACTCGTACTTCACGCTGCAGCCGTACGGCTTGGTCGTGGCCGGGTCCGGGCTCTTGCCCCCCTTCTCGGCGTTGAGCCCCTGGCCGACGTAGTTGAGCCGGTCGGCCTTCGCCTTGCGGCCCGGAGGATCGTCGTCGATGGCGCCGTTGTAGGCGATCTTGCCGTCCGGAGTGATGATGAACATGTGCGGCGTGGTGCGGGCCTCATAGGCGTGGCCCACCTGGCCGCTCTCGTCGTAGAGCACCGGATAGTTGATGCCTTTCTGGCGGTCGTAGGCCGCCTGCTCGGCGGGCTTCATGAAGTCGGTGCTCCGCGGGCTGGTGCTGTTGATCCCCAGCCAGACGACCTCGCCGTGCTGCTTGGCGAGCTCGCTCATCGTGCGCTCCTTCGCATGGCGGTTGGAGAACGGGCAGTTGGGATTGACCCATTCGAGCACCACGACCTTGCCTTTGTAGTCCGCGAGCGAATAGGTCTTGCCGTCCACTCCCTTGAGGGTGAAGCCGGTTGCGGTCTCGCCGACGGTGCCGCCGGCCAGGGCGGGAAGGGCCGCGAGCGCCAGGATGGCGGCCGCGAGGATGAGGATCTTTCCGGTACTGCGCATCGTCAACCTCCTGAGATCGGGTTGTGGGTCGTCGCTTCCAGAGCCGTGACCGGCCTGGGGGTCAAACGGTTGCGGTCGGCCAGCCAGAGCGCTCCGGCGGCGCAGGCGGCGAGGCCGAGGGCGAGGACGAAACGGGCCAGGCGCCAGGTCCCCTCGCGGGCGCGCAGCCAGGCGAGGAGGCCCATGCCGAGCAGGGCGAGCTCGACGCCGGCGAGCCCCACCGGGCTCACCCGGCGGGAGAGGGCGTAGAGCAGCCAGAGCGCGCTGCCGCCAGCGAGGAAGCCGAGCCCCTCGCGCAGGCGCGGCAGCCAGGCGCCCGGCTCCGGCACCCGGCGGGCCAGCGCGGGCGCCAGGAGGACCAGCAAATAGGGGAACGCCAGGCCGAAGCCGATGACGGCGAACAGGGCCGTCACCGCCGCCGGGCCGCGCGCGAAGGCGAAGCCGACCGGCTCCTCCAGCAGGGGGAGGGGCCAGGCGATCGCCAGCGGCACCGTGAACAGGCCGGCCAGCAGATGGCGGCCCGTGCCCGCGCGCCCGGCGCTCGACGGGACCTCCAGGAATCCCCAGAGATTGAGGGCCAGCAGCGTCGCGGCCACCACCAGCAGGGCGCCCACGGCGGGCTCCTGGAGGAGGGCGGGCCAGCTCGCCGGCAATCCCGCCCGGCGGCCCAGGAGGGCGATCGCCGCCACCGCCCAGCCGCCGCCGACCACGCCGGTGGCCGCCGCCGCGGCCCCCTCGCGCACGCCGGTCCCCGGCAGCCGCAGCGAGAAGAGCTCGGCCAGGAGGAGGGCCAGCACGGCCGGCGTGAGGCACAGCAGCAGGCCGCCGAGGAACGCCCGCAGGAGGAGCTGCGGCAGCCGGTCGTATCCGCCGCCGGGGGCCCCCTCCTGCATCGGGTCCGGCGGCGCGCCGGCCTGGGTCCACACCTGGACGTCCCGGCGGGCCTCCAGGTTGAACGGCTTGCCGTCCTTCCCCACCAGATTGGAGACCGTCCAGTCGAGGGTGGCGCGGGCCGGCAGCGGCTTGTTGGCCTGCCGCGGCTTCATCGGCACGTGGAAGACCACGCCGTCGGCGGTCGCCCGCAGGCGCGGCCGGCCGGCGTCGAAGGTCTCCTGGGATTCGAGGAAGAGGTCGGTCTTCCCGCCTTGAGCCTTGGCGCCGAGGACGCGGATCTCCAGGTCCGGCGTCTCCCCGGAGCGGCTGACGTCGAGCACCGCGCCGGTCCTCACCCCCGGCAGCTCCTTCGTGATCTGAGGCACCTGATCGAGCCACGACCGGAGCGCCAGCATCGTCTGGAGATCGCCGTCGGGCTGATCCGACTGATTCACCAGGGGCTGGTCGACGGTCAACGTATAGCGGTAGGGGACGCAGTCGACCTGGCAGACCAGATAGTCGAGATCGGCCGCGAGGTGGAGGACGTCTCCGGCCGGCGCGGCCGCGGCGTCCGAGCCGGCCGGCGGCGCGTCCGAGGTGGCGGCCGGGGCTTCCGGCTTGAGCTCCACCCGCACCGGATAGACCACCTCCTTCTCGTAGCCGAAGGCCACCAGGCCGCCCGGCAGCTCGAAGCGGCGCGGCGTGGGCCAGAGGATCTCGGGGGTGGTGAGCCGGTCGGCCGGCTGCAGGGTGACCGACCGCGGGAAGCCCGCGTCGCCGCTGTTCTTCCAGTAGACGTGCCAGCCGGGGGAGAGGAGGAAGTGCAGCCCCAGGATCAGCTCGCCGCTCCGCGGGGCCGTGCGCCAGGGGGTGATCAGCCGCACGCTCGACTGCGGATTCTTCGCCCACTCCCCCGCCACGCCCCAGGCACGGCCCGGCGCCAGGAGGAGGACGGCAACGAGAAGGAGCGCGGTCTTGGGCGCGGTCATCGGGAAGGTCCCCAGACGGTGAAGAGTAACCGATGGATGGCCGGGTGGAATTTCCGGAGGCTATGATCCCCCCATGCGCGTCCACCTCACCCACCTCGGCTGCAAGCTCAACCAGGCGGAGATCGAGCGCCTGGGCCGCCAATTCGAGGCGGCCGGGCACCGGGTGGTGGGCTCGCTCGCCGAGGCGGACCTCCACATCGTTAATTCCTGCACGGTCACCCATATCGCGGCCCGGGAGTCGCGCAAGGCGGCGGGGAGGGGGCGGAAGACCGGGCGGCCGGTGCGGACAGTGCTGACCGGCTGCTACGCCAGCGGCTCCCCCGAGGAGGCCGCGCGGCTCGCCGGCGTCGACCTCGTGGTCCCCAACACCGAGAAGGACCGGCTGGTCGACCTCGTCCACGCGGCGTTCCCCGAGGCGGATTCCCGGGTTCCCTGCACGCCCCAACCGGGCCTGACGCGGGCCCTGGTCAAGGTGGAGGACGGCTGCAACATGCGGTGCTCTTTCTGCATCATCCCCTTCACCCGCGGGGCCCAGCGCAGCCGTCCGGCGGCGGAGGTGGTGGCGGAGGTCCGGGAGCTCCTCGGCCGGGGGCATCAGGAGATCGTGATCACCGGCGTGCAGATCTCCGCCTGGCGATCGCGGGGGGGCCGCCTGGGGGATCTGGTGCGCGCGATCCTCGACGAAACGGAGGTCCCCCGCCTGCGCCTGACCTCGATCGCGCCCTGGGATCTCGACGAGCGGCTTCTCGACCTCTGGCGGGACCGCCGCCTCTGCCGTCATCTCCACCTCTCCCTCCAGAGCGGCGCCACCGCCACCCTGCGCCGCATGCGCCGCCCCTATACGGCGGAGGCATACCTGGCGCTGCTCGGCCGCGTCCGCGCCGCCGTGCCGGGGGTGGCGGTCACCACCGACGTCATCGTGGGGTTCCCAGGGGAGACGGACGAGGAATTCGCTGAGAGCCTGGCCACGGTGGAGACCGCCGGCTTCGCCAGGATCCACGTCTTCCCCTACTCCCCCCGCCCCGGCACCACGGCCGAAGGGATGCCGGATCAGGTTCCGCTGGAGGAGAAGAAGGAGCGGATGGAGAGGATGCTCGCCGCCGCCGGCCGCGCCGAGCGGGCCTTCCGCACCGCCCACCTCGGCACCCGCCAGACCGTGCTCTGGGAGCGGCCGAAGGACGGCCTGGGACATGGCCTGACCGACAACTACCTGCGCGTCCTATGCCCCGAAGGGGCGGGGCTGTGGAACCGGTTCTCGGAGGTGGAGGTGGTGGGGTTGGCGGCGGATGGGATGTGGGGGGAGGTCGTGGCGTAAAGCCGGGCCGCGACTCTCCCTTCTCGAGAGTCAGTGGCAGTCCGCACTGCCCGGTGTCTGCCAGCCGCTGGGCGGCCAGCCGCTTGGTATCGAGCAGTGATTGGGGAAGGTGCAACAGGTACCGGTGAAGGAATCGTGGAACGACACCGGGTGGTTGGTATCGGTTCCGCAAGGCTGTTTCCCGACCTGCGGGCAGCAGCAGGCTCCCGACGCACAGAGCTGCCGGAGGATTTCCGCGGCCTGATGCCGGCTCGCCTCCTTCGCCCCCGGGCTCGGCGACACATAGTCGACGCACCCGGTGCCGTTGTCGTAACCTTTTGGATTCGGGAGAGTCGAAATTTTCACGTAGTTGAAGCATGCGTAGGGATATGAGGTGCCCGGAGGGGTCTCGTTGTCGTGGACGTAGCAGGTGCCGATGCTCCTGCCGGGATGGTCCGCACCCAAATGGGCAAAGTCATAAATTTCATCGGTCAAACCGATTTGGCCCTCTGCCTCTTTGCATTCATCTATCATTTGCTGGCAGCTATCCCAGCCGATCAGGAGCTCACTCGTCTGCGCATGAGCGGAAACGGCGGCCCAGATGAGAACCAACACGCCGGCGGCCAACACCCTCGTTCGAAGCATCGACGTTCTCCTTTCGGCTCTGCAGAGCTATCGAAGTATAGCAGTGTCGAATTATAAGTTCTAGGCGCCTATGCCGGCCGACAATCAGGTCTACGACGCGATGGCGGATTCGTGGTGGGACGAGTCGGGGTTCCTGCACGTCCTGCGCGGCCTCAACCCCGCCCGCTTCGGCTACATGCGGCGGGTGCTGACGGCGGACCTCGGGATCGATCCCAGCGGCAAGAAGACGCTCGACGTGGGGTGCGGCGGCGGCATCCTGGCGGAGGAATTCGCCCGCCTCGGCTGCGCGGTGACGGGGATCGATCCTTCTGAAAAATCGCTGGAGGCCGCCCGGGCCCACGCCCGCGCCGAGGGGCTGGTGATCGACTACCGCCGGGGGGCCGGGGAGAGCATCCCCTTCCCCGACGCCACCTTCGAGCTCGCCTACTGCTGTGACGTCCTCGAGCACGTTGACGACCTGCGGAAGGTGATCGCGGAGATCTCGCGGGTGCTGAAGACCGGCGGAATCTTCCTCTACGACACGATCAACCGCACCTTCCAGAGCAAGCTGGTGATGATCAAGCTCTTTCAGGAGTGGAAGTGGACGAGCTTCATGCCGTCCGGACTGCACGACTGGAACATGTTCATCAAGCCCGAGGAGCTGTTGCCGCTGCTCGCCGAGAACGGCCTCCAGAGCCGGGACGTGACCGGTCTGAAGCCCCGCGCCAACCCGCTCCGCACGGTGCGGATCCTGCGCGCCCGCAAGCGCGGGGAGATCAGCTACCTGGAAGCCACCCGGCGGATCGACCTCCGGGAGAGCCGCGACCACAGCGTGCTCTTCATGGGATACGCGGCGAAGGCGGCGTGACCCCCGGGGCCTATGCCACCGGGCTAGTTCCAATCACCGGCCCTCTTGGGGAACGTACCGTCCCTCGCGGGGATCGTACCGTCTCTCACGGGGGCCGTGTCCTAACTCAGTGTTGACGGTACCAGAGCGGTTCCGAGGCGTAAGTCTCCTGGGGTAACGTCCTCTTCTGAAGGGGGAGGACGCCCTCTCCCACCTACAGACCGGAAGGTGGCGCAACTGCTCTTTGACGCCGTGCTGGAGAAGCCCCGCCCTTTCGATTTCCCGGAGGAGGACGGCCCGTGGACCCGCTGGGAAGTCGCAACCGCCCTCGGGGAGATGCGCTACCTGGAAGGCGACCTCCGGTCGATCTGGGAAGAGCATCGCGCCTCCTCCTTCCTGCCCACGTCGAGGAGCTGTCGAAATTCGCGGGCGGCATCTCCGCCGGGCTTGCGGAAGTCTCCCGCCATCTGGAGGAGGGGTTGCACCAATGGGTGCGCCGTCACGGCTCAAAGCGGTGAGCTTCACCGTCCGCGCCACGCTAGCGCAGTCCGTGTCCTGGAAGCGGGCGGCGCGGAGACGGAGGGGCATGCGTCCGTTGGCACGTGGCTCGTGGAGGCCGCTGACCGCCACCTGGACGCCGTACGGCGGGCCGGAAAGCCGCTGGGCCCTCGCGTGGCGCAAGGGCCGGTTCCACGCGGCCCTGGAGGGCCGGGAGGCCGAAGTCCAGGGGCAGATGTCTCCGCCCTTCGGGATCTACCACGGCACCCCCTCCGGCCCGATCCCGCACGGCTCGACGAATATCAATCCCCTGGTCTAACTGCCCGCCGGGCGGATCGTCGCGACGTTCCGGTACGCCCGCCACTGCAAGGCCCTCGCTTCCGAGTTGGCGCGCCTCTAGGCGCGCTGGGGAGGGAGTGAGCCCGGCCGAAGATCCCGTGCCGCTTCTCCAGCGGTTCCAGCGGGAGGACGTGTGAGGAGGACTGGCGGACCCTGTATGGGTCCGCCCTCTTTGTCTCATGCCGGGCCGTATTCTTCGTCACTAAAAGGATCGGGCTCCCGCTCAATCGCCAGGAGTTCGACAGTACCCACTCCGAAATCAATAAACCAGATTCGCAGCCTTGGGAGCGGCTTACGTCGAGGCACGTCAAACTCCCTAGTTTTTGCTAGACGTAGGCGGTGGAATCCCGGGATGAGATCGAAGGCCTCAGGATTGGTAGAAATTCCCCACAGCACTCCGCGAAGCACTTCGTCTAGGCGCTCCACATCCCCCAACTCAGAGAGTTGCTTCGTGTACAGGGGACTTTCGACCAAATTCCGAGGAATGTTAGATTCGCTCACGCTCGCGCCATCCATGTTCAGCGGCCAACTCGCGAGTCCTTTGGATATCGTAATCGGTGAGATCCTCGCTAGAGATGAAGACCGCCTCTTTCGGTATGGGCGCACCCGTTGTTCCAGCAATGCGCCAGATGCGATCATGGGATAAATCGCTCATCTGCCGCGCCGTTTTGCCCCAATGCTTATCTATTACCGCATCGACAATGGCAATGTCGCGCGCCGTAAAGAGCATAAGATTGGCATCCCGCAACGGAATTACCCGGTGCTGCTCTTTGCCGTAATACGAAACGTTACGGATGGAAATCTCATGGCCCTCGACCATTTGCTTCCGGACCGGGATGAGGCGCTTGGGGGCTGGCCCGTTAGGAAGGCTAATGTAGTCAGACCCCGTAATAAGCTGCCCGTATCGGGCGTAGGACTCGAAATCAGAAAAGTAGATTATCTTGTTTAGCTTAATTGCCCCAAAGCCTCCGTCTTCGTAGCTCTTGTCTGCAATGTAGAGGACCAGTTCCCGGAGTCTTGGGTCAGATTCCGCTTGTTCCCCAAATATGAGGCCGTTTAGGAAGTGGTTGGCTGAGTCGCTCATGGGTGCCCCCGCTTTTGGTTAGGTCGTCCGAGGCGGATACACCTAGCTCCAAGACTGATTGTAGTAGACCTCTGGCGCTATGTCAAGGGGTAGGCACAATTAGTTGTGGGTGCTAGTTTATACGCCCACAAGATCTTGGCCTGCCAGAACTAAGTCCGCACTGTCCAGGGCTTGCGAACCAGCCCGGCCTTCATCGCGGGCGTCATCCGGATGGAGGAGTGCATCCAAGTGAAGTTGTAGGCCGCGAAGTGGAGCGCCAGCGCCGCCCGCAGGTTGTCCCGCTTCCGGCTGAAGAGTTCGTCAGGGGGGGTGAAGCGGCGCATCTGCATGCAGATGTGCAGGTTCGTCCGCTCGACGCGGGATGTGCAGATACGCTCCTCTTCCGACAGATTGCACACTCCGCGTCCATCCGAATCCGACTCCTGCCGGAGCACGACGCCCTCCCGGTTAGGTTAAGAGAGCCCCGCTCGGGCGGGGTTTTCGCTTTCAGGGCTTCGGTCTCTTCCCTCTGCCTCCCCCGGCCCCCGGATACGGGGGCCGTGTGTAAGCAAGAGCTTGGCTTACGGCTACCAGGTTGTCAAGAGTCGAGAACAAGACGCCTCCCGGCACGATACACGTAACGTTCGCAAAGGTGCGCAACCTCCCGCAACGTGCGCTCGGAAGGAACATCTTTCAGACGGGAAGGCGGAAACGGGGCGTAGATTGAGGCCTGGAAGGTGGTAGAATCAATCTATGAAGACCACAATCACCTACTCTCACGGTTCAAGCGATGAGCCGCCATCAGACCTGTCATCCTTCTACAGCGCACGGCGCAAGTTGCGCGAGAAGTTGAGCAAAGATCAGGCGGAGGCGATCGAGAACTTCGTCCTCTCGGCCATAGATAACGCCGAGCACAAGAGGGGCAAGAAGCCTTAGCCTCTCTCTCGCCTCCGGGATCAACACTGAATTAGGACACGGCCCTCTTGGGGATCGTACCGTCCCTCAAAGGGGCGCTGTGCGCCCTCTTTTGGGCGCGAAGCATCCCCGGATTTTCCCGTCGCGCCCTCGAAGGGTACGGTTCCGTCCCCAAAAGGGATGCTCGCGCCCACGAGGGGGAAGGTAGCGTCCCTCTTTGGGGCCCGTCGCGCCCTCTTTTGGAATGGTCGCGCCCTCGAGAGGGACGGTGGCATTCCCGATAGGGACGGTACCTTCCCCAAAGGGGATGCAGCGCGCCCCAAAGAGGGCGCGAGCAAAAAAATCGTGGAGCCAAAGCCGCACCACGAGGGCCCGAGCGTGCACCGCGAGGGCGCGTCCGCGCACTTCGAGGGCCCGTCCGCGCACCGCGAGGGCCCTTTGCCGGGAGGAATGGGCCCACGGCGCCCCCTCGTCCCGCGATGCGTGCACCGCGAGGGCGCGAGCGCGGGCTTTCTCCGGCGTTCAGGAGAAGGTGCTACAATCCATGCCATGGCGCAGGGCCTTCCCATGCAGGTAACGCAGCATCGATACATCGTTTTCGATCCCGAGATCCTCGGAGGCGAGCCGATCGTCGTGGGGACCCGTACGCCGGTCCGGGCCGTGGTCGAAATCTGGCGTCAGGGGGCTTCGCCGGAGACGATCCCGGGCCATCTCCCCCATCTTACGCTGGCCCAGGTCTTCGACGCCCTGAGCTACTACAGCGACCACCAGGCCGAGATCAACGACTACATCGAGAGCAACCGCATCCCTGAAGATCTCGTCGATCCCCTCGTCGCCTAGCTGGCTCCCCGCCCCACCCGCTCCAGAATCTGATACAGCCCCAGCTTGGGCATCCGCAGGAACCCGTACCAGGCGGCGGCGGCGAGGGTCCCCTCGTTGAGCCACTCGCGCATCCAGTATTCGGCGTGGAGGGGGTCTCGCTGCTTGAGGCCGGGGCCGTTCTCGATCGCCCAGCGGCGGTTGTAGCGCTCGTGGACGCCCACGGGGGTGGAGAGGACCAGGGGGAGGCCCAGCGCGGAGAAGAAGGTCATCTCGCTCGGCTTGGTCCACAGGATGTCGGTGGCGGCCAGGATCGCGTTGAACCGGGGGAAGTATTCCTCCAGGTCGGCGGCGAGGAAGACCTCCACCCCGTTCCCCAGCCGGTCCTCCAGCCTCGCCTCGCGCACCCATTCCTGGAACTTCGCGGCCACCTCTTCCCGCACCCCCGCGGCCAGGCAGACGCGCAGCCGGTCCTCCTCGATCAGCCGGCGCAACCCCTGGAGCAAGGGGCGCGCGAGATCGGCCTGCGCGCCCGCTCCGCCCACAGTGTAGGTGAGCAGCGGCGGCCGGCGCTCCTGATCCTCGGGGAGCCCGCCCAGGAAGTGGTCGATCTCCCACTTGGTCTGGCCGCGGAAGACCCGCTTGCGGTCGAGCCGCACCAGACGCCCGGCGAGATTGCGGCGGAGCACGGGGAGGTCCGGCCCCCCCAGAAGCTCGCCGGGCAGAGGAAAGCCCGTGAATTCGATCTGATCGCGGGGGACGCCATAGGCGCGCAGGCGGTGGACGGCGCGGTAGCTCGGCGTGAGGTAGACGATCTTCGTCGCCCGCGGGCTCAACGGGACCCAGGTGCGGTTGATGTCCACGTCCGTCACCACGCAGTAGACCCGCTCGCAGCCGCAGTGGTCCGCGCAGATCGCCGGCGCGAAGAAGGTGGTGATCACCGGCGCGTCCGTCCGCTTCGCGAGCTCCGCCAGGCCCCGGCCCAGCCCCTTCTCGATCAGCCTCTGGAGCGAGCGCACCTGGAAGTTGGGCGCCGAGAGGTCGCGCTGCGGATGGAGGTGGGGGATGTCGGTCAGCGACTCGAGGAAGGACTTGAGCGGCGCGCCGATCACCGGCAGCTGCGAGGCGCGCGAGGTGATCTCGTAGACCCGCCGGGAGGCGCGCCAGAGGCGGAGCTCCTCAGGGGCGACGAGCGGCGGCCGGTCGACGTGGAGGATCTCCGTGCCCAGCTCGGTGGCCAGGGCGTGCGCCGCCCGCAGGTGGCCGTAGCCCATCTCGACCGAGGTGACGATGGGCTTGGGGCTGGGCTCCGGACGTGGCTCGGGTCGTGGCTCGATCACGCGTTTGGGTCGGTTTTTCCCATCAGAAGGAGGCCAGCGTGGCATAGCCCAGGAGCTTGAGCAGCGGATACTCCACCACGAGCAGCCTGGCGGCCGTGCCGCAGACCGTCCCCACCAGCGCTCCCGCGGCGACGTCCAGAGGGTAGTGGGCTCCCAGGTAGACGCGGGAGACCCCGATGCCGATGGCCAGCGCCAGGAGGAGCGTGCCGAGCGGGCCCACCGCCTGGCCAGCGAAGGCCGCCGCGATCGCGAAGGCCACGGAGGTGTGGCCGGAAGGGAAGGAGAAGACGTCCGGGTTCTCCACCAGCGCGGCGAAGCCGCCGATGCCGCGGCTCGGCCGCCGGCGGCGGCAGAGCCGCTTGAGCGGCTGGGAGATCCCCAGCGCCAGGAACGCCGCGGCCCCCAGGAGCGCGCAGAGATGGGGCCCCACGCCGCCGGAAAAGCCCAACGCCAACCCCAGGAGCACCCAGCTCGCCGGGTCTCCCAGGTGGGTGAGCCCCCGCATCAGACGGGTCATCAGGCGGGACTCCCAGCGCCGCACGATGAGGAGCAACCACTCGTCGACCGACAGCACCCGCCGCCAGACCGATTCGCTGCGCAGCGGGATCAAGCGACGACCTCCTCCGCCAGCTCGCCCGGAGCCGGCTCAATCGTCCCAACGGGGGTGAGCAGGCTCCCCGGGCCGATCCGCAGGGGGTGGCCGCGCCAGCAGATCGTCCGCCGGAAGAGGCCGACCGTCCAGACGCCCGCGATCAGAAGATCCTTGACGGGGATCCAGAGCAGCGAGCGGAGCGGCAGGGGCTCGCCGCGGAGCCGCCGGGAGAGGAGGGCGTCGGCCGCGATCTTGGCCAGGATGCCGGCGAGCGCCGCCAGGGCCATCCCGCCGCCGCCGGCCAGCGCCAGGGCGAGCAGGAAGGGGATGGGATTGAGCAGCGGCTCGCCGAAGTAGGCCGGGGAGATGCGGCGCCGCATCTGCGACCAGCGCAGGTGGCGCTCGAAGAACTTGCCGACGGTCCGCCGCTCCTGGATCACCGGCAGGACGTGGGGCGACAGCGCCACTCCCAGCCCGGCGCGATGGAAGGCCTGGCCCAGGATGTAGTCCTCGGCGAGGACGTCCTTGACCGCCTCCCAGCCGCCCAGGGCGGCGAGATCGCCGCGGCGGAAGAGCATCGACTTGCCGACCACGCACGGCTGGCCGACGAGATGGGCGGCGGCGACCGAGGCGGCCACGAACGAGCTCAGGTGCAGGTTGTCGAACAGGGCGCCGAGGCTCTGCTCGCCGGTGCCGGCGAAGACGTTCGACACCAAGCCCACCCGCCCGGCGGCCAGCTCGGCGGCGAGCGCGCGCAGGTAGCCGGGCCGGGGGCGGACGTTGGAGTCGGAGATCAGCAGCAGCTCGTGGCGCGCGTGCGGCGCCAGCGAGGCGAGGTTGGTCACCTTCGGGTTGTAGCCGAGGGGCGTGGCGCCCCGGACGACGGTGATGGGCACCGCGGGGAAGTCCCGCCGCAGGCGCTCGGCCACGGCGAGGGCGGGATCGTCCGGCTCCTCGGCCCCCAGCACCAGCTCGAAGGCGGGATAATCCTGCCGGGCCAGCGCTGCGAGGTTCTCGTAGAGCCCCTCGTCGACCCCCTTGAGGGGCTTGAGGACCGAGATCGGCGGCGGCGCCTCGGGAGCGGCCGGCCGGCGTCGGGCGAGGAACGCGAGAGCGCCGCCGGTCACCCCCAGGGTGACCAGGAGCGAGACCGCCGCGAGGACGGCGAGAAGGGTGGTGAGCGTCTCCAAGCGGTTCTTTTGCCTCCCGCTGACAGGATCACACCCTCTGGTGACGTCAGGGTCACGACCCGGTCAGGAGTATGCTACAAAACCGCGTATGTTTCTCGCCGCCGCCGTCCAGCTCACGTCCACCTCGGACGAAGAGGCCAACTGGGAGAGCGCCCGCGCCCTGATCGAGCGCGCCGCCGCCCACGGAGCCCGCTTCGTCGCCACCCCCGAGAACACCAACTACCTCGGCCCCCATGAGGAGAAGGTGCGGCGCGCCGAGCCGCTCGACGGCCGGACCTGCTCCCGCTTCGCCGAGCTCGCCCGGAGGCTCGGGATCCACCTCCTGCTCGGCTCGTTCAACGAGCGGAGCGACGAGGCCGGCCGCTGCTACAACACCAGCGTCTTCTTCTCCCCCCAGGGGGAGATCCTCGGCACCTACCGCAAGATCCACCTTTTCGACGTGGACGTGCCGAACGGGGTCCGCTTCGCCGAGTCGGCCACCTGCAAGCCGGGCGAGGGGACGGCGGTGGTGGCGACGCCGCTCGGCCGCTTCGGGCTCTCGATCTGCTACGACCTGCGCTTCGGCGAGCTCTACCGCCGGCTGGTCGAGCAGGGGGCGGAGATCCTGATGATCCCCTCGGCCTTCACGCTGGCGACCGGCAAGGACCACTGGGAGCCGCTGATCCGCGCCCGCGCCATCGAGACGCAGTGCTGGGTGATCGCCCCGGCCCAGCATGGTAGGCACGACGACGGCGGCCTCACCCACACCTGGGGACATGCCATGATCGTCGATCCCTGGGGGATCCCCGCCGCCACCGCCTCGGACGGCCCCGGCCTCGCCCTCGCCGAGATCGATCTCGACCGCGTCGACCGCGTCCGCCAGGCCATTCCGGTCGCGCGCCACCGGCGTCTGTAATCCATCCAAAAAAGAAAAGGCCCCGCCGCGCGGCGGGGCCTCCGACAAGCGTCGGGCTTGCAGGTCAGGGGGTGATGGTGAGGACGACCGTGGCCGCTCTCTTGTCGGTGACCTGACCCTGGGTGGTGATCCGGCTCGGATCGATCCCGTGCCGCGTCACCAGGTAGTTCTTCACCCCCTGGGCGCG
>DASXJP010000014.1:0-16027 GCA_036497345.1 Thermoanaerobaculia bacterium
GTGTGGGCGGTCTTCGGAACAGGGCGGCCACACCGGGCCGCCCCTACAAGAACATCCCGCGGACAGGCCCCCCTCTTCTCCCGGTGAGGGAGGGTGGGAGGGGACGGGAGAAGAGGGCCGGGGTGATGAGGGGCCGCCCTAGAACTTCCGCATCAGCCCTACCACCACCCCCTGCACCCGCACGTCCCGGGCGGGGACGCGGATCGGCTGCATGGTGGGGTTGGCCGGCTGGAGGCGGACCATCGGGCCCTCGGGGTAGAAGCGCTTCAGGGTCGCGTCGTCCCCCACCAGCGCCACCACCATCTCGCCGGGCTCGGCCAAGTCGCGGCGCAGGACGATCACGAAGTCGCCGTCGTGAATGCCCTCGTCGATCATCGACTCGCCGACCACCCGCAGCACGTAGTGCTCGCCGCCGCGCGGGCTCAGCAGGTGCCCGGGCACCGTCACCCGGTCGTGGCCGGAGAGCGCCTCGATGGGCTTGCCGGCCGCGATGTGCCCGAAGCAGGGGAGGTCGCGCTCGCCCCAATCGTTGCCCGGGATGGCCCGGATCAGCTCGATGCCGCGCTTCTGGTTCCAGTCCCGCCGCAGGAAGCCCTTCTGCTGCAGGAGCTTCAGGTGCTTGTAGGCGGTGCCGTAGGAGGAGAACCCGAATTTCTCGCAGATCTCCCGGTGCGTGGGAGCGATGCCGCGCTCCCGGCGGTACATCTGGATGTACTCCAGGATCTCTTTTTGCCGCTCGGTCAGGTAGGACATGGCGGAAGTATAGGCGGTAACCTAGCGTAACGCAAGCGGCAGGCGCGAGATCCCTTCCTTGACACCTTTCTACACCCCTCAATACACTGGCGGACGACGGGAGCGACCGGCCCCGTGTGAACGTGATGATGAGCTCCCCAGCGACCTCTCTCGACCTCGATCTCCAGCGGCATACGCTCGACAACGGCCTCAAGGTGGTGCTCCGCCGCGAGGCCGCGCTGCCGCTGGTGGCGGTGAACCTCTGGTATCACGTCGGCTCGAAGAACGAGCGGCCGGGGCGCACCGGGTTCGCCCACCTGTTCGAGCACATGCTCTTCCAGGGGAGCGAGCACGTGGGCACCAACGAGCACTTCCGCCAGATCCAGCAGGTGGGGGGCGTGGCCAACGGCTCGACCTGGTACGACCGCACGAACTATTACGAGACCGTCCCCGCCCATCATCTCGATCTCGCCCTCTGGCTGGAGTCGGACCGCATGGGCTTCTTCCTGCCCGCCCTCACCCAGCAGAACCTCGACAACCAGCGCGACGTGGTGATGAACGAGCGCCGGCAGCGGGTGGAGAACCAGCCCTACGGCCGGGCCGGCGAGACGATGAACGAGCTGCTCTTCCCGGCGGACCACCCTTACCACTGGCCGGTGATCGGCTACATGGAGGACATCGCCGCCGCCACCCTGGAGGAGGTGCGGACCTTCTTCCGCACCTACTACACGCCGAGCAACGCGGTGATCTCCGTGGTGGGGGACATCGATCATGCCGAGGCCCTGGAGCGGGTCGACGCCTGGTTCGGGGGGATCCCGCCCGGCCCGCCGGTGCCGCCGGTCACCATCCCCGGGCAAACACCCCGCCGCGAGCCGCGGCGGCAGGTGCTGGCGGAGGACGTCCGGCTTCCCCGGGTCTACATCGGCTTCCGCGCTCCGGCCTACGGTGAGCGGGCCTGGTACGTGGCGGACCTGCTGGCGGCGGTGCTGGCGGGGGGCAAGTCGAGCCCGCTCTACCGCGACCTGGTCTACGAGCGCCAGATCGCCCAGGACGTCGGCGTCTCGGTGGGGCCCCAGGAGGCCGGGGGGAGCTTCACCCTGGTCTCGACCGCCCGGCCCGGCGTGCCGGCCGACGCGCTGGAGGAGGCGCTGATGGGCCATCTCGCCGCCGCCGCCGCCAGGCCGCCGGACGAGGCCGATTTCGACCGCGCCCGCAACCGCCTGCTGACCGACTACTACAGCGGCCTCCAGCGGCTGGAGACCGTCGCCGACCAGCTCTCCCAGTTCGCGACCTACTTCGACGACCCCGCGGGGGGGCTGACCGAGGGCGAGCGCTACCTGGACATCGCGCCGCGAGAGCTCATGGAGTATGCCGCGGAGCATTGCGCCGCGCCGGAACGGGTGGTGGTGTCCATCGTCCCGCGGAAGGAGGGGTGATGGCCGAGCTCCCGCGGGTCGACCGCTCGGCCCCGCCGCCGCCCGGCGAGGTCCACCCCTTCCGCTTCCCCCACTTCCTGCGGGCCCGCCTGCCGAACGGCCTGGAGATGGTGGCCGCGCGCCTGGCCGGCCTGCCGCTGGTCAGCCTGGAGCTGATCGCCCCCGCGGGAGCCCAGTACGAGCCCGAGGGGCGCGCGGGGACCGCCACCCTGACCGCCGGCCTGCTCGACGAGGGGACCACCCGCCGGTCCGCGCTGGAGATCGCCGCCACGGCCGAGCGGCTGGGCGGCTACCTGATCACCGGCGCCGACTGGGATGTGGGCTATCTCTCGACCGGGCTGCTGGCCAGCCATCGCGGGGAGGGGCTCGACCTGCTGGCCGAGATCGCGGTCACCCCCACCTTCCCCGACCCGGAGGTCGAACGGCTCCGCGGCCTGCGGATCTCCGAGGTCGTGCGCCGCCGCCAGGACCCCGCGGCGCTCGCCGACGACCGCTTCCAGCGCGAGGTCTACCGGGGCAGCGTCTACGCCCAGCCGCTCTACGGCACGGAGGAGAGCATCGCGCGGCTGGAGCGCGCGTCGCTGATGAGCTTCTACCGGAGCCATTACAGCTTCGACGGCTCGACCCTGATCGCGGTGGGGGACTTCGACCCCGCGGATCTCCTGCGCGAGGCGGAGACGGCCTTCGGCACGGCGGGCCCGCCGGGGCCCGCGCCGGCGCGGCCGGAGATCCGCCCCCTTCCCCTGGAAGGGTTGCGGGTCCATCTGGTGGACCGTCCGGGCGCCGCCCAGACCGAGCTGCGCCTGGGGCACGTGGGGGTGCCCCGCACCCATCCCGACTACATCCCCCTGCTGGTGCTCAACACGCTGCTGGGGGGGAAGTTCACCAGCCGGATCAATCTCAATCTCCGCGAGCGCCACGGCTACACCTACGGGGCCTCCAGCCGCTTCAGCTCGCGGCAGGGCCCGGGCCCCTTCACCGTCCAGGCGGCGGTGGAGACCGCGGCCACCGCCGCCGCCGCCCGCGAGATCCTGCACGAGATGCGGCGAGTGCGCGAGGAGCTCGTCGAGCCCGAGGAGCTGGCGGAGACGGCCGGCTACATCATCGGAGTCTTCCCCTACAGCCTGCAGACGGTCGGCGACGTCACCCGGCGGCTGGAGACCCTGAGCGTCTTCGGCCTGCCGGACGACTACTACGACCACTATCTGGAGAGGATCGCGGCGGTCACCCGCGAGGACGTCCGTGAGATGGCGCGCCGCCACCTCGATCCGGAGCGGGTCGCCGTCGTGGCGGTGGGCCCCGCCGAGATCCTGGAGCCGCAGTTCGAGGGGATGGGGCCGGTGACCGTCTGGTCGCCGGAGGGGGAGCCGCGCGCGGCGCAGCCGGTGCGGGCGCGGTGAGCCGCGTTACCGCAGATCCACCGCGAGATGGGTGGGATCGGACAGGTAGATCTCCATCGTCCGGGTGCTCCCGCCCAGGAAATTGCCCGACTGCTTCCCCGGCTGTGCCCTTTTGCCGGCCGGCGTGACGCTGACGAGGAAATCGTAGGTCCCCGCCGGGAGCGGCGTCGCCGTCCCGGTTTCGTCGATGGTCCCCGCCGCCTGCTTGTGGAAGAGGCCCCCGCCGCCATAGGTGTGGCGGAAGACCTCCTTGCGGTTCGCGTAGACGATCACCGTCGCCTCCGGCACCTCGGACCGGAAATGAATGCGCAGCGTCGCCGTGGTGGCCTGGGGCTGCGCGGCCGGCGCGGCCGGACGGACCGGCTGCTCGGAGGTGACCGGCGGGGTGGCGGCGATCTCGCCGGGGGCGGGCTGGAGGGCCGTCTGGGCCCGGCGCTGCTGCTTCCGCTTCGCCTGCCCCTCCTGCGCCTTGAGCAGGATCTGCCGGGCCTCGGCGTTCTGCGGATCGAATCCCAGCACCGTCGTCGCCGCCGTCTGGGCGGCGTCCCAGCTCTGGGCCGCCAGGGCCTGGTTGGCGTTGGCGAGGGCCATCGTGATCACGGTCGCCCGGCCGGCGTCCTGGGAGTACTGGCTCCGCATCTTCTGCTCCGCGGCCACCCGCAAGCTGTGGATCCGACGGGCTTTCGGAGCGAGCTGCTCCGCCGTGCTGAAGTAGAAGACGGCCGTCCCCCAGTTCCCGGACTCACCCGCCTGCTTCCCTTCGTGCACCAGCTGCAGGATCTGCGCGTGCCGGTCGTCCTCCGCCGCGCTGCGCTGCCGGCCGGTCGGCCGGGACCCGACCCAGAGCAGAGCCCCGGTCCAGAAGAGGGCGGAGGCGAGGAGAGCGATCAGCCCGGCGATCACCAGGCGGCGCGGCGAGGTCCGGCGGGCCGGCGGCTTCACGACCGGCGCCGGCACCGGCGCCGTCCCCGTGGCCACGGTGTCCACGAGCGGGTCGGCGGGCGCGGGAGCCGCGACGGGAGCCGGCGGTGGCGTCGCGGACAGGGCGGACAGGGAGGAGCCGCTGCCGGTGCCCGAACCCGTCCCCGCGGTGGCGTCCGCCGCTGGGGGAGCCGGCGGCGCCGGCGCCGGGGCGGACCGGCCCCGCAGACGGTCCAGGAACGATCCCTTCGGAGACGGAGCCGCGGGCGCGGCGGGCGCGGCGGGCGCCGGAGCCGCCGGAGGCGGCATGCCTGGCATACCTAAGGGCGGCAGCGCCATCGTCTCGTTGAGGTCGTCGCCGCGCCCGGCGGTCGCTCCCACCACCTGGCGCAGGTCCTCCACCATGTCCTTGGCCCGCTGGTACCGCCGGCCCGGGTCCTTCTCCAGGGCCCGGTTGAGGACGCGGTCGACCCCCGGGGGGACGTCCCGCGCGTACTCCCGCAGGGGGGTGAACTGGTCGTAGACGATGCGGTGGCTCACCACCGTCAGGTTCTCCCCCTGGAACGGCTTGTGGCGGGTGAGCATCTCGTACAGGACGACGCCGAGCGAGAAGAGGTCCGCCCGGTGGTCGACCTCCTTGCCCTGGATCTGCTCCGGCGCCATGTAGTTCGGCGTGCCGAGGAGCTGCCCCTCCTGGGTGAGGTTCGAGCTGTCGAGCCGGGCGATGCCGAAGTCGGTGATCTTCACCCGCCCTTCCTGGGTGATCAGGATGTTCGCCGGCTTGACGTCGCGGTGCACCACCCGGTTGGCGTGGGCGTAGTCGAGGGCGTCCCCCACCTGGGAGACGACGTCGAGCACGCCGGGGAGCGTCAGCGGCTGGTCCCCCTGGAGCATCAGCTTCAGGTTGGTGCCGCGCACGTATTCCATCGCGATGAAGGCGAGCCCCTCCTCGGAGGCCTCCACCACGTCATGGATGGTGACGATGTTGGGATGGGTCAGGATGCCCGCGCTCTGCGCCTCCCGCATGAAGCGGATGCGGAACTGCTCCATCTCCTGGTCCTTGACCGAGTAGCCGATGCGGAACGTCTTCAGGGCCACCAGCCGGCCGATCAGCGGATCGCGCGCCAGGTAGACGATGCCCATCGCCCCTTTGCCGATCTCGTCGACGATCTCGTAGCGGCCAAGCTTGGTCGGGGTCAGGGGGAGCATGGCATCATGGTGATAGCGCTTATTTCGAGCCGCCATTCTAGGCCGCCCCCGGCTCCCGAGTCAAACCGGGCCAGGGGCGGGTAAGCCCTGGTCTGCTTTACATTTAGAGGACGAATCCGTGTCCTTGCGGCGCGCTTTTAGGGAAATATTCCCTGTGGTATATTTGCCCGCCCTGATCTCAGACCCTTTGAAGGAGGCTCAGACGATGCAGGTGGACAGCCCGGACAAAATCCGCAACGTAGCCGTGGCGGGCCATAACGACACCGGCAAGACCACGCTCGTGAGCGCGCTGCTCTACGTCGGTGGCGTTACGACCCGCCTGCACCGAGTCGAGGACGGCAACACCCTCACCGACTTCGACCACGAGGAGACCGAGCGCAATATCTCGATCGGCCTCGCGGCCTGTTTCGTCCCCTGGCAGGGACACAAGATCAACCTTCTCGACTGCCCCGGATACGGCATCTTCTTCTCCGAAACCCAGGCCGGCCTGCGCGCCGCCGACTCCCTGCTGCTCTGCGTCAACGGGGTGGCCGGCGTCGAGGTCAACACCGAGAAGATATGGGAGACCGCCGCCGCCATGGAGCTGCCGTTGGTGGTCTGCCTGACCAAGATGGACCGCGAGCGCGCCGACTTCGAGCGCGCCCTGGAGAGCCTGCACAAGCGCTTCGGCCGCGCGGTGATGCCGGTGCAGATCCCCATCGGCCAGGAGGCGGGCTTCACCGGCGTGGTCGACCTGGTCAACCAGAAGGCCTACCAGTTCACCCGCGACGGCAACGGCAAGGCGACGGCCGCCGAGATCCCGGCCGCGCTGGCGGACGAGGTCGAGGCCCACCGCTCCCGTCTGATCGAGGCGGTCGCCGAGACCGACGACAAGCTGATGGAAGGGTTCTTCGAAAACGGCACGATCTCGCAGGAAGACCTGGTGGCCGGGCTGCGCGGCGCCGTCGCCCGCCGGCAGATCTTCCCGCTGACCCTGGCCTCCGGCAGCCACGGCATCGGCCCGGCGTCGCTGCTCGACGCCCTCCTGGCCCTGGTCCCCTCCCCGGCCGAGCGCACCTTCCCGGCCCAGAACGTGGGCGGGGAGGAGATCACGCTGAAGGGCGATCCGGCGGGCCCGCTGGCGGCGCTGGTCTTCAAGACCCTCTCCGACCCCTTCACCGGCAAGATCTCGATGATGCGCGTGGTCTCCGGCACCTTGAGCAGCGACTCGTCCGTCTGGAACAGCCGCGCCGAGGAGGCCGAGCGCCTGGGCCACCTGATGCTCCTCCAGGGCAAGCAGGGGACGAACGTGCCGAAGGTGGTCGCCGGCGACATCGCCGGGGTGGCCAAGCTCAAGGTCACCGCCACCGGCGACACCCTGTGCGCCAAGGACAAGCCGGCCAAGCTCGGCTGGATCAAGGTCGCCGAGCCGGCCATGGCCTTCGCCGTCGAGCCCAAGTCCAAGGGGGACGAGGAGAAGATCGGCGACGCCCTGCACCGGCTGATGGACGAGGACATCGCCCTGCGCGCCGGGCGCGACCCCGAGAGCCACGAGCACCTGCTCTCCGGCAACGGCCAGCTCCACATCGAGATCGCCGTCGCCAAGCTGCGGCACCGCTACCACGTCGACGTCCTCCTGCACCCGCCCAAGGTGCCGTACCGCGAGACCATCCTGAAGCCGGCCGACGGCCACGGGCGCCACAAGAAGCAGACCGGCGGCCGCGGCCAGTTCGCCGACTGCAAGATCAAGATCGAGCCGCTGCCGCGCGGCGAGGACTTCGCCTTCGCCGACGAGATCTTCGGCGGCGCCATCCCGCAGAACTACCGGCCGGCGGTCGAGAAGGGGATCCAGGAGGCCCGCCGCCGCGGCTTCCTCGCCGGCTATCCGATGGTGGACTTCAAGGTGCGGCTGCTCGACGGCCAGTACCACGACGTCGACTCGTCCGAAATGGCGTTCAAGATCGCCGGCTCCCTGGCCTACAAGGACGCCATGCAGAACGCCAAGCCGACCATCCTCGAGCCGGTGATGAAGGTCGAGATCGAGACCACCGAGGAGTTCACGGGCGACATCATGGGCGACCTCTCCCACCGCCGCGGCCGTCCCCAGGGGATGGACGCCGTCAACAGCAACCAGATCATCAAGGCCCTGGTGCCGATGGCCGAGATGCTCGACTATGACCGCATCCTGCGCGCCATGACTCAAGGGCGGTCGAGCTTCCACATGGAATTCGACCACTACGAGGAGGTCCCCAAGCTGGTGCAGGACAAGCTGATCGCCGAGTACCAGAAGCATCGCCAGGAAGAGCAGGAATAAACCTAGATGAGGGAGATCGAGCCTTGATCCAAGCGAGTCAAATGCGCGTCGGCATGTGCATCCTCTTCGAAGGTGACGTCTGCCGCGTGATGAGCTCTCACCACGTCACGCCGGGCAACCTGCGCGGCTTCGTCCAGGCCAAGATGCGCAACCTGCGCAACGGCAACAGCTTCGAGCACCGCTTCAGCTCGACCGAGAAGGTCGAGCGGGCGATCCTCGACACCCAGCAGATGGAGTACCTCTACTCCGACCCCTCGGGCCACCACTTCATGAACCAGGAGAGCTACGAGCAGACCACCCTCGACGACGAGACCCTGGGCGACTCCATGCTCTACCTGCTCCCCAACACGGTGATCCAGATCGACTTCTATGAGGAACGCGCGGTGGGCATCGAGCTGCCCAACACGGTGATCCTGAAGGTCGTCGACACCGAGCCCAGCATGAAGGGGGCGACCGCCAGCGCTTCGTACAAGCCGGCCAAGATGGAGACCGGCCTCACGGTCATGGTGCCCCCCTTCATCGAGGTGGGCACGAAGATCATCATCGACACGCGCGAGAACAAATACCTGAGCCGCGAGTGAATCCCCAACTGCTGATCGAGGGCCTCACCTGGTTCGTGGTCTTCATCTTCTCGACCACGCTCCACGAGGCGGGCCACGCCTTCGCGGCCCTGAAGCTGGGGGACCCCACCGCCTACGAGGGGGGCCAGGTCTCCCTCAACCCGCTCCCCCACATCCGGCGCGAGCCGCTGGGAATGCTCATCGTCCCCCTGGTCTCCTTCGTGGCCACCCACTGGATGATGGGCTGGGCGAGCGCCCCGTACGACCCCTCCTGGGCCCACCGGTACCCTAAGCGGGCCGCCCTGATGGCCGCCGCCGGCCCCGCGGCCAACCTGCTGCTGGTGGTGATCGCCGGCCTGCTGATCCGGATCGGGGTCTGGTCCGGCGTCTTCTACGCTCCGGACACCGCCAACCTCACGAACGTGACGGCCGCGGTGGACGGCAGCTGGGCGCAGGGAGCGGTGATTCCCCTCTCGGTCCTCTTCTCGCTCAACCTCATCCTCTTCGCCTTCAACCTGCTCCCCCTGCCGCCGCTCGACGGCAGCGCCATCCTGCCCGGCTTCATGAGCGACGACATGGCCCGGCGCTTCCACGACTTCATCCGCCAGCCGGTCTTCTCGATGATCGGTCTGCTGGCGGCCTGGCAGGTGTTCCCCCACCTCTCCGGCCCGCTGCAGCTCCTGGCGCTCAACCTTCTCTATCCAGGAGCGGGCTACCATTGAAAATCCCGGCCGCCGCGGTCCTGATCCTCCTCCTGGCCGCGCTGGCCTTCGCCGCGCCGGCCGCTCCGCCATCTCCTGCTCCGCTCCTGCTGACCGGCGCCCGCGTCCTCGATCCCACGGGTGACCGCCTCCTCGACGGCCGCGACGTGCTGATCGAGAACGGCCGCATCGCCGCCATCGGCGCCGCCGGCACCCTCCAGGCCCCGGCGGGAGCGCAGAGGATCGACCTCGCGGGATTGACCCTGATCCCCGGCCTGATCGAGATGCACTCGCACCTCCTCCTCCATCCGTACAACGAGACCCCCTGGGACGACCAGGTCCTCAAAGAGCCGCTGGAGCTGCGGACCATCCGCGCCGTGACGGCGGCCAAGGCCACGCTGGAAGCCGGGTTCACCACCGTGCGCGACCTCGGCACCGAGGGGGCTGGCTACGCGGACGTGGCCCTGCGGGACGCCATCGCCCAGGGGATGATCCCCGGGCCGCGCGTCTTCGCCGCCACGCGGGCGATCGTGGCCACCGGCTGCTACGGGCCGTCCGGCTTCGATCCGCGCTGGGACGTGCCGAAGGGGGCGCAGGAGGTGACCGGTCCGGTCGAGATGCGCAAGGTGGTGCGCGAGCAGATCGCCGCCGGCGCCGACTGGATCAAGGTCTACGCCGACTACCGCCGGCGCCCGGGGGTCACCACCCCCACCCTCACCCAGGAGGAAATGGCCGCCGCCGTGGACGAGGCGCGGAGCGCCGGCCTCCCCGTGGCCGCCCACGCCTACACTGAGGAGGGGATCCGCCGCGCCGTGCTGGCCGGGGTGAGGACGATCGAGCACGGCACCTACGTCACCGACGACCTCCTGGCCCTGATGAAGCAGAAGGGGGTGGCCCTGGTCCCCACCCTCACCGCCTCCGAGGCGGTCTCCCGCTACGCCGGCTGGAAACCGGGCCAGCCCGAGCCCCAGCGCATCAAAGAGACCCGCGAGATGTTCACCCGGGCCCTCAAATCCGGAGTGACCATCGCCAACGGCAGCGACGTGGGAGTCTTCGCCCACGGCCAGAACGCCCGCGAGCTCGAGCTGATGGTGGCCTACGGCATGTCCCCGAAAGAGGCCCTACGGGCCGCGACGGCGACCGCGGCGGCCGTCCTGGGGAGGGGGAAGGACCTGGGGAAGATCGCGCCCGGCTACCTGGCCGATCTGGTGGCGGTGAAGGGGGATCCGCTGGCGGAGATCTCGGCGATCGAGCGGCCGGTGGTGGTGGTGAAGGAGGGGCGGGTGGCGGCCAACAGAGCTCCGGAACCGGCCAAACCGTAGAGACGTCCCAGCCCGTTTCAGCACAACGCCGGCAGGCCACCGAAGGCGGGACGTCTCCTTGACTCCCTTTCCGAGACCGGCTCGTCCTGCTATACTCCCCTTGGAGGAAGAAAGTCTTGGGACTACGCGACCTCAGCGAGGGAACTGCGATCGGCGGCTATGCTTCCCTTTGAGCTCACCGTCGAGGGTCCGCCCGTCTCCCAACAGACGCGGTGGCGGGAGCGGCTTCGCACATGGCGCGCGACGGTCAGAACCGCGGCGGAAGGCTACTGGCCTGCGGACAGCTCTCCCCTGAGCCAGGATCTTTCCTTGACGATCGCCTACTTCTACAAAGGAGTCCCCCTCGACGTGGACAACATCGTCAAGCCGATCGTGGATTCACTCAAGGGTATGGTCTACCAGGACGACGGCCAGATCACGGACTTGGTTAGCCGTAGACGCCCCTTGGCCGGCCCCTTCAGTATCGACGTGATTTCACCTGTCCTTGGGACAGCGCTGAACCGTAGACGAGAATTCCTCTATGTCCGGATCGCGGAGCCGCCGGAGAAAGGAGGGTTGGTACTTTGATCTCACCGAACCTTTCCGCCAGCGAACGGCAGACGATCGAGCGGATCGCGGAGGAGTACCGGTCGAAGGGGTACGACGTCCAGGTCGAGCCCCCGGATCCCGATCTCCCTCCATTTCTCCGCGGCCGTCAACCGGACCTGATCGCGCGTCGAGGAGACGAGAGGCTGGTCATCGAGATCAGGACATCTCTTTCCAAGTCCGAGCCTGACAGGCTGACGGAGCTGGCCGAGAGAGTCCAGCGAGAGTCCGGGTGGAAGCTCATCTTTGTCGCCCCCAGCCCGACAGAAGAGATCCTGCCGGGAGAACAACTTCAGTTGTTGAGCCTCCCCGAGGTCGAAGAGCAGTTGGGGGATGCACGCCAGTTGCTTGGAGCGGGCCATCAGGAGGCGGCGATCCTCCTGGCCTGGGCGGCCGTCGAGGGACAGTTGCGAGAGCTCGCCCGGCAGGAGGAGATCCCGCTTCCACGTCCAGGCACTCTGACGCTTCTCCGGCAGTTGGTGTCTTTGGGCCTCATCGACCGCGAGCAATACCAGACGCTCTCCGACGCCTATGAGGCTCGTAGCGCGGTCGCCCACGGATTCAGGCCTCCGTCCGAGCTCGGGACGGCGGTTCAGGAGTTGCTCGGGCTCTCGGAGGCGATTGCCCGGGGAATCCAGCAAATCGAAAATCCGTAAAGAAGAGGTGGATGCGGCTGAGGAATTCTTCCAGGGCGAGACCGAGTGGCCCGAGTACTGAGAGGGACATTCTGCGGGCTCCGGCGGCGAGATGGCGCCCCAAACTCCAGGATGAGGCTTTTCGAAGAAAGATCGGCCTTCGGGAACGAAGATGACGGCTCGGGAAAGAAAGATGAGTGGCCGGGAAGCCAAAAAACGGGCCGGGAGGTAATGCTGCCATTCAAAAAGTTACTGGCACGGGCCATGAAAAACGCTTCATTTGCGCTACCTTCTCTCCAGGTGGGAGGGATGGTCCCTCCCACCTCCAGACAGGCGGCCCGGACGGGGTGTGTCACCACCCCGCCGGACCTGACCCGAGCAAGGGAGAGAGCCCGTGCCCGAGCTAATCGAGCAGTCTACCGCGACCACCACGCCACCCGCCCCCCCGATCCCGCCGGAGGACGAGCCGCCGGCCACCGCCACCCCGCCGGTGATCGACCCGGCAGCCTGGGAGGATTACCCCGCCTTCCGGGAAACCTTCCTGATGTACTTCACGCCGCCGGGCTATGCCGATGCCCTCCGGACCATGGGGGAGATGCTCCACACCATGATTCTGGAGAGCTACAACCCATGGCCCGGCTGGCCCGAGTCCTCGACCCGGACGGAGATGCGGGCCGCCGTGGCCGATCTCCGGCACATGCAAGGCTTCCTCGCCAGTGTGGGCCGGGAGCGGGAGCTGTCCTCTTTGGACCCGGAGGATGCCTACCTCTCCACCCTCGCGGCGAAGCTGGCTCGCCAGCTCGCGCGCGTGACGGACGGCATCGAGCGGGAGCTGGACGGCGTACCGGGAGCGACCAATGCGGGAGCGTAAGGAGTCGATCATCGTCCGCGCCACGGTCTGGGAGCGCCAGCTCTGGGAAGAGATCGCTCCCAGGGTGCGGCGCGACCTCCCGGCCTTCCTCACCTTCTCCGGCAACGCCATGGCCCGCTATCTCGTGGAACGCGACCATCAGCGCCGCCCGGATTACGTGCTCATCCGCCAGGAGGAGAAGCGGAAGCTCGGGGCGTTGCTCAAGGCGTCCCGGGCCGTCGTCGAGCACGTCCCCAAGGTCTACCACAGCCCCATCCACGGCCCGGTCTACCTTCAGGGTCCACTCCAGACAGCCCTGGACGAGCTGTACCGCTGGCTCGCGTGGCACGGGGAGGAATACCCATGCCCCTGAAGACGGCCAGTTACACCGTCCGGGCCACGACGGCGCAGGCCGCCGCCTGGAACCGGGCGGCGCAAGCCCACGGCCACGCCTCGACCGGCTCCTGGATCGCGGAAGCCGTAGACCGCTACCTCGACGCCTTGAAGAAGGCCGGACGGCCGCTCCCTCTGGCCTGGAGGCGGTCCGGCCGGTTCAAGGTCCGCCTGATGGACGGCCGGGAAATCGAAGTCCCCGGCTGTACCTCTCCCCCCTTCGCCATCTTCCGGGGGAGCGGCCTGGGACCGGGCCAGCGGGGCACCGGGCCGCGTTCCCTGGTCTTCCTTCCGGAATCCCGGATCGTCGCCACCCTGCGCACAGAGCGGGCCTGCAAGGCGCTCGCGAGCGAGCTCTCGCGGGTCTGGGTGCGGTGGGGTGGGCAGGTCCCCGCCGAAGATCCCGCGCCGCTCCTTCAGCGGTTCCAGCGGGAAGACGTGTAGGGACCAGGGCCAGCTCCCCGAGGAGCTGGCCCTGGTCATACGCCACGGTCGATAGGCTTGGTTGGCCTACAGGCCCGGGGATAGGCTCGGTGCCATGCACCATCCTGTCTGGTTTGCCCTGCTTCTCTCCGGCTTGGGAGTGGGAGTGACCGTGATCTACGGCGGCCTTGCGGTGGCGGGTGTCGTTCGGCGGCGGCTCGGCTGGTGCATGATCGCTTTCGGCATGATTCTCACCGTAGCTAGTTCATGCGGGCTCGTTTGGCTGTTATGGGATGCCGGCCTCGCGTGGTGGCGTGGCGTTCCGGAACTCTGGCAAGTGGTTGCCCTGGTGGGAGCGCTGATGCTCCTCTTCGGATGCCTTGCGGTCGGTTGGCTATCTGTGCGCCATCTTCAAGCGAGATCGAAGCTGCGTCGGCAACGGCGACAAGAAGCCACAGGCAGCGGGAGCGCGCAGCCGGCTCCGGCTACGCCGCCGGAAATCCCCTTTAGCAGCGACGGATTAGAGTTTCAATCGCGGGGACAGGACGGCTGGAGAATCATGGTAGAGGTGACGACGGACCGACCTTTGCCGCAACCCTTAGAGCTTAGGTTGCGATGTTCGGCAGATCCTACGGACGTATATGCCTCACTCTGGCTAGAGTCCCGAACCGACACACGAGAACTTTCCCGGCCCATTCCCACGATCGAGGGCAAAGAGGTTTTCTTCAGGGTCAAAGAACCGATGTTTAAGCCATTCGTGGTTCTTAGAGTTGTCCTTTGCGTAAACAAAGGGGATCGCATCTCAGTCGATCTGGCAGAGTGGCGCCCTTTCCGCCCCTGCTAGATCCTCTATCCCAAGGGGGACCCCATGCCGTGGAGTGAGGCTCTTTACGGCGGGTCTGCGAAGAACTCTAGCGGCTTGCCATAGAGACGGGCGAATTCCACGAGCTCCAGGAAGTCCACCCGACGTTCCCCCAACTCGCACTTCGACACGTAGGAGAGGGGGCGCCCGAGCGCAGCCGCAACCTGTACTTGAGTCAGTTCGGCCTCTTTCCGCGCGGCGAGGAGGCGCTGTATGAACCGGCCGTAGCTGGCCGAGTGCAGAGGGGATCTCTTCGCCACGGAAGATGATCCCCTCGTGCTATAGAATTCCCCATTATGGGGAATTGGCCTGCTTGCCGCTTCGGGTCTTCCCCGGAAGGAGGGAAGAGTCATGGAGGAGGAAAAGAGAGACGCGAGCAGAGAGGTCGTGGTGAGGCTTCGACCCGTTACAGCGGCCCTGGTGCTCGTGGGCTTGGTGATCTTGGGAGGGAGCTACTTCCTCGCCCGAGACGTGGCAGCCAACAATGCAGCCGAGCAGGCGAAGATCGAGACGATCGTCCGCAACGTCAACGACTCCGCGGCCAAACTTCAGGAGATCGAGGACAATACCCGGATGCTCCTGGACCCGCTGACGGAGCTTCGGGAGTTGGACAAGCGACTGCAAGCAGCGGGTATACAACCCCTCGGGGGGAGGGAGTTTATAGCTCGCCTGACAGAAGCGAACCGGAGGCTCATGGCCTCCGGCTCAGGTAAGTACATCGACACCTGCGCTCAGAAGGTAGAGGTCGAGAAGCACCTGCTCTATGAGGGGCTCCACGGCCCGATCAAAGCGCTTCCTGGGTGGTCGAAGGACTGGCAGACCTCGTGTATTACGATCCTGCCGTCCTCTTGAAGCAGGGGCCCCGCCTTGCGGTTTCTCCACCGGCTCCCTCAGTCTGTAGAATCAGCATGAGGCGCGGCTAGGCTGATCCCCGAACGCCGGTTCCCGCACCGGCCCGCCGCGCCCGTCTATCTATCCTGCGGGGCACCTGCGGGGGTGCGGTCCTGGCTAAGCGCGAACGCTACACGCTTGAGCAGTTCCGTGAGGCTATGAAGCGATCGGGCATTGATGAAGTGACGATCATCAAGGTCTTAGGCACGCTCCTACAGGTTCGGCACGAAGGGCGCAACCTGGGAGGCCGGCCGCTCGAAGACGATGCCCGGCGAATAGAGCTTATGGCGGCCATGGTGGAGGCGGGCGTTAATCGCTGGGCGGCGGCTGGCGCGGCCACCGCCGATCTACCAGAGTCCACGAGAAGCGCGACCAAGAAGAGGATTTACCGGAAGTACGGACCCGCTAAGTAGGCATTGCTCAAAACTAGACTCTGGGTTTTGAGCAATAGTCGCACCGGTTTCAGGAAACTGGCACGGCGCGTTTAAAGCATTGCGCCGCCTACGCTTAGGCACTTACCCTCAAAAAGTCGAAAGGCCCCGGAGTCACGATCCGGAGCCTCTCATAGAACCCGCGACACGCAGGGTCGGGGCTCAACAGGGGAAGTGTACCCTCCAGCCGGCCCGTGTCGCAACCCTCTCCCAAGGAGGAACCGACATGCGGCACCCCATCGCTCCCGGCCATCCCATCCTCCCCATCGGGCCGTTCCGCTGGCTGCTCGGGCTGCTGCTCCAGGGCCTTCCCCGGCGCCTTATACCACCCAGGAAAATCACCCCTAACCTATTGATTTTTCTCCTACTTACGGTATACTCAG
>DASXJP010000015.1:0-17627 GCA_036497345.1 Thermoanaerobaculia bacterium
CCATGCCGCCGATGTTGCCCGGGACGACGAGCGATCCGCGCACGCTGGGAGGCGTGAAAACCCCTTCGGAACGGAGCTTCGCGATCTCCTCGCGGCACCACTTGCGGTCGGCCTCGGAGCCCTGGATCGCGTTGACGTCCAGCGTCTGCGGCGCCAGCGGCCGGGGCATTACGGGGAACGGCTGCGCGAGGGCCGCGACCTCGCCCGGCACGTCGCTCTTCGGCACCGGCCGCTCCTCGACTCCGAAAATGGGCTTGCCCGTGAGGCGATCCAGAATGAAGAAATTCCCGGTCTTGGAGCCGGCGCCCACGGCGGGAATCGTTTTTCCATCGTGATGGACCTCGAACAGCACCGGCGGCGAGGCGACGTCATAATCCCAGAGATCGTGATGGACGGTCTGAAAAGACCAGACGCGCTCGCCGGTGTCGGCGCGCAGCGCCACGACCGAATTCGCGTAGAGGTCGTCGCCCAGCCGCTCGCCGCCGTAGTAGTCGGGGCTGGGGCTGCCGGTGGGGACGAAGACGAGGCCGCGCTCGGGATCGGCGGCGATGACCGACCAGGCGTTGGCCGCGCCGGTGATCCTGGCGCCGCCGTTCTTCCAGGTTTTCGCGCCGGGGTCTTTGGCATCTTGCGGAATGGGGTCCCAGGTCCACTTCAGCCGGCCGGTGACCGCGTCGAAACCGCGTACCTCGCCGCTGGGCGCGCTGACGAGGTTGTTGTCGGCGATGCCGGAGCCCACCACCACCGTGTTGCCGACAATGGCCGGCGGTGAGGTCTCCTCGTAATCGGCGTAGTGGCCCGCGGGCACCGGGATGCGCAGGCCGCGCCGGAGGTCGACGACGCCGTTCTCGCCGAAATCGGCGCACGGCTTGCCCGTGGCCGCGTCGAGCGCGATCAGGTGCGCGTCGATAGTGGCTATGAAGATGCGGCGCTGGCCTGAAGGGGATTTCCAGGTAGAGACGCCGCGGCTGGCGTAATCGCCGTAGCCGGCGTCCTTGTCGATCTTGGGATCGTAGGCCCAGCGCTGCCGGCCGGTCACGGGATCGAGGGCGATGACACGGCCGAGCGGCGTGGAGAGATAGAGCGTGCCGTCGACGTAGATCGGGGTCGCCTCGAAGGCGGTGGGCTTGGAATTCTTGGGCTGGTAGGCGTCGCCGGTGTGGAAGGTCCAGGCGACTTTGAGAGCTCGCACGTTGCCGCGATCGATCATCGAGAGCGGCGAGAAGCGCTGGCCGCCGGGATCGTGACCCCACGCCGGCCAGTCGTCGCCGGCCTGCGCGTACGCGGGGACCGCCAGGAGCATCAAGGCGCCACAGAAGCCCAGGAATCGCAAAACCATGCCATTTACCTCCTCAGTACCCTTCCTCCTCCTGCAACGAGACTTTACCCCGAAACGAGCGATACAGGAAGGTGAAATATCCGACCGCCAGCACCATCCCGAGCCCCCACCAGATCAACCCCACGCGCAGGCTGTAGGCTCCCGTCTTGGCGTTGTGAACGGTCAGGCTGAGCGACGGGTCCGTGCTGGCGGGCAACAGGTAGGGGTAGAGCGCGAACGCCGCTCCACCCAGCATGCCGACGAGATATCCGGTCGAGGCGAGGAACGCCTCCCGGTCCCGTCCCCGGCGGCGATAGATCGGCATGACGGCCAGCGACGCCGCGACCAGGGCGGGGATGATCCATCCCCACGGATCGGTCCGGAACCGGTCGAGAATCCCCGGCCGGATCGACAGCGACGCGACCAGGCTCAGGAAGGTCAGGATTACCAGCGCGATCCAGCCCAGGGCGGCGAAACGCCGGGAGCGCGCCTGGATCTCCCCTTCCGTCTTCACCGCCAGATAGTGGGCGCCGTGCACGGCGAGCGCCACGAGCGCCAGCACGCCCGTCAACACGGTGTACCAGTCCAGGATGCCGGGATGGGGACCGACCCGGAAATCGGTCCAGAGCGGCTCGAAGAAGTAGCCGTCCGGCCCCAGCGGCACGCCGCGGACGACGTTGCCGATCGCCGCGCCGAAGAAGATCGCGAGGAGAAGGCTGGCCAGCGAGAAGACGAAGTCGCAGAGGGTCCAGGCCACGGGATCGTCGACGTGGGCCCGGATCTCGACGCCGATCCCCCGCAGCATGAGCAGCCAGAGCACCATCATCAGGGGCAGATAAAAGCCGCTGAAGCTCGACGCGTAGAGGAGCGGAAAGGCGAAAAAGAGGGCGCCTCCCGCCGCCAGCAGCCAGACCTCGTTGCCGTCCCAGACCGGTCCGATGGTGCTCTGGACCAGGCGCCGCTCGTCCGCGGTCTTCGCCACCCAGGGGCTGAGGATGCCGACCCCGAGATCGAACCCGTCCAGCACCACGTAGGCCGTCAGCATCAGCGCGACGAGGATGAACCAGAGCGTTTCCATGACGTCGTCCTCCTCAACCCTTTTCGCTCAGGAAGTCGGGTCCGTGCATGAGCTCCCGCCAGAGGAGGAGCAGGAACAGGATGCTCAGCAGGGAGTACATCCCCATGAAGCCCAGCAGGGTGAACAGCCCGTTCCCCGAAGAGACGTTGGACGAGAAGCCGTTCGCCGTCCGCATCAGCCCGTACACCACCCAGGGCTGGCGGCCGACCTCGGCCGTGATCCATCCCGCGGTGTTGGCGATGTAGGGGAAGGGGAAGCTCAGCATGAGAATCCACAACATCCACCGCGAGCTGTAGAGCTTCCGCCGCCAGAGCAGCAGCGCCGCCGTCCCAGCGATCAGGATGAAGAGCGTCCCCAGCCCCACCATGATGTGATAGCTGTAGTAGAGCAACGCGATGTTGTCCGGCCATTGGTCGCGCGGGAAGTCGTTCAATCCCTTCACCACCGATTCCCAGTGACGGTAGGTGAGGAAGCTGAGCGCGCCGGGCACGTGGATCGGATTGTCGAGCTTCTGCCGGTCCGTATCGGGCTGGCCGACGAGGACGATGCCGGCCCCCGCCTCCGAGTTGAACAGGCCTTCCATCGCCGCGAGCGTGGCCGGCTGATATTGCGTCACCAGCTGGCCTTGCCGGTCACCGGAAGGAAAGAGCTGGGCCAGCGAGGCGACCGCCGCGACGACGACGCCCGCCCGCAGGAACAGCCGGCCATACTCCTCCTGACGTCCCGAGAGCACGTAGAAAGCCCCGGTGGCGGCCATGGCGAACGCGCCGGTGATCACCGCCCCGCCCATGTTGTGGACGTACTGCCAGAAGGCCCACTCGTTGAGCATCAGCGCCCAGAAGCTGCTGAGTTGGGCGGTGCCGTTCGTCCCGATCTCGAAGCCCACGGGGTGTTGCATCCAGGCGTCGGTCACGATGATGAAAAAACCGGAGATCCAGGAGCCGAGGAAGACCATGAAGGCCGAAAGCCAGTGGATCTTCTGTCCGAACCTCCGCTCACCGAAGAGAAAAGTGCCGAGGAAGGACGACTCCAGAAAGAAGGCGAACACCCCTTCCATGGCGAGCGCGGTGGCGATGACGCCCCCTGAATATTGCGCGAATTTCGACCAGTTGGTGCCGAACTGGAATTCCATGGGGACGCCGGTGATGACGCCGAAGAAAAAGTTGATCGCGAAGATCTTGGCCCAGAAGCGGGCGGCTTTGTTGTACCGCTCGTCCTGCTTCCACAGGGCCAGCGATTTGAAGATGACGAGGAGCGGCGCGAGCCCCATCGTCAGTTGTGGAAAGAGGTAGTGATACGTAATCGTGAAGGCGAAGTGCAGCCGGTGAATCCCCAGCGCGCTCTCCATGAGGCTCCTCCTGGCGTTCAGGCCATTCTCTCTGCCGGGCCTGAATCTATGCTTTCCGGTCTGGAGCGAGACCACCCCGCCGGGTGGGACAGGACCGCGATCCTGGGGCGGTCCGGCCTACCCGGTAAGGTGGGAGAGGCCCTGGAAGACCAGGGCCGTCAATGACTCTGCAGAGCCGTCAGGGCGCTCAGCACCTCTTCGCTGTGCGTGGCCGGCTTGACGCCCGTGAAGATCTTGGCGATCTTCCCCTCGGGATCGACGATGAAGGTATTGCGGGCCGCGAGCTTGGCGCCGTTGTACTCCATCACCGAGCCGTACTGGGTCGAGACCTTGGCGTCCGGGTCCGAGAGGAGCTTGAAGGCGAGCCCTTCCTTGGCGCAGAAGCTCTTGTGAGACTCGGCGGTGTCGACGCTGACGCCGAGGATGGCCGCGTTGGCCTTCTCGTACTTGGCCAGGTCGCGCTGGAAATTGTGCGCCTCCAGCGTGCAGCCGCCCGTGAAGTCCTTGGGATAGAAGTAGAGGACCACCCACTTCCCCCGGAAGTCCTTGAGGCTCGCCGGGTGCCCCTCGTTGGTGGTGAGGCTGAAGTCCGGAGCCGGCGAGCCGACCGCCGGCGTCGCCGCGGCGTCGGGAGCGGCATGGGCATACATCACCGGCGCCAGCACGGCGAGGAGGAAGAGCAAGCCGAGAACGAAACGTCGAGATGAGGTCATCTGGGGTCTCCTGAAGGTCGGGTTCTTACGACTCCCAGATCCTAGCAGAGCCTCGGCGTCGTGGGACCGGTCTCTACGATGCTCAAGCTTCCTCTTGCCAGTTACCGGCATATCGTGTAGAAATACCGCCGTACTCTCTTCTGGTACGCAAAGGATGCCCAACCACGACGACAGCTACAAGCTGCTGTTCTCCAATGCCCCGATGGTAGAGGATCTGCTCCGCGGCTTCGTCCACGAGGAGTGGGTCCGGGAGCTCGACTTCTCCTCGCTGGAGAAGGTCGGGGGCGAGTACGTCAGCGACGACCTACGCCACCGGGAGACCGACATGGTCTGGCGTCTCCGCTGGGGAAAGGAACGCTGGCTCTACGTCTATCTGCTGCTGGAGCTCCAGTCCACCATCGACCCGTTCATGGCTCTGCGGATGATGGTCTACGTGGGCCTTCTCTGGCAGGATCTCATCCGCCAGAAGGCGCTGACTCCCGCGGGCAGGCTGCCCCCCGTGCTGCCCGTGGTTCTCTATAATGGGAACCCGCCCTGGACGGCTGCCCGGGACGTCTTGGAGCTGGTCGAGGAGGTCCCCGGCGGCCTGGAGCGATACCGGCCCCGGTTCCAGCACCTGCTGTTGGACGAGAGAAGGATCGCCGACACGGAGACCGAGCCGCTGAAGAATCTGGCGGCGGCGCTGTTCCGGCTCGGGCAGGACCGGGGGCCGGAGGACTTCCGGAGGGTGATCGGCGCCTTGGCCGAATGGCTGTCAGAGCCGGGTATGGCCGAGCTTCAAAAGGCGTTCCGCACCTGGATTAAGGCATACTTACGGGAACGGCTGCGCGGAGTCGATCTGCCCGACTTCGAGAGCTTGATGGAGGTGAAGCGGATGCTGGACCAGAACGTCATACCGTGGACCGAGCAATGGAAGCAGGAGGGGCTTGAAAAAGGCCTGGCAAGAGGGAGGGAGGAAGGAGTTGAGGAGGCCCGGAGAGCAGACCTCCTCGCCCTTCGGGGGATCCTGTTACGGCACGTCGAGAGCCGCTTCGGCAGGGTCCCGGACGAGATCCGCCGCCGGGTCGAGGCCCTCGACTCGGTGCCGGAGCTCGGGGACCTGATCGCCCGGGCGGCGTCGGTATCCTCCCTCGACGACCTCGGATTGAGCTGAGGCAGCCCCGGCGAACGTTCGCCGGGGCTCAAGCCCCTCTCCTACTCCGCCACCCCCTTCTCCTTCAAAATGTTCCACACCCTTTCGGGTGTCATCGGGATCTCGATGTGCCGCACTCCCAGGTGCGAAAGCGCGTCGACCACGGCGTTGACGATGGCGGGCGGGGCGCCCACGGTCGCCGACTCGCCGACTCCCTTGGCCCCCAGCGGGTGATGCGGGCTCGGGGTCACCGTCTTGTCGGTCTCCCACTTGGGCGTCTCCATGGCGGTGGGGACGAGATAGTCCATGAAGCTGCCGCCCGAGATGTTGCCGCTCTCGTCGTAGCTGATCTCCTCGAAGAGCGCTGGCGCCAAGCCCATGCTCAAGCCGCCGTGGATCTGGCCGTCGACGATCATCGGGTTGATGATGTTGCCGCAATCGTCGATCGCCAGGAAGCGGCGGACCTTGACCGCGCCGGTGCCGCGGTCGATGTCCACGACACAGACGTAGCTGCCGAAGGGGAAGGTCAGGTTCGGCGGATCGTAATAATCCACCGCTTCCAGACCCGCCTCCATTCCTGGCGGATGGTTGGTGTAGGCGGCGAAGGCGAGCTCCTGAATGGTCTTCGACTTCTGCGGCGCCCCCTTGACGGAGAACTTGCCCGGCTCCCATTCGAGGTCGTCCTCGCTCACCTCCAGCAGGTAGGCGGCGATCTTCTTCGCCTTGTCGCGGATCTTCCGCGCCGCCACCGCGCAGGCGGCGCCGGAGGTTGGGGTCGAGCGGCTGGCGTAGGTTCCTAAGCCGTAGGGGGCGGTGTCGGTGTCCCCCTCCTCGACCTGGATGTGCGCCGCCGGGATGCCGAGCTCTTCCGCCACGATCTGGGCGTAGGTCGTCTCGTGCCCCTGGCCCTGCGACTTGGTGCCGAAACGGGCGATCGCCTTGCCCGTGGGGTGGACGCGGATCTCCGCCGAGTCGAACATCTTGATCCCCAGGATGTCGAAGTCCTTCGACGGACCGGCGCCCACGATCTCGGTGAAGGTGCAGATGCCGATCCCCATCAGCTCGCCCTTCGCTCGCTTCTCCGCCTGCTCCTTGCGGAGCTCGGCGTAGCCGATCTTGTCCAGGGCCTTCTCGAGCGCCGCCTTGTAGTTGCCGCTGTCGTACTCCCAGCCGAGCGCCGACTTGTAGGGGAACTTGTCGGCCGGAATAAAGTTTTTGAAGCGCAGCTCCGCCGGATCCATCTTCAGCTCCTGGGCCAGCACGTCGGTCATTCTTTCGATCGCGTGCACGGCCTCGGTGACGCGGAAGGAGCAGCGGTAGGCGACGCCGCCCGGCGGCTTGTTGGTGTAGGCGGCATCCATCTCGGTGAAGGCCGTCTTGATGTCGTAGGAGCCGGTGCAGATCGAGAACAGGCCGGCCGGGAACTTCGACGGGTTGGCCGCGGCGTCCGCGTAGCCATGGTCGGCCAGCGTCTTGATGCGGAGCGCCGTCATCGTGCCGTCCTTTTTCGCGGCGAGCTCGGCGGTCATGTGATAGTCGCGGGCGAAGGAGTCGGCCTGCAGGTTCTCCATGCGGTCCTCGACCCACTTGACCGGCTTGCCGATCACGACCGACGCGGCCACGGCGATCACGTAACCGGGATAGACCGGCACCTTGCCGCCGAAGCCGCCGCCCAGGTCCGGAGAGATGACGCGGATCTTCTCTTCCGAGAGGCCGACGTGGCCGGCCACCAGGGCGATGACCGTGCGGATGGCGTGCGGCGCCTGGGTCGTCATGTAGACGGTCAGATGGGTGTCCGTCTTGTTGAAATCGGCCACGCAGCCGCAGGTCTCGATCGAGGCGACGTGGATGCGCGGGATGTAGATGTCCTGCTTCACCGTGACGTCGGCCTCGGCGAAGGCGCGCTCGGTCGCCGCGCGGTCGCCGGTCTCCCAGTGCCAGATGTGATTGTCGTTCTTCCCTTCCTTGTCGGTGCGCAGCACCGGCGCGCCCGGCTCCAGGGCCTTGAAGGGATCGACCACCACCGGCAGCGGCTCGTAGTCCACCTCCACCGCCTCCACGCCGACGGCCGCGGCGTAGCGGTCGGTGGCGATCACCGCCGCCACCTCCTGCGCCTGATACATCACTTTTTCGACCGGCAGCACCATCTGGGTGTCCGACATCAGCGTCGGCATCCAGTGCAGCTTGTACGCTTTGAGCGTCTCGCCGGTGATCACCGCCAGCACGCCCGGGATGGCGAGGGCCTTCTCGGTGTGGATGGCAAGGATTTTGGCGTGCGCGTAGGGGCTCCGCACGATGTCCATGTGGAGCATCCCGGGGAGCTTGATGTCATCGACATACCGGCCCTGGCCGCGGATGAAGCGCGGATCTTCCTTGCGCTTCATCGAGTGGCCCATGCCGCAGATGGCTGCTGAGGTTTTGGGCTCCATGGCTGCCTCCTATCCCGCCTCGGGGCGCAGCTTCGCGGCCGCGTATTGTACGGATTTGACGATGTTGACGTAGCCGGTGCACCGGCAGAGGTTGCCGGAGATCGCCTTACGGATCTCCGCCTCGCTGGGGTCGGGATTGCTCGCCAGCAGGGCCGAGCTGGTGATCATCATGCCCGGCGTGCAGAAGCCGCACTGGAGGCCGTGCTCCTGCCAGAAGCCTTCCTGGATGGCGTGCAGCTTGCCGTCCTGCTCCAGCCCCTCCACTGTCTTCACCTCGCGCCCATCGGCCTGCACGGCCAGCACCGTGCAGGATTTGACCGGCACGCCGTCGAGCAGCACGGTGCAGGCGCCGCAGTGCGTGGTGTCGCAGCCGATGTGGGTGCCGGTCATGCTCAGCGTCTCGCGCAGGAGATGGACGAGCAGGAGGCGCGATTCGACCTCCGCCTTGTGATCGGTTCCATTGATCTTGACCTGGATCTGATGTCGTGCCATGGCTCAATGCTCCTTGGCCCACTGGACAGCCCGTTGGATGGCCCGGCCGGTGAGGACGCGCGCCATGTTCTGTTTGTAGTCGACCGTCCCGCGCCGGTCGGCGCCGGGGGTGGCGGCGGCTCCGGCCAGCCGCGCCGCCTCGGCGATCACGTCGTCGCTCGGCTGCTTGCCGGTGAGGTATTGCTCGGCGGCGGTGGCGCGGAGAGGCACCGGCCCGGCGTTGGTGAGGCCGATGCCCGCGCTCGCCACCTCGCCGCCCGCGCCCAGCGTGAGCTGGACGGCGGCGGCGGCGGTGGCGAAATCACCCACCTTGCGCTCCAGCTTGACGTAGGAGCCGCCGCTGCGCGCCGGCGGGATCGGAATCCGGACCTCGGTGAGGATCTCGTCGGCGCCCAGCGCTGTCGAGAACAGGCCGAGGAAAAACTGATCGATCGGGATGGTGCGCTTACCCGTGGGGCCGGTGGCCACCACCTCGGCGCGCAGGGCCAGCATGGTGGCCGGATGATCGTTCGCCGGATCGCCGTGCGCCAGGTTGCCTCCCACGGTGGCCAGGTTGCGCACTATGGGGTCGGCGATCACCGCCGCGGTCTCGGCCAGCAGCGGATATTTCGTCTGGATCAGCTCCGAATGCTCCAGCGCCGACTCGCGGGTGCGGCCGCCGATCAAGAGGACGCCGCCATCTTCCTTGATGTATTCGAGCCCCGGGATGCGGCCGATGTCCACCAGATGGCCGGCGGAGCCCAGCCGCAGCTTGAGCAACGGCAGCAGGCTCATCCCGCCGGAGAGGACCTTGGCCTCGTCCGGGTGGTCGCGCAGAAACGCCAGCGCCTCATCCAGGGTCTGCGGCGCGTGGTAATCGAACGATGCGGGGATCATCGATATATCTCCTTTCCGCGGCGCGTCGGCTCTACCGGCGCACGAAGAAAAAATAGATCAACAGCGCGAGGACGACCACAACGATCCAGAAGCCGGGCCGGCTCAGGGTGCGGACCGCCGCGCGGCCCGCCGCCTGGGCCCCCAGGGCGCCCACGTCGAGGACGTTCTCGGCCGGCGCCGGCGCCGGAGGTGGAGGTGGAGGCTGGGGAGAAGGCTTCGGAGCCGGCGGCGGCGCCACGGGAACGTCCGGAGGCGGAGCATCCAGCGGACCGGGATCTCCCGGCGGCGGCGCGGGGTGGGCCATGGGGTCTGGCTCCGCGGCGGCGGCCACCGGCGTTTCGAGCTCGCGGCGCATGGCCTCGCTGAACTTCCCGAAGAGCTGGTCGCTGACGTCCTGGATCATGCCGCGACCGAACTGCGCCAGCACGCCCATGACATTGACGTCCGAGACCACGGTCACCTCGGTCTCCCCCGGTCCCTTGTCGACCACGCGGCTCTTCATCCGCATGTCGGCGCCCCCCTTGCCCCGCGTCTCCTGGCCGGAGGCGGCGAGCTCGGCCTCCCCCGCCGCCTCGTCCAGCCGCTCGAAGCGCAGCTTCCCGCGGTAGCTGGCGGTGACCGGCCCAACCTTGACGGTCATCGTTCCGCTGTAGGTCTGGTCGTCCACCTTGTCGGTGACGGCGGCGCCCGGCAGGCACTTCGCCACTTTGTAGGGGTCGGTGAGGAAATCCCACACCGCCGCCTTGGGGGCCTTCACGACGAAGCTCTTGCTGATCTCCATGCCCATGAATTGATTTCTCCCGTTATCTCGCTCCCGTCAGGCAGCAAGCAGAGGAATGAGCCGCTCCAACGACTCGAGATTGTGGGCCGGCAGCAGGCGGTCGACATAAGGATACGCCGCCGCCATGGCCCGCGCCGTGGGCTCGTAGCGCGCGTCCCCGGCCAGGGGGTTGAGCCAGAGCACCCGCCGGGCGCGCGACCGGATGGCCCGCATGGCGCGGCCCAGCGGTCGTACGTCGCCGCGGTCCAGGCCGTCGCTCAGGATGATCACCACCGTCGATCCATCGACGAGCTCGTCGAGATAATGATCCACGAATGCGGCCAGACACTCCCCGATCTTCGTGCCGCCCGACCAGTCCGGCACCTCCGAGGCCAGACTTTGCAATGTGAGATCGATCCGCCCCTGGCGCATCATTCGGAGAGAGCCGGTCAGGCGCACCAGGGTGGTGTTGAAGACGAAGATCTCGCTGCGGCGCGCCACCTGCTTCAGGGCCAGCACGAAAGTGAGCAGGAAGCGGGTGTGCGGGTCCATGGAGCCGCTGGTGTCGCACAGCACCACCAGATGGGGCCGCTCGATCGGCCGCGCCCGCCGGGCCAGGGAGAGAAATTCGCCGCCATGGGCGATCGCGCGCCGGAAGCTGCGCCGGAGATCGGCCTCGCCGCGCCCCCGCACCGGCACCCGCCGCCGGCTGGGACGGGTGGCGAGCCGCAGGGCCAAGCGCCCCAGGAGGCGCTCCATGGCCACCAGATCGGCCGGCGAGAGATCCTCGAACGACTTGCGGCGCAGCACCGCTTCCGGGCTGTACCCCGGCTCCTCTCCCTCGGCGACAGCCGACTCGGACCGCGGCTCGCCCTCCCGCCCGGGCAGCCGGCCTCCGGGCTTCGGACGGGCCGGATTCACGATCCGGGGAGCCTGGAGGGGCGGATTCGACGATCCGACCTCCCGCGCGCTCCAGAGCACCGCGAACAGCTCCTCGAAGACCGCCACGTCGCGCGGCCGGATCTTGAGCGCCGTCCGCAGGGCCCGCCTTACCTCATCCCGATCGCCGAGATCGATCAGAGTCAAGGCCGCCAGGCCGTCCGCCTCGTCGCTCAGGCTCACCGCCACCCCGCGCCCCCGCAGGGCGCCGGCGAAGCGGGCGAGATGGAGCACGAGGTCGCTCACCCCGTGGTCGCCTCCGCCAGCACCGCCTCGAGCTCGCCGCCGCTCAGCTCGCGCAGGTCGTGATGGTCCTTGAGGACGCACCCCAAGGTGGCCTCGACCGTCTCGCGGTCCAGGTGCTCGCGGTGCAGACGCAGCAGGGCCTGCGCCCAGTCGATCGTCTCCGCCACCCCCGGCGCCTTGCTCAGACGCCGGCGGCGCAGCGCGGCCATGAAGCGGGCGATCTCCTCGGAGAGACGCTCGCCCGCCTGCGGCACCCGCGCCCGCAGGATGCGCACCTCCTTCTCCAGCGTGGGGTGCTCGATATAGAGATAGAGACAGCGCCGGCGCAGGGCGTCGCCGATCTCGCGGGTGCGGTTCGAGGTGAGCACCACGTAGGGGACGTGCTCGGCGCGGATCGTGCCCAGCTCCGGGATGGTCACCTGGAAATCCGAGAGCACCTCCAGCAGGAAGGCCTCGAAGGCGTCGTCGGCGCGGTCGATCTCGTCGATCAGCAGCACCGGCGGCCCCTCGACGCGAGTGATGGCGCGCAGCAGCGGCCGCTCCAGGAGATAGCGGCGGCCGAAGATCAGGTCCTCGATCTCCTCCCCGCTCTTCCCCTCGTCCTCGGCCATCCGCAGCCGCAGCATCTGGCGCTGGTAGTTCCATTCGTACAGGGCGGTCGAGACGTCCAGCCCCTCGTAGCACTGCAGGCGGATCAGCTCGGTCTCCAGCAGCCGCGCCAGCACCTTGGCGATCTCGGTCTTCCCCACTCCGGCGTCGCCCTCGATGAGCAGCGGCCGGCGCATCTCGCGGGAGAGGAAGAGCGCGGTGGCGATCGCCGGATCGGCGATGTACCCCTGGGCCCCCATCGCCTCCTGGAGCGCGGCGATCTCGTCCCTCAAGCGGCCCCCTCCTGGGAGATGTACCGCTCGGGATCGGCCAGGAAGCGCTCGCGGCAGCCGCCGCAGCAGAAGTACCAGGAGCGGCCCGCGTGCTCGGCCACGTGGCGGGCGCCGGCGATCACCACCGTCATGCCGCAGATGGGGTCGATGGCGGTCGCCTCGGCTTCAGCAGTCCTGGCCTCTTCGCCCGCCGCCTCCTCGCGCCGCCGCTCGACGATCTCCGCGAGGATCGACAGGGCGATCTCCTCGGGGGTCGAAGCGCCGATGTTCAACCCCGCGGGGTTGTGGATGGAGTCGAGCGCCGCGGCGGTCACGCCCCGGTCCAGCAGGGTCTCCCGTATCTGGGCGAAGCGCCGCCGGCTCGCCACTACCCCCAGATAATCGGGCGACAGGGCCAGCGCGTCGCGGATCGCCTCCTCGTCGCGCTCGCCGAGAGTGGCCACCACGGCGAAGCGCGGGCCCTTGGAGGCGGCGTAGAGCCGCGGCGCCCGGCCGAGGTCGGTGACGATCTGATCGACGTCGGGGAACAGCTCCGGCTCGGCCGCGGGATCGACGGCGATCACCGAGTACCCCATGGCCTTGCCCAGCTTGGCCAGAGCCCGGGCGGTGGGAGAGACGCCGAACACCACGAGGCGCGGCGCCGGCAGGACGGGCTGCAGGTAGATGTCCACGCTCCCTCCGCTGTTGCAGGTCATGGGGAAGACGGTGACGCCCGGCCGCCGCGCCGTCTCCGGATCGGGCGCCAGGGCCACCAGCCGCGGCTTCCCCTCCGCCAGCACCCGCTTCGCCTCCCGCACCACCGTCGGCTGGGTGCAACTGCCGCCCAGAAAGCCGTGGAAGGCGCCCGAGGCGGTGATCAGCGCCATGTCCCCCGCCTGCGACGAGCTGGCCGGCTGGCGCCGCACCACCACGGCCAGGACGAAGGGCTCCTCCCGCTGGGCCAGCTCGGCCGCCATCTGGAGGAGGTCGGATCGCATGACGCGTCAACGATACGCCCGGACGGCGGTCGGTTCAAGCGGAGCGGAGGACCCGAAGGGGGGCTTGACGGCTGATCGCCAGAGTGGGATACTTTTTGCGTGGAGAATGTTTTTCATGCGAGTAGACACGACATGAGCACCCGGGAACAGATCGCGGACGTTCCAAGGGCGTGTTACCATCTGAAAATGAGCGTCACTTCATTCGATCCGCGTAGAGACTTCTTCACTCCTTCCGTGAAGTGGAGTCAGGATGCCGCCTCCCGCTTCGCGCTTCGGGAAGGCTCGGAAACTGGGGGAGCTGAAGAAATCGCAGCCATCCAACACGACGTGGGGCTACGGTTGTGGCTTTTCCTGGCCACCGTGGCGCGGCGCGCGGCGAGGTTGGGAACCGCTTCGCTGCGGTTGGCATCGGACGAGAGCTTCGAAGATGATGTCTCATCTGCCATCGGTGAGAGCCTGGGGTTCCAGGTACCAGAGGATCGCGACCTCCTCGATCACCTGGCCGCCGAGCTCCACGCTTGGCTGGTCAAGGACAACCAGGGCGGGCGTACAACTCCATGGGGAATCCTCCGCGCTATTTCTGCAGAGATCACCATGGAAGTGGTACTTCGTGTACAAAACCCACCTCTCAAAGATGTCGACAGGTGGGAGACGAAAACGCTGCAACAGGTCCCAGCGGTCGCTCCGTTGCGGCGATTGAAGGGTTGAATACGTTGCTTGACGTATGGCGATCTTCCGTCTCCTCCATGCCTCGGATCTGCACATCGCTGCCAAGCCGGAGAGGGTAGGCATCTCCGATATCATCCCGAAAGCGGGCTTGCGCTTTCCTCGCATCCGGCCAGACGGCACTGCAGCATGGCCTCCTGGGAGGAGGCTCGCACTTACCTCGTCCTATTCCCCAGACATTCTGGAAGCACTGATCGAGCTCGTCTACGATGAGGGTGACCAGCTTGACGTCGTTCTCCTCTCGGGCGATCTCGCCACCACTGGGAAGGAGAACGACCTCCAGAAGGCCAGATCTTGTGTCTACGGAGATGCACAGGGCTTGTGGTACATAGGTCAACCCTACGGGCGTCCGGAAGTGACGGGGCGTCTGGCCCTAAAGGAAGCGGCAAAGGACATCGTCCTGATTCCTGGCAATCATGACCGTTTCCAAAGTATCCCTTTCCTCCCTTTTTTCTTACCCGGGGGAGCGCTCTTCGATCAGCACTTCGCCTGGAATGGCAGATTCGGCTGGAAAGGCGAGACGGTGCAGGAGTGGGTCTCTCCTCTCAAAGAAGGTATGCAGCTAGGGCTGGTGAGCGCTGATCTGACCCTGCGGGAGCTCAGCGATGCGGAAAACGGTCTCTTCGGTTTCCGAGGCTCACTCGGACAGGGAAAAGCCTACGCCGATATTGTTGACCAAATGAAAAAGCGGACAGATGATCTGCGAGACGAGCACCCAGGCATCGGTCTATTATGGATCGTTCACTTCCCGCCCCAATATCCTAAAATCGACGATTTCCTCCGTCTCCTGGAGGATGAAGCCCTGATCAAGGCCGCCCATGAAAGGCGCGTTTCCTACATCCTGTCCGGCCATACACATTTCCCGTGTGCCTATACCGCGACGGTCTCAGGCGGCTCTAGAGTCGAGGTCCTCTGTGCCGGCACCGCGTCCCAGATGGTGGCTCCAGATGGAAACTTCTTTCACATGTTGGAGATCGAGGTGGAAAAAGAAGGAAGCACCTCAATAGCGTTTCAGACCTTCCAGTGGGACTACAAAGCTCTGCAATGGGTTCAGGTCGTCTGCCCTCTGAGAGACTGAACGAGGAAATCTGATCAACTACAGTTTTCCGCGTCCTTCCTTCACCCGCGTGTAGTCCTCCGGCACGTCGAGATCCTGCAGCGCGGACACCGGCCAGGGTAGCACCTCCGCCTCCGCCTTGTGGCGCTTCACCACCTGCCGGCCGCACCCTTCCCCTTCCATCAGGAGGAGCTCCGTGAAGAGGCTCTGGTCGTAGAGCATGGGCGGCGCGTTGACTCCGTCGTAATCCGAGATGACGAGCGGCGCCGTGGATTCGCGGTAGCGGGCGATCATGGCGGCGATCATCTCGGAGGTGACGAACGGCATGTCGGCCAGCAGCACCATGGCCGCTTTCGCCTTCATCCCGCGCACGCCCATGACGCCGGCCTTGAGGGAGGAGTTGATCCCCTGCTCGTAGAGCGGATTGAGCGCCCACTCGCAAGGCAGGTCCTCGATCTCCTCCCAGGCCTTGTCCGATTCATGGCCGAGCACCACCACCAGAGGCGAGAGGCCGCCGGCCAACGCCCGCCGGACCGCCCGCCGGATCACGCTCTCCCCCTCCAGCTCGAAGAGGAGCTTGTTCTTCCCCATGCGGCTCGACGTGCCCGCGGCGAGCAGGATTCCTGCGACAGGCCCTTGACGGTCAGCCGGCATGGATCGCCTCCTTGCGCTCGGTCAGATGGCGCGGCTCACGGCCGGCGATGAAGGCGAGCAGCTCGGCCACGATGGCGAGCGCCACCTGCCGGGGGCCGTCGGCGCCGAGGTCGAGCCCCACCGGACCATACACCCGCTCGTCGTCCGGCCGGCCGATCTCGCGCAGGATGCTCTCCGTCCGCGCCCGCGGGCCCAGCATCCCCACGTAGGGGATTCCCGCCGCCAGCAGCCGACGCGCCCATTCGCGGTCGATCGCCAGGGAGTGGGCCTTCACCACCGCCAGCGAACGGCCGGCGGGAGGCAGGTCGATCCCCTGATCGTCGGGCCGTGCCACCACCAGCCGGGCCGCCTGCGGGAACCATTCCGGAGCCAGCAGCGCCGGACGATGATCGAGGACGGTGACGCGGAAGCCCGCGTCCGCGGCATAGGCCACGAGCGGCCGGGCGTCGTCCCCCGCGCCGGCCACGATGAGATGGGGTGGCGGCGGCAGCACCTCGAAGAAGATCCTGCGCTCCGCCAGCGTCTGCACCGCCGAGCGGCCGGCGGCCGTCAAGGCGCGACCGTGCTCGGCGGCGGCCGCGTCGAGGTCCGGAGATCCCAGGGAGCCGAGCACGGTCCCGTCCGGCGCCGCGATCAGCATCTCGCCCTGCCCCTCGCCGTCGACCACCGTGGCGGCCACGAACGGGGAGTCGCCGGACAGGAGCCTGCGCAGAGCGTCGGCCAGAGCGGCCAGAGGGCCCTCGGTCGCCGGCTGGATGAAGACGTCCACCAGGCCGTTGCACCCCAGCCCGAGCCCCCAGACCATGTCCTCGTCGGAGCCGGTGCTGTAGTGCCGCAGACTGGGCGTCCCCGTCTCCATCACCCCCTTGGCGATCTCGCGCACGTCGGCCTCCAGACAGCCGCCGCTGACGCTGCCCAGGGTCGCGCCCGTCTCTTCGATGAGGAATCTGGCGCCCGGCCGCCGGTACGCCGAGCCGACGATGTGCACCACCGTGGCGAGCGCGGCCCGCCGCCCGGCCGCCTTCAGCTCGGCGAGCCGTGCCAGGATCTCCGCGGTTTCCTTCCAGTGGCTCATACCCCGCCCCCCGAATACTGGACGCGTCAACGATACATCCTGGCAGGGGTGGGTTCAAGTCAGTCCTCGTCCGCGAACATCTCCCACTTGTTCCGGATCCGGCCGCCGATCCGGCCACCGCACTTGGGGCATTCGGTGGCCTCGGGCGGGATCCGCGCGTTGCACCGGCTGTCCGTGCAGAGATACCGGGGCTTCCTCAGACCGAAGGCGCCGGCGCCCGCGGCTGCCAGGCAGGCGGTGACGAGCGAATTGGCCTGCTTCCACTCCAGAGAGATCAGGGCGCCGATCCAAGTACCGAGAGCCCCTCCGAGCAAGACAAGGAAGCAGTAGCGCCCGATCCCCTCCCGCAGCGCGAAGACCGTCCGGCCCGCGTTGTTGGGCTTCTGGTCGTCCTTGGCGAAGAGATCGGGCTCGTGGAGCACCGCCACCTTCTTCTCGCCGCCGTCCAGAGGCCGGGTGAAGCGCTCGAGATCGGGCTCTCCGAGGGCGGCGACGTCCCCGGGCAGCCCCAGGCGGGAGAGCACCTCGGAGCGCCGGGATTCCAGATGGCGGAGGCCGCGGGCGAGGTACTCGGCCTGGTTGGTCTCCAGTTGCCGCGCCAGCGCCTTGCGGCGGGCCGGCGGCAGGTTGCGGGCCATCACCTGGACGGCCAGGAGAAAGCTCATGGCCTGCGGCGACAGGTAGCCGGCCTGGGTGAATCTCGTCTTGGTGACCGCCAGATTCCCTTGCAGGTAGAAGGTCCGCTCGTAGCGGTCGGAGGCGTTGGCGGTCAGGATTCCGAACCCCAGATAGACCGTCGTGAGGTCGGTGAGCCTCTCCTCCCGGTCGCGGTCCGCCTTGCACAGCCCGTGGTGCTCGCGGTAGGCGTGGGCGATCTCGTGACACAGAGCGGCGATGAGGATCTGGGGGTCGTCGATCTGGGAAAC
>DASXJP010000016.1:0-8526 GCA_036497345.1 Thermoanaerobaculia bacterium
CGGGGGCTGGACGAGGATTCCCCCCGCCCAGGGCGGCCACACAGGGCCGCCCCTACAGAAGACACCTCTTCAGTTGGCTTCAAGACAAGTTTCAGACACCTCTCAGGCTCCTCACAGGCCGCCGATCCCCCGGAAGCGCCAGATTCGGGGATGCACGGCGGCAGTCCCGCCGCCGCGTGGAAAGGGAGCTGATGCCATGTCGAAAATGCGTTTTTGGGGTCGTTTTCTCTGGCTGGCCGCGCTGCTGATCGCGGTGCCGGCGGCGCGCGCGCAGGAAATGCCGCAGACCTTGGACCAGGAGTACGCTCAGATGGCCGTGAAGGTGCCCGGCTTCGGCGGGCTGTACCTCGACGAGCAGGGCACGACGCACGTCTATCTCCAGGACCTCTCCCGGGCCGGCGACATGCAGGGCCTGGGCGATCGGGTGGTGTTCCAGCAGGGGGACTACAATTTCGGCGATCTCTACGCCTGGAAGGACCTGGTCCGGCCGCAACTCGCACAGCCGGGCGCCGTGTACCTCGACATCGACGAGCAACGCAACCGCCTCGTCTTCGGAGTGGAGCGCGACTCCATCGACCGGTTCAACGAGGGGCTCCAGAGCTTCCTGCGGGGCACCCGGGTGCCGCCCGCGGCGGTGCTCGTCGAGGCCGCCGATCCCATCGAGCCCGTGGAATTTCTCACCGACAAAATCCGTCCCGTCCCCGCGGGGGTACAGATCACCAGACCTCTCGGCGGCGGCGACTTCAGCATTTGCACGCTCGGCACCAACGCCCTCCGGGGAAGTGTCAAAGGCTTCATCACCGCCTCGCACTGCACGGCGACACGCGGCGTCGTGGACGGGACGCACTTCTCGCAGAGCACGCCCGACGGGAGCAGTCAGATCGGAGTCGAGACCGTCGATCCCCCCTTCATCACCGGCGGCTTGTGCCCGCCGGGCCGGCAGTGCCGCTTTTCGGACGCGGCGTTCGCCGCCTACGACTCCGCCGCGCTCTCCGCGGGCGCGAAGATCGCCTTCCCGTTCTTCTGGGGCGTGAGCGTGGGGACCCTCCTGGTCGACCCGGTCCAGCCGCGCATGTCCGTCACCAACTTCCTGCTCAGCGAACCGAGCGTGGGCTCCCTCATCTTCAAGGTCGGGCGCACCACGGGCGGCACCCTCGGGCCGTTGGTCCAATCCTGCTCCGACTCCAACGTCGCTCTCACCAACATCACGATGCTCTGCCAGAACCGGGTCTTCTCCGGGGTCGCCCCCGGAGACAGCGGCTCGCCGGTCTTCCGCCATAGCTTTGGCAGCACGACGGCGACCCTCGCCGGTATCCTCTGGGGGCGCACGTCGGGGCTCCTCTATATCTACAGCCCCTGGCAATCGGTCTTCGCGGAGCTCGGCGGCCCGATTCCCACCGCGCCGTAGAAACAGTCGTCGGGGGGATCGCCGGGCTCCCCGCTCGGGGACCGGAGCGCGCCGGTCGGATAGACTGTTGTAAATGTCCGACCGGTACCGCTTCGGTCCTTTCGAGCTGGACGCGTCCGAGCACAGCCTCCAGGTAGGGGGACGGCCCGTGGCGCTGACGAGGCGGGCGTTCGACACGCTGCTCTACCTCGTCCGCCATCCGGGCCGCCTCGTCACCCGGGACGAGCTGATCGCCGCCGTCTGGGGCGATACCATCGTCGAGGAAGGCAATCTCCACTGGACCATCAGCGCGGTCCGCAAGGCCCTCGCGTCGGAGTCGGAAGAGAGCTGGATCGAGACCGTCCGCGGCCTCGGCTACCGCTTCCTGGCGCCGGCGAGCCTCCCGGAGCCGCCGCGCCGCCACCCCCGCCGGCTGTGGCTGGCCGCCGGCGTCGCGGTCCTGCTGATCGCGGTCCTCCTCTGGATGATGGTGGGCTGGCTCGACTCAGCCGCGGCGTCCCGCACCCCCGGCGTGGCCGTGGTCGGCTTCCGCAACCTCTCGCCGGGCGGCGCCGGAGAGTGGATAGGCACGGCGCTGACCGAGATGCTCGCCGCCGACCTCGGCCAGGGCGGCTCCCTGCGCCTGGTCTCCAGCGACGGCGTCGCCAGCATGCGGCGCGACCTCGGCTTGCGGCTGGAGGGCGCGCTGGGTCCTCAGGAGCTCGGCCAGATCCGGCGCCGCCTCGGCAGCGAGTGGGTGGTCACCGGCTCCTATCTGCTGCTGGCGGGGCAAGCCCAGCCGTTGCGCGTGGACGTCCTGTTACGCCACGCCGGCACCGGCGAGACGCGGGCCGCGATCAGCCGGAGAGGCGAGGAAAAGGACCTCTTCGCGCTCGCCGACTCGCTGGCCGGCGAATTGCGCCAGGCGCTGGGAAAACCGGCGGTGCCGGCGGCCGGCGAGGCGCGGGGCGTCATGCCCGCGTCGCCGGAGGCCCAAAGACTCTACGCCGAAGGGCTGGAGCGGCTGCAGCGCCGGGACGCGCTGGGCGCCTCCGGACGGCTCTCGGCGGCGGTGGCGGCCGATCCCGCGTTCGCCGGCGGCTGGCTCGCCCTGGCGCGGTCCTACGAGCTCCTGGGCTTTGAACGCCGGGCCGAGGATGCCGCCCTGCAGGCCGTACAGAGGTCGAGCGGGCTGCCGGAGCGGCAACGGCTGGAGGCCGAGGCGATCTACCTCCGCATCGCCCGCCGCCGGCCGGAAGCCGCCGACCGCATGCGCCGGGTCTACGAGCTCTCCCATCATGCGTTTCAGGACGGCCTCGCGCTCGGCGAGACCCAGACCCAGGCCGGACAGAACCGGGAAGCCCTGGCCACCATCGCCGAGATCCGCCGGGAGCATCCGGCGGAGAGCGACGACGCCCGCCTCGCCATGCTCGAAGCGGACGCTTTCGCCGGCCTGGAGGACTACCGCAACGAGGTCGCCGCCGCCGGCCGCGCCCTCGCCGCCCCCCGGCGCCAGGGAATGGTCCAGGTCGAGGTCCGCGCGTTGCATCACCTGGCGGTCGCGCGAATCCGCAGCGGCTCCCTCGCCGACTGCCCCTGGGCGCTCGACCAGATCGCGCGGGCGCGCGCCAAGGCCGAGGCCACAGGCGACCGCTTCCTGCTCGCCGGCGTGCTGCAGAACCTCGGCGCCGCCCTCGCCGACTGCGAGCAACGCGCCCGGTCCGAGCAGGCCGACCGCGAGGCCATCGATCTCTATCGGGAGATCGGAGCCCTGGGGAAGCTCGCCCCGCTGCTCTACAACCTCGGCAGCTCCCGGCTCAATGAGGGCGACCTGCTGGGCGCCGATCGCCTGATGCGGGAGGCCTTCGAGACCTGCGAGGTGTACGGCACCCTCTGCCGCGAGCGCCTCCTCCATCCGGTCGGAGCCAACCGGCTCCACCGCGGCGAGCTGGCCGAGGCGCGCCGGATGATCGAAGAGAGCCTTCAGCGCAACCTCCAGAGCGGCAACCGCTACCGGGCCGCCGAGGCGCGGAGCTTCCTGCCCGACATCGCCTTCTGGAGCGGCGACCTGGCGCGGGCGGTCGAGCTCGCGCGTCAGGTCCTGGCGTCGCGGCAGGAGATCGGGAACCCGCGCGGCGTCGCCTGGGCCCATTCCGACCTCGCCACGTGGCTGGCCGAGGCCGGGCGCGGCGCCGAGGCGCTGGAGCATGGGCGCCAGGCGGTCGCTCTCGCCTCCAAGCAGGGCGAGATCTCCCTCCAGGCCTGCTCTCACGCCAGCCTCTCCCTGGCCGAGCTCACGATCGGCGATCTCGCGTCCGCCGATCGCGAGAGCGCGCGGGCGCTCGCGCTCCTGCCCCCGCCGCACAAACCTTTCTGTTCCTTCCTGGTCTGGCGGGCCCGGGCACAGGTGCTCCTCGCGCGTGGGGAGCTCGACGCCGCCGGCGCCTTGATCGACCAGGGGCTGGAGCTGGCAAGGCGCGGCGGCTTCGTGACCTACGAGCTGCAGGGCCGCCTCTTCCAGGCCGAGCTGGCGCTGGCGCGCGGCCGCTCCGGCGAGGCGCGACAGCTCGCGACCGAGCTCGCCGCCGAAGCCCGCGCCAAAGGCTTCGGAATCATCGCGCAACGCTGCGGGCTCGTGATCGCCAAGACCCCGGGGCTGGTGATACGAGGGTGACGCCGATCCCGGTCCCGGCTTCGTGCGTTCGACCCGCGGAATCGATCACGCTGACGCTGGCCGTCCCGTGACCGGCCGTGGCCGACGTCAGAATCCCGGACAGCACCGTGCTCAGCTCTTCCATTGCTCCAAGACCGTGGTCAGACGCCAGACGACCAGAACCGCCACCAAGGTCGTTTTTCCCGCTGCGCCGAATGCACCAGGGGGTATGCAGAGACCCAGAAGCCTGGTCGCCGATTGGCATAGACCTCCGCCGCCTGCCGACAGGCTCACCGGTGCGGCGCGACGAGGGTCACGCGATCGCCGACGCGGATCGTGCCGCTGCGCACCACGGTTGCATACACGCCGGCGTTGTTCTGGTTGAGGCGCACGACCGTCTTCATGACGCGCGCGTCTTGCTCTCCCGTCTCCGGATCGAGGTTGACCATCTTGCAGCGTAAATCGCGCATCGTAACGCTCACGGCCGGCCCTGGATCGCCGTCACCGAGCACCAACATCCGCCCGACCCATCCATCCTCGAGAAACGGCTCACCGCGCTCCGTTTCGACCACGATGTTGGCCCGGAAGCGCCGGCGATCGAGATCGCACCCGGCCTCGCGGCCGATGCCTGCGATCGTCGTCGGAGTGATCACCGAGATTGCCGCCTCGTCGAAGATTCCATGATTGAGCTTCATGAGCTCGACGCCGCTCCCGCAACGCTCGGCGATCTCGGCCCGCAGCTCCGCGCCGCGTAGCTCAAAGCACGATCCGGCCGGTGTGCGTACGTGAGTCGGAAGTGGCTCGCCGGTGCTCGCATCGAGCCCGACGGGATGGTAGAGGAGGAGCTCCGGGAGGCGGCTCGCCGTGAGCCACGGCATGCCGCTGTCGACTCCCACGCGCCGGAAGGCGAATCGTCGGTCACCGGCGAGCCCGTACCAGCCGAGAAATGCCGAATCCGTGGCGGTTCCAGCCATGGACTTGACGGGATAGCGCACGATTTCGCAAACATGTCCGACTTGAGTCATGGTGGTCATTCTACATTACTCCACGACAAACCGCCTAGCTGCCTGGGAGCGGCAACCCTACCTTCCGCGGCAGGACCGTGAGAAGCGGGGTTTCTGTCCGGTTCAGGCAAGCGTTAGCCGGCTCCATCTTCCCTGTCAAAGGGTAACTTAATAGAAACCACATTCAGATCTTTTGAGTGCGACTGCAGCGAGATCTCTCCGCCATGAGCTTCGACAATACGTTTAGCCAGGAACAGTCCACGGCCAGTGCCTACAGGATTAACGGCTAGAGCTATAGCTGATCGATACCCGTAGTCAAAGACTCTGCTTTTTTCGGCATCAGAGATCGGGAAGCCCTGATTGATAAATTCGACAATAACAGCAGAATCCTTAGGCCGTCTTGCCTTTATGAGGATGGGCGTAGTTTTAAGGGAGTACCTCAATGCATTATCCAGTACGATGAAAAACAGGACCTGCATGAGTTTGCTGTCGGCCGAAAAGCGTCTGGGAAGACGCTCGAGCCCTTCGAGCCTAAGCTCCAGGTCTCTTTCCCGTGCCAGCGGAGAAAAAAGGGCTGCGGCGCGCTTGATCTCTTGGGCTAAATCAATGTTAGAGCGAAAGATTAGTGGCTCGGCTTGGAGTAGAAGCGTCACTGCTTGGAAGCTTTGCAGTTGGTTGATCGCCATTCTTGCTTCTGCATGTATTCTATCCAAATAGATTTTTTGTTGCTCCTCCGGCCGTGGCTTGGCGCGGAGATACTCTGCCGAGAGTGAAATGCTCGCTAATGGGCCCATGGTTTGATGTATCAGGACGGCTAAATCTCGTTGCTCTATCCGCATTGGCTCTGCTTGGGGGCGTACGACCGATAAGATCTGCCGAATTCCATCGTCCCAATCTAGGAACAAGTCGACCCATTGCAGCGACTTAAGGGTTTCGCCGGCACCAATGCTCCGGGCCGGAATCTCGGACTCTGACAGCCTCAAGGGTATGAACCATGCCTGATTCATGGGCCGCTGTCGCAACTCTTCAATCGCAAGGGTGAGCTCTTCATTCATATAGCTCTTGGAGCGATCCGAGTAACTTGTGGAAAAGCAGGCGAGAAAGAAATCTCCCTCAGAGATGCCACGCCTGATGGCGTCTGCCCAGCGGTACCCAGGGAGCAAGTCCTTTCGGTCAATCCAGACACCTATTCCGTTCGATTCAAGGTCTCGGATCAACTTGTCCACCAAGGCGCGATCCTCGCGCACATAAGATATGAATACTTTAGGCATGTTTACCTACCAAAGGCAGTATGAGCGGAAAACGCTCTGAAGATGAACGGCAAGAAACGTGCTTTTCGCAGTTGCTATCCGCGCGACCCGTTTGGGTTGGATGCCCACATCGCATCGAATGCTGCCCTAAAATCGCGACCTATCGCTTTCACCTGGACGCGACCGCTCCCGTGTGATGCGAGTAAGGGCCGCGAGCAACGGCTGGAGATCATCGCTTGTGAACTGATGCGGAAGGCGCAGGTATGACCGGTTACGAAAATATGCCGGTAGATCGGCATCTCCGAAGTCCCCTACGACGACCGGAAGTACCGCGGTTTGGCCAGTTACTTCCCGCACCATCGCCGCTTCGGCTTCATAGCGCACCCAAGCGGACTCGGCGGAATGCGCAGAGAAGAGAACGATCACGCAATCTGCAGCCGCCAACGCTTCGCTAATTCTCTGACGTAGGTCGTCGCCTGCCTGTATCTCATCGGCAGCGGCCCATGGAACAAACCCCCGCTCTCTAAGAAATCCTGTCAAACGTCGTACGATTTCGCTGTCCTTCATCGACGCGCTAACAAAGACGGCCGGAGCCGTTGATTGCTTGGCAGTGAGGGCGACGGATGTAGCGCCGCCTGCTAGTTGCCGCTTAATCTCTTCTAGGAATGCTACTATCTGAGAGTGGGTAGGGTCGACAAAGTACTCGATGACCTCGAGGCGGCGATCAAGTGCTAGCCGGCGTTTCTGAGTCGCATTCATGCGCCCAGAGGGAAGCAGGATGAAGTGCCGATCCAACGTTCTTGAGTACAGCGCGGCTAGTCGGTCGAGAACGTTATCTAGGTCGGGATCCTGTCCTCCAAAGCCGATAAACAAGACAGTATGGGTAGCAAACAGAGTCTCTAGAAACTGCCGGTAGCCTGGCGTCTGGAACAATATGTCTTGATAGTCGCGACTTCCGAGCACAACTGACTCCGGCCGATCCAGGTGTCCGTGAACCTTGAATATAAAGAAGTCAGACCGCCGCAGAAGCGAAGGCCGCGCGGTCAAATCATGTTGCGTCAGAACAGGAGGAATTCTTCCGCTAGACGACACTGAGTAGGCACCCTCCAGCAGGGTATCGTAATTGGTTGTCAGAACAGCTCGAAACGGAATCTGCGGCAACAAGTGGTGCACGGCAGCGGGACGTACCGCCGCGTCTCGAAAAACGTGGTGCATGAAGTCACTAATGCTCGCAATTGTCACGCGTTCCTGCAGCTCTTGTGCAGCCATGAGGAGATCGCCGCTCTTGATCATATTGCGAATGTCTTCGGGATCTCCCCAGAATAGGACCTCTCGCGCGAGCGCCCAATCCAGCAATTCAGTTAAGAACTGCGACCAGTTGGGTAAGCTGCTGCCATCCGCTCGCTGCACCTGAGCCGAGAGGCCGGCCCCAACAAAGAGGACGCATCTGTTCGCACGTAGGGCCTCAAGCAGCTCCGCTGGCACGATGCCCTGAAAGACATTGGCGTTAGTGATCGTCGGTAGTTTCAATTTGATAGTTTTCACAACACACCTGCTCGGCTGCACGGCCACCCCTTGGCGTCACCGTCCAATCATCCGAGCCTCCAGCCGGCCATCGCGACAGCTTCTGGTCTCAGCGCATTGAGGCGAGCGGTGACGGATTTCCTCTATCTCCTTCTCATGGTACAGATTAGCCGAATTTTACCAACCTGCCGTATTCGCGTCAATGATATGCGGGCTGTGGTATAAGCTGGTGTAGTCCCTACATGTCGGGCAGGATCGATGAAACGCATCCTCAGACTGACGTTCCTGTTCCTTCTCGTCCTCTGCTGCGGCGCCATGACGGCCCAGGCGGGAGATCCCGACTGCGAGAGCGCCTGCTCCGACCAGTTCCTGCAGTGCTGTACCTATGGCGGGTGCGAGCAATGCTCCTGTCAGCTGGCGCTCTGCAGAGCCGGTTGCGGGGATCCCTGGTACGGCTGCTAGTGTCGTGCATCGCAATCAGGAGACCTTTTCATCCCGGAGAGAAGTGCCACCCGCTTGGTGGTCTCGCCAAACGGGTGGCACCTGTTCCTGAGGCCAATTCTAGAATATGCAACTGCGGTCGGTGTTATCGCAATACATCCCTTCCTGGCATACCCACGTGCTTCCTCCGGTATTGCAGACATAAAGACAACAGCACTCCACATGCAGCGGGCCTGTGCAGGTGGTCTGGCACTCGGTCTTCTGGCA
>DASXJP010000017.1:0-20924 GCA_036497345.1 Thermoanaerobaculia bacterium
TTGAAGTCGTAGTCGGTGCCGCTGTAGATGCCGGCGGCGTCGATGAAGATGTGGGGCTCGAGCCCCGCCTCGGGAGTCAAGGTGAACTTGCCGGTGTCGCGCGACCACAGGCCGGTGATCGACCAGTTGGCGGAGGCGAGGTAGGTGTCCTCGATCTTGTAGATGTCCTGCGGCGTGGTCTGGTCGTGGGTCGCTCCGGGCTGGCGGTCCGGGCCCGCGCCGCGCCCCTCCTTGAGCTTGTTGTTGGTCCAGTAGTGGAGGACCCCGGAGTCGCTCTGTCCGGCCTGGAAGTTCAGCTTGAAGTTGTAGTCCTCCAGCTTCGTCTTGTCGAGTTGGCCGCCCTGCACGACGTTGCGGATGTCGCTGACGCCGTAGGCGCCCCAGATCCACAGGTGGTCCTTGAGCAGCGGCCCGCCGATGTCGGCGCCGTACTCCTCCACCTTGTCGATCTTGTTGCCGTCCGGCAGCTCCGGCTTGGCCTGCAGGCTGCCGTCGGTGTCGAGATAGCGGGCGTTGCCCCGCCATTCGTTGGTGCCGCGCTTGGTCACCTGGTTGATCGTCACGCCCGAGGTCTGGACCGTGACGTCGGCGCTCGACACCGTGAACTGGACCTCCTCGAAGGCCCCGAAGTCGAAGTAGGTAGCCGAGCCGCCCACCGCGTTCATGTCGGTGAGGATCACGCCGTCCACCGCGAAGGTGTTGTCCCGTCCGTTCGAGCCGACGCCGAGAAAGTTGGACTGCTGGCCGCTCTCGTTGCCGCCGACGTTGACGCGGTCGACCAGCACGCCCGGGGCCTGGCTGAGCAGCGACCAGGGATCACGGGCGGTCGGCACCTTGTCGAGCTCGACGGTCGAGACGTTGGTCCCCTGTGTGACCTTCCGCTCGTCGAGCAGCGGCGCCTCGGCGGTGACGGTGATGACGTCCTTGATCGCTCCGCTCAGCGTGACCTCGATGTTCGCCTTGGAGCCGATGCCGATGGTCAGGTCCGGTCGCTCGATGGTGGAGAACCCTTCCAGCTCCGCCCGCAGGAAGTAGGTCCCTGGGTAGAGGTTGAGGAACCGGAACTTCCCCTGCTCGTCGCTCTGCTGCACCTGGGGAGCTCCCACGCCGGTGAGGGTGACGGTCACCCCGGGGAGCGGCTGCTTGTGATCGTCGGACACTGTGCCGTACAGGTCGCCCGTCTGCTGCTGCGCGCGGACCGGTAGGGCCACCATCGCCAGCACCCACGCGGCCACCAGGACCAGCGCGAGACGCATGCCTCTGCCCATACTTTTACCCCCTTTCAAGGTCAAACCGAAGACGAATCTCCGAGACGCAAGGGTCTCCTCAGTTTTCTTGACGAGGATTATGCAACGAGACGGTGACAGGATGCCACCGGGCCCTCAATACGGGTCCGCGTCGATCACCCCGTTGTTGACGCTGCGCAGGTAGTACCCGTTCGACGGCCGGTTCTTGAGGTCGAAGGTGCCGCCGGCGGGGACCTTCCAGATCTTGTAGTTGGAGTAGGTCAGCGGCACCTTCGGCTGGCAGACCTCCGGCGCGTGGTCGGCGAGGATGAGGTAGGCGGGGCCATCCCCCACCACCGTGGCGTGGCCGTTCTTGTCCACCTCCAGCGAGGTCGCCTCGTTCACCGCCACGCCCCAGGCCGTGGCCGCCTTGCCGTCCTGGATCTGGCGGGCCAGGAAGGAGAGAAGCCTCCCCATCCGGTCGCGGACCACGAAGTGGTCGTCCGTGAGCGTGTCCTGCATGTTGGGCCAGTGGAAGAAATCGTAGGTGAAGGTGATCGTGTGGTCGTAGGGGTTGGCCAGCGCGTCGCTCGACACCGCCGAGCCGGTGCAGCCGTCGTAGTCGAAATCCCCCTGGATGGCGAGCCCCGCGCTGGTGCCGCCGACCCCACCCCCCTTGGCGTAGACGTACTGCACGGCGCTCTCGACCTTGGTCCCTTTGAAGTATTTCACGTAATCGCACTGGTCGCCCCCCGCGAAGAAGACCACCTCGGCGTTCTTGACCGTGGTCTCGACCGCCGTCGTATCGGCGTCCTTGGCGCTGGTGATCACCAGGGTCTCCACCGAATCGACCCCGTTCATCGCGTAGATGTAGTCGTTGTAGCCGTTGGAGCCCGAGGAGCGGAGGATCACCACGTCGATCCTGGTCGCGCAGGCCGCGCCCGTGCAGCCGCGCACCTGGTCGATGATCCACTGGAGGGCCGCGTCGACGTCGGTGCCGCCCCCGCCGAAGTCGTGGGCCGGCCCGAAGAGCGGGACGACCACGTCGGCGGCGTTGCCGGTCAGATAGCGGGTGACCTTGGCTTGGGCCGGAAGCGCGAGGACGGCGGCGAGCACCAGCAGGCAGAGCGTCTTTCTCATCGGATTCCTCCTCCAGGGGTTCGGCCTTCACTCAACCCTGTGCCGCGGAGCGCCCGATCCGCGCCTGTGTTACGCTGGCGGGCGGTCTTTCCGATCTCAACCACAGGCTGCGAGGGTCCGCCATGCGCGACAGCAAGCTGGTCCTGATCTTCCTGGGAATCCTGGCGTTCGTGGCCGTCGGCGTCGTGCTCCGGATGCTCGAGCCGGTCCTGGTGCCGTTCGTGGTGGCGGTCTTCCTGTCCAGGATCTTCGGCCCGCTCAACAAGGCCCTGCGGCGGCGGCGGGTGCCGGCGGCGCTCTCCATCCTCCTCATCCTGATCCTGGTGTCGATCGGCATCCTGATCTTCGGCTCCGCGGTCTACTCCAGCGCCCAGGCGTTCTCCTCGGCCCTGCCGAAGTACCAGGCGCGCCTCAAGGGGTTGCTGGCAGAGGTCTCCACCTGGCTCGCCTCGATCCCATTGCTCCATGGGCAGATCCAGCGCCTGGACTGGCAGGACGCGGTCAACGGCGGCGCCGTGGCGAGTTGGGTGGGGGCGACCCTCACCTCGTTCGTGCTCTTCTTCAACGACGCCTTCCTGGTGCTGCTCTTCCTGGTCTTCCTCCTCTCGGGCAGCGAGGAGTTTCCCCAGAAGCTCCGCCGCGCCCTGAATTCCGAGGACGCCGAGCGGGTGAGCGGGATGATGCACAACATCGAGACGGGGATCCGCCGGTACATCGTCACCAAGACGCTGTTCAACCTCACGGTAGGGGCGATGGTCACCGCCCTGCTGGCGGCCTTCGGGGTCGACTTCCCGCTGCTCTGGGGGCTGCTCGCCTTCCTCGCCCACTACATCCCGAGCGTGGGCGCGGTGATCTCGGTGGGGCTGCCCACTATCTTCCTGTTCCTCCAGTTCTCTCCCGGGATGGCGCTGCTGATCGCGCTGCTCAACGCGGTGGTGCAGTTCGTGATGGGCAACGCCGTCGAGCCGCGGATCATGGGCTCGAGCCTCGACCTGAGCCCGCTGCTGGTGCTGACCACCCTGATCTTCTGGGGGTGGCTCTGGGGTCCCTGGGGGATGGTGCTCTCGGTGCCGATCACCGCGGCGATCAAGATCATCTGCGAGAACGTGGAGCCCCTCCGCCCCGTGGCCATCCTGATGAGCGGCTCGCTGGAGCACGCCAAGCCCCAGCCGCGGCCGGACCCGGCGCGGGCGGAGACGGTGGCGTAGTAGGAAAGAGCACAGACCGACACGGACAAGCACGGACCCCACACGGACGGACACCGTGCTCGTCCGTGTTTGTCCGTGTGGGTCCGTGTGGGTCCGTGCCCCCTGGTTCGCTCCTTGCAGAATCCCCGCCCCCGATACGGGTGAGGTGACAGAATGGCACGTCGTTTCTCCATCGTTTGTCTGCTCCTGAGCCTGGTACCGGCGGTGGCCGGCGCCGCGCAGGGCTCGTTCAAGCTCGGCCGGTTTGGCACGGTCTCCTACGTCCGCCCCGAGGGGGAGCCCAAGCGGGTGGTCATCCTCCTCTCGGGAGACCAGGGGACGGGTGAGCGGGAAGCAGCGATGGCCCGGGAGCTCGCCGCCGCCGGCTCCCTGGTGCTCCAGGTGGACACCCCCCACTACTTCTCCACGGCGGGCAACGGCCAGGGGCGCCTCCTCCCCGCCGTGAGCTTCGAGGTGCTGAGCCAGGTCGGCCAGAAGGAGGCGGAGCTCAAGGCCTATCACCAGCCGGTCCTGATGGGGACCGGGATCGGCGCCGCCCTGGCCTACATCGCCCTCGCCGAGTCCCCCTCCGACACCTTCGCCGGAGCGGTGAGCGACGGCTTCTGCGCGGTGATGGCTACCGATGCGTCCTTCCGGCGCGGCAACGGCCTGGAGCTCGACAGGGATTGGAAGGGGCCCGGCGTCCGCCTGCTCCCCAACCCGACGATCGAGAACCCCTGGCTCCTGCTCGACCGCCCCGGCCTGAAGTGCGCCAGCGGGCCGCCCACCAACTTCCTGAAGGCCGTCGACACCGCGAAGCTCATCCCGGCCCCCGCGGGGGTGCCGCCGCAGGAGGCCTGGAAAAAACAGCTCCCCAAGGCGCTCCCGATCCTCGACGAGTATCAGCGGCAGATGGACGCCAGGATGGCCGCGCGCGGAGAGGTGAAGGACCTGCCGCTGGTCGAGGTGGAATCCCAGGGACCGGCGAAGGACGCCCTGGCCGTGGTCGTCACCGGCTCCGGCGGCTTCGTGGGGCTCGACCGCAAGATGGGCAACCAGCTCACGCTGCGCGGCGTGCCCGTGGTGGGGCTCTCCTCGCTCGGCTACTTCTGGCAGGTCCGCAGCCCGCAGGGCTCCTCCGAGGACCTCGCCCGCATCCTCAAGCACTACCTGGCCGCCTGGCACAAGAGCCGCGCGCTCGTCATCGGCTACTCGCAGGGCGCGGACGTGGTCCCCTTCATGATGAGCCGCCTGCCCGCCGACCTGCGCGCCAAGGTCAGGGTGGTCGCCCTGATCGGTCCTGACGCCAATGCGCAGTTCGACATGCCTCCGGACGGCTGGATCAGCAAGCGTCCGCGCCTCCCCGAGATCCCCGTGGCGCCCGAGATCCCCAAGATGAAGGGGCTGAAGGTGCTGTGCGTCTCCGGCGCGACGGAGCAGCAGAACATCTGCAAGACTCTCCCGCCCGGCGCCGCGACCCTCGTCGAGGTCCCCGGCGGCCACGGCTTCGAGGGGGACGCTCCCAAGCTCGCCGAGCGCTTCCTGCGGGAGGCCGGGCTGGATCCGGGACGGGTGGATGCGGAGGCGAAGGCGCGACGGAAGGGGAAGCCGTAATCTCCCACCCCCTGGCGTCGTATCTGGGGGCATGGAACCGATCACCCGGACCTTCACACTCACTCTAGCCGTCATGGCTTTCGCCGTTTCCGCCGCCCGCGCCGCCGATCCAGCCGCCCTCCTGGCCCGCGCCAAGGAGGCCATGGGCGGCAAGGCGTGGGACTCCGTCCGCGTCCTCCATACCCGCGTAAAGGCCTCGACCGGCGGCCTCTCCGGACCGGCCGAGTCCTGGGACGACGTACGGACCGGCCATTACGTCGACACCTACGCCCTCGGCCCCGTCCAGGGCGCGGAAGGGTTCGACGGCCAGGCCTGGAGCCAGGACACCTCCGGCCAGACCCGCGTCGACGACAGCGGCGAGGGCCGCGAGGGGAGCGCCAACGAGTCCTACCGCCGGTCGCTCGCCTACTGGTATCCGGAACGGCACCAGGCCGAGGTCTCCGACGCCGGCGACCGCACCGGCGGGGGCCGCGCCTTCCACGTCCTGCGGATCGTCCCGGAAGGGGGGCGGCCGTTCGAGATATGGATCGACGCCCAGACCTTTCTGATCGACCGCACGGTCGAGAGGACCACCCACGACACCCGCACCGTCCTCCTCTCCGACTACCGGGAGGTGAACGGCCTGCGCTTCCCCTTCGCCTCGCGCTCGACCAACGGCGAGACCAGGTACGACACCACTGCGGCGGTGGAGGCCATCGAGGTCAATCCGCCCGTGGACGAGGCCCGGTTCCACCGCCCCGAGGGGAAGACCCACGACTTCGCCATCGCCGGCGGCAAGACCTCGGAGACGGTGCCGTTCCGGCTGCTCAACAACCACATCTACGTGCGGGTGAAGCTCAACGGCAAGCCCCTCCAAGTGCTGTTCGACACCGGCGGCGCCAACATCCTCACCCCCTCCGCGGTCGAGCGGCTGGGGCTGAAGAGCGAGGGGTCGCTCCAGGTGCACGGGTCCGGCGAGGGGTCGGAGAGCGCCGCGGTCGCCAAGGTGGACGAGCTGGCGCTGGGCGGCGTCAACCTGCGGGACCAGTTCTTCCTGGTGCTGCCGCTCGCCGGCCTCGCCGACGTCGAGGGGGTGGACGTGGACGGCATCGTCGGCTTCGAGATGCTCAAGCGCCTGGTCACCCGGGTCGGATACGCCGAGGGGGAGCTGACCTTCGTCCTGCCGGAGGCCTTCCGCGAGCCGGCCGGCGCGACCGTGGTCCCCTTCACCTTCGAGGGCGAGACGCCGCAGGTAGAGGGCGCGATCGACGGCGTCAAGGGGCTGTTCACCATCGACACCGGAAGCCGTTCCTCGCTTACCCTCAATTCGCCGTTCACGGCCGAGCATGGGCTCAAGATCAAGTACGCCCCGAAGGTGGAGGCGGTCTCCGGCTGGGGGGTGGGCGGCGGCGTGCGCTCGCTGATGACCCGGGCCAAGGTGCTGGAGCTGGGGAGCGTCCAGGTACCCGAGCCGGTCACCGACCTCGCCCTGGTGCAGAAGGGGGCGCTCGCCAACCGCTACCTCGCCGGCAACGTGGGCGGCGGCGTGCTGCGGCGCTTCGACATTACCTTCGACTACGGCCACCAGCGCCTCTACTTCCAGCCGAACGCGAATCTCAGCCGTCCCGACGCCTACGACCGCGCCGGCCTCTGGCTCAACCGCACGGACGCGGGCTTCCAGGTGAAGGACGTGGTGGCCGGAGGGCCGGCGGCCGAGGCGGGCCTCAAGGCCGGAGACACCATCGTGGCCGTCGACGGCCAGCCCGCGAAGGAGCTGATCCTCCCCGACGTGCGGACCCGGCTCAAGGAGTCCCCGCCCGGCACCCGTGTGCGGCTCACGGTGCGGTCGGGGGAGGGGTCTCGCGAGGTGGCGGTGGTGCTGCGGGATCTGGTGTGAGCAAGGGCGGGGACAAGCCCCGCCCCTATGACAGCATCCCAACGGATGGGGGCCCGGGAGAGGGCCCTGGCTAGTGGTGCCGGTCGAACTCGATCCCCTTCTCGACTTGAACGATGGCGTCGTTCACCATGCGGACGGCCTTCGCGCGGTGGCCCCCCTTGTCCTCGTCCGCCCTCTCGAGCTCGCCCTTGGCCGCACGCAGGTGCTCCAGCGCGGCCTGCATGTGCGGCTGATCGGCGCTGGCGCGGCCGAGGAGGAAGCCGGAGATCAGTACTGCGCAGAGGAGGAAGGCGACGACGATACGGCTGCGGGTCGTTTTCATGTCGTGTTCCCTTTCATCGTGTGCGCGACGGTTGAGCCCGTCGGGTTGGCCGGATTTGTAAACGAATTGTATCCACCAGATAGAGCATACCCCCAGTCCGGGCGGCACGCAAAGCCCCCTCATCACCCCTACGGCAGCCGCAGCACCAGGATCGTCTGGTCGTCCTCGCGCGGGGCGTTGGCGGTGAAGCGGGCCACGTCGGCCAGGACGCCGTCGCGCAGCCCCTCGGGACCGCGGCCGGCGTGGCGGGCGAGGCTCTCCTCCAGGCGCTCGAAGCCGAACATGTCGTCGCTCCCCTCCCGCCGCGCCTCCACCACGCCGTCGCTGTACAGGAAGAGGGTGTCCCCGGCGGAGAGCCGGGCCGTGTGGGGGTCGACCAGGAGCTGGCCGCGCACGCCGAGCGGATAGGCGATCGACTCCAGCGACTCCACCCGGCCGGTGGCGCTGATCCGGTACGGGTGCAGATGGCCGGCGCTGGCGTAGATCATCTCCAGCCGGCGGGGGTCGATCAGGGCGTAGCAGAGGGTCGCCAGCAGCCGCTTGCGGGCGGTCTGATAGACAGTGCGGTTGAGGGTGTTGAAGACCGCCGAGACCTCCGGATCGAAGGTCACCTGCACGGCGAGGGCCGACTTGGCCATCGACATGATGAGCCCGGAGGAGACGCCGTGGCCGGCCACGTCCCCCACCGCCACCGCCAGCCGGCCGTCCTCCAGGGCCAGCACGTCGTAGAAGTCGCCCCCCACCTCCGAGGCGGGCAGGTAGGCGTGGGCGATGTCCACGCCCGCCAGCCGCGGCGGGAGGTCGGGCAGGATCGAGCTCTGGATGCGCCGCGCCGTCTCCAGCTCCACCCGTTGGCGCTCGCGCTCGGCGATCCGCCGCACGTGCGGCGGGACGTCCTCGTAGCGGTAGACGAATTCCTTGCCGCTGCCGAGGTACCGCAGGCTGGCCAGGAGCGGCGCCGCGAGGGCTCCAATGGCGATCCACCCCTGGATCCTCAGGCTCGAATCCGCCGCCGTGAGCAGGGGCCACGCCGTGAGGAGGACGTGCGGCACGAGGCCCGCGATGAGCGCCGTCAGCAGGTCGGTCCCCAGGAGGAGCCCCACCAGCAGGGCGGAGGTGAGGAAGGAGACGGCGATGGTCCAGCTCAGCGGCGCGGCCACGAGCAGGAGAGGGATCACCACCGTCGCCACCACCGCGGTGAGGAGCGAGCCTCCCCACCGGCCGAGGTGGCGGGCCGACGCCGGCAGCAGCCAGAGGATGACCGTGAGCACGAACGGGAAGGCGACCGCCAGTGACGAGGCGAGGATCTCCACCCCGGGCCACCGGGTGCTGGCGTTCACCAGCAGCGAGGAGAGCCCCCAGACGCCCACCCGCCGGGCGGCGAGCAGCAGCGCCGTGAGACCTCCAGCCGCCGCCAGCCCCGCCATCCAGCCGCGGAAGGCCGAGCGCGCCACGGTCTCGTTCGCCAGGTCCCCCTGGAAGAGGGCGTCGAAGGCGGCCAGCTTGTGCCCCCAGCGCTCGCGGCAGATCGACTCCCCCACCGACCAGGCGAAGAAGGCGAGCACCCCGGCCGGGACCATCATGAAAACCATCTCGAAGAGGGCGACCAGCCAGGTGTTCTGCTGCCGCGAGGCGAGCCCGAAGCCGCTCCCCTCGGAATCCACCCGGCTGCTGAGCATCACCGTCACCACGCCGGACAGCAGGACCAGCAGGAAGATCTGGACGCCCCGGCGCACGCCGATCTCCCCCTCGTGATAGCGCTTCAGGAACGGGAAGGCCAGCAGGGCGGCGAGCAGGCAGATCCAGACCACCCGGAGCACCGCCAGCAGGTTGATGCTGCGCAGGGAGGTGGCGAGGGCCTTCTGCCCCGGATCGTCCAGCCAGTAGCCGAAGCCGGTGAGCTGGTTGCCCGCGAAGGTGACCTCGACCCCGTGAGTGGCGCCCCCCAGCAGCGGATTCCGGCGGTCGCTGTACCGGACGGCCAGATCGGTCCTCCCCGCGAGTTGCTGGCTGCGGAAGCCCGGCTCCTTCTCATACTCGAGGAGGTCGAAGCCCTCCCGCTTCAGGAAGGCTTCGGCCCGGGTCCGCGCCTCCTGCGGCGAGATGGGGGGGATCTTCACCTCGGGATCGAGATGCCGGCGGAGATAGGCCACCTCGCCGTTGAGGGTCACCTCGGCCCGGTAGGTCCATTCGAACCGCGGCGAGTCCCTGGGATAGACGTACACCTCCCAGGTGAGGATCTGCTTCGGCAGCCGCGAGTCGCGGACCGGCGCCCAGCCGTGGCGATCCGCGGCGAGCTGCAGCCGGCGCTCCAGGAAGTAGTCCTGCCCCAGGCGCGCCACCACGTAGGGGCTCTTCACCGGCGGGCCGAGATCCCGGAAGCGCTCCAGGGCGACGTCCACCGCCTCCGCCCGCGACGTCTTCCACTCCCTGGGGGAGAACGGAAACGCCCGCGGAAAGGCCCAGATCAGCAGGACCAGCCCGGCGATGCCGGCGAGAAGCCAGAGGACGAGAGAGCGTGCGTTCCGCATGATGAGGTGTACGGTACGGGGGTATTGTAGGTTGCCTGGGCCCCCGCCCGAAACCTCGCCTTGCCCCCTCCCCTACTTCGGCAGCGCCTCCACCAGCCCCTTCACCGCCTCCGCCGACTTGGCGAGCAGCGCCTTCTCCTCGGTGGTCAGCTTGAGCTCGATCACCTTCTCCATGCCGCCGCGGCCCAGCAGGCAGGGGACGCCGATGAACAGGCCGTCGTAGCCGTACTCCCCCTGGAGGTACACGGCGCAGGGGAGGATCTTCTTCTTGTCGAGGAGGATCGCCTTCACCATCTCATACGAGGAGGCCCCCGGCGCGTAGTAGGCCGAGCCGGTTTTGTAGTAGCTCACGATCTCGGCGCCGCCGTTGCGGGTGCGATCGTTGATCTGGGCGATCGTGTCGGCGTCCAGGAGCTGCGGCAGCGGCATGCCGTTCACCGTGGCATAGCGCGGCAGCGGCACCATGGTGTCGCCGTGGCCGCCGAGCACGAAGGCGTCGACGTCCTCCACCGAGACGTTCAGCTTCTCGGCGATGAACCAGCGCATGCGGGCGGCGTCGAGCACGCCGGCCATGCCGATCACCCGCTCGCGGGGGAAGCCCGAGACCCGGCGCGCCACCTCGCACATGGCGTCGAGCGGATTGGTGACGATGATCAGGATCGTCTCCGGCGAGCGCGAGACGAGCTGCCGCACCACCTCCGAAACGATCTCGGTGTTCTTCGCCAACAGGTCGTCCCGGCTCATGCCGGGCTTGCGGGCGAGGCCGGCGGTGACCACGCAGACCTGCGAGCCGGCGGTGGGGTCGTAGTCGCCGCCGCCGGTGATGCGGGCGTTGAAGCCCAGGACCGGCGCCGATTCCATCATGTCCAGGGCCTTGCCCATGGCGAGGTCGGCGGCCACGTCCACCATCACCACGTCGGCGATGTCGGCCTGGGCGATCAATTGTGCACAGGTGGCGCCCACGTTGCCGGCGCCCACCACGGTGACTTTGTAACGCATCAGAGGTTTCTCCCTCGAAAAGGTTTTATTGGATGTTGCCCACGATCGCTTCCGCGAGCTCCGACGTCTTGAGGAGCGTCGCGCCCTGCATCTGCCGCTCGAGATCGTAGGTCACGCGCTTCTGCTCGATGGTCTTGGCGAGCGCCGCCTCGATCGCGTCGCCGGCCTCGGTCCAGCCCAGCCAGCGCAGCATCATCACGCCGGAGAGGATCAGCGAGCCCGGATTGACCTTGTCCTGGTTGGCGTATTTGGGCGCGGTGCCGTGCGTGGCCTCGAACACCGCGAAGCCGTCCCCCTCGTTGCTGCCGGGGGCCATGCCGAGCCCGCCCACCTGCGCGGCCAGGGCGTCCGAGAGATAGTCGCCGTTGAGGTTCGTGGTAGCCAGGATGTCGTACTCGTCCGGCCGCAGCAGCGCCTGCTGGAACATCGAGTCGGCGATGCGGTCCTTGATCACGATCCTGCCCGCCGGCGCCTTGCCGTTGTGCTGGCTCCAGACGTCGTCCTCGCTGATCGTGGCGTCGCCGAACTCGTCGCGGGCCACCTGGTAGCCCCAGTCCTTGAAGGCCCCCTCGGTGAACTTCTGGATGTTCCCCTTGTGGACCAGGGTGATGCTCTTGCTGTGATGGGCGATGGCGTACTGGAGCGCCTTGCGGACCAGCCGCTTGCTGCCGAACTCGGAGACCGGCTTGATGCCAATGCCGCTGTCCGGCCGGACCTTCTTGCCGAGCCCGGCGATAAATTCGATCACCTTGCGCGCCTCCTCGGTCCCCGACTTCCACTCGATGCCGGCATAGACGTCCTCGGTGTTCTCGCGGAAGATCGTCATGTTGACCTTCTGCGGCTCCTTGACCGGCGAGGGGACCCCCGCGTAGTAGCGCACCGGCCGCACGCAGGCGTAGAGGTCGAGGATCTGGCGCAGGGCCACGTTGAGGCTGCGGATGCCGCCGCCGACCGGTGTGGTGAGCGGCCCCTTGATCGCCACCCGGTACTGCTGGATGGCGTCGATGGTGTCCTGCGGCAGCCAGTCGTTCTTGAGATTGTAGGCCTCCTCGCCGGCCAGCACCTTGAACCAGGCGATCGAGCGGGAGCCCTGGTAGACCTTCTCCACCGCGCCGTCGAGCACCCGGCGGGTGGCCCTCCAGATGTCCGGCCCCGTGCCGTCCCCCTCGATGAAGGGGATGATGGGCCGGTCCGGCACCTCCAGACGTCGCTCCGCCTCACGCCAGACGATCTCCTGGCCGTCGGCGGGCGGCGTCAAATCATTGAATGTCCTGACCACAGCGTGCTCCTCTCCTGAAGGATGAAAGGGGTGGTGCGCCGGAGGCAACAGCGAAGAGCCCGTACGCGGGTCGGTACGGTATCACAACCCCCAGGGGGGCGTCCCGGCCATGGTAGATTTCTGCCATGGACTGGGAACCCCTCGTCGCCGCCGCCCGGGCCGCCCGCGAGCGCGCCTACGCCCCCTACAGCCACTTCGCCGTGGGGGCCGCCCTCCTGATGGAGGACGGCTCGATCCATGCCGCGGCCAACGTCGAGAACTGCATCCCGGCCCTGTCGATCTGCGCCGAGCGCAACGCCATGTCCGCCGCCGCCTCGGCCGGCCTCCGGCGCCCCCAGGCGGTCGCCGTGGTGACCGGCGCCACCCCCCCGGCCCGCCCCTGCGGCCTCTGCCGGCAGACCCTGGTCGAGTTCGCGAAGGACCTCCCCATCCTGGTGGTCAACGTCCAGGGGGACCGCGAGGAGACCACCCTCGCCGAGCTGTTTCCGCAGCCGTTCTCGCTGCCGGGGTGAGCCGCGCGCTCAGAACCTCTTCGGGAACTGCTCGTGGAGCTTCTCCCGAAATTTCTCGGCGATCTTCTGAAACCCTTCCCGCGACGGATGGAGCTCGTCGTTCCACTCGTCCTCCGCCAGGGTGCCGAGGGTCTCGACGCGCACTACGTTGGGACTCTGAGCGGCGACGCCGTCCAGCATCGCGTTGAACCGGCGCAGCAGCTCGTGGATGATCGCCTTCTGATCGTCGGGATTCGTGATGTATTTCTGCACCATATACTGCTTCATCCAGGGGCCGACGTGGATCCCCCACAGCACGGCGCCTTTGCCGGAGGGGATCGCCCAGTCGTAGCCGTGGATATAAACCTTGCAGTCCGGCCGGTTCTCGTCGCGCAGATGCATCAGATCGAGATAGGCGCTCCGCAAGCGGTCGAAACGGGCCTGGGTGGTCGTCTCGTTGAAGCAGTCCTGCCAGCTCATCCCTTCCTGCCAGTGATTGAGCAGCGGCAGGAGGTCCTCCCCGACGACGTCGTTGCCGCCGCCGCTGAACAGCAGGGCCTGGACGGGGTAAAGATGAAGGAACCTCGCCAGTTGCGCCTTCTGGCTGCCGCCGATGATCCGCAACGCCTTGTCGCCGCTGGCCTCCAGCCGGAGCAGCGAGATCTTGTGCTTCGCCATCTCGTCGAGATCGTCGATCGTATTCGCATGGATCGGGAAGGAAAACCAGGAGTCCCCCTCGCTGATGATCACGGGCCAGTTTTTGTGATCGCGGATCGACTGGGCGAAGAACTGCTCCAGTTGCCGCTGCATTTTCCAGGTGAGGCTGTCGGGCGTGCCGGCCATTGCGTCTCCTTTCTGAAAGAGGCTTCAGAAACATGGACGGACTCAATCCGAGAATTCTACGTCCCCTCGGGATCGCGGCGCCACGAGCCGCGCCAGGATCGGCCCCAGGATCGCCATCAGCAGCACGTAGGCGGCCGACAGCGGCCCCAGCCGCGGCTCCAGGCCGGCGCTCACGCCGAGCCCCGCGATCACGATCGAAAACTCCCCCCGCGCCACCAGCGTGGCCCCGGCCCGCCAGCGGCCGGGAGGAGCGATCCCGGCCCGGCGGGCGGCCCACCAGCCGGTCGCCATCTTGGTCAGCGCGGTCACGGTCCCCAGGATTGCCGCCAGCGGCAGGACGGGCGGCAGGGTGGCCGGATCGATCTGCAGGCCGAAAAAGAAGAAGAACGTGGCCGCGAACAGGTCCCGCAGCGGCGCCAGCGTCCGGTGGGTCTGCTCGACCAGCGGCCCGGAGACCGCGATGCCCACCAGGAACGCCCCCACCGCCGCCGACACCTGGAGCCGCTGCGCCACCCCGGCCACCAGCAGCACCAGGCCGAACGTGCTGAGCAGGATGATCTCGTCCGACTGATGAGCCACCGCGCGGCTGAGCGGTTTTCCCCAGCGCACGGCCACGAACAGCACCCCACCCACCGTGGCGAGGGCGATCAGGACGGAGACCAGCCCCTCCTGGAGCCCGCGGCCCACCAGCAGCACGGAGACCAGCGGCAGGTAGATCGCCATCGCCAGGTCCTCCAGCACCAGGACCGAGAGGACGGCCGGCGTCTCCGGGTCGCTCAGCCGCCCGAGCTCCGCCAGCACCCTGGCGATCACGCCGGAGGAGGAGATCCAGGTCACCCCGCCCAGCAGCACGGCGGCCATCGTCCTCCAGCCCAGCAGCAGCCCGGCGGCGAAGCCCGGAGAGAAGTTGAGCGCGAAGTCCACCCCTCCGGACGGCAGGCCGGTGCGCAGGCTCGCCCCCAACTCCTCCCCTGTGTACTCCAGGCCGAGCATGAACAGCAGCAGGACCACGCCGATCTCGGCGCCGAGGTGAACGAACTCCTGGCTGACGTTGAGCGGCAGCAGGCCGCCGTTGCCGAACGCCAACCCCGCCAGCAGATAGAGCGGAATCGCCGAAAACCCCCACCGGCTCGCCAGCCGCCCCAGCACCGCCAGCCCCACGATCACCGCTCCCAGCTCGATGAAGATCCGCGAGACGTCCGGGGCGGCGGCGAGGGCGAGCGGCATGGGGGGACTCTATCGCGTCTTCTCCCTCTGGACCGGCGGCCGGGACGGCAGCCCGATCGCCGCCCACAGCGTGCCGGCGGCGCCCAGCGCCGCCGCCACGTAAAAGGTGAGCTCCGGCCGCACCGTCCACAGGGCGCCGCCGATGGCGGCCGCCCCGGCCACGGCGAAGCCGCGGATCGAATAATAGAGGCCCACCGTGCGCCCCGGATCGCTCACCGCCAGATCGACGATCAGCGCCTTGCGCGCCGGCTCGCCGATCTCCCGCAACCCCCCGATGACGTAGGCCCCGGCGAGCGCCACGAACGAATGCGCGAAGACCACGGCGAGCGGAAAGAGGGTGAAAAAGAGATAGGTCAACACCACGAAAGGTTTCTTTTCCGCCCGCTCGGCGAGCATCGCGGCGGGAAGATACGAGACGATGGCGGTGACCATCAGGATCGAGGTCAGCAGCCCGAACCGCGCCGGCGAGACGCGCGCGATCTCCAGAGCCCAGACCACCAGGAAGACCTCCGGCAGCCCCTCGCAGAGCCGGATCAGACAGTCGGCGGTGAGCAGCCGCACCAGCGCCGGCTGCAGCCGGACCTTGCCGCCGCCGGCCGGGGCGGGCTCCGCCGTGGGACGGTGAGCGCGGAACGCGCGCCAGAGGCCGAGGAGCATCAGCACCGAGAGCAGGATGGAAACGAAAAACCCGGTCCGCATCCCGCCCGCCATGCCGTAACGTTGGATCAGATATCCGCCCAGCGGCGGCGCGAGCACGATCGGCAGCCGCTTCACCACCGACTGCACGGTGAACCCCACCAGCCGGCCGCCGGCCGAAAGCTCCTCCTTGAGCAGCGAGAAGGTGGCCGGCAGCCCGAGCGACTGCCAGGCCATCACCAGCGGCAGCCCGATAAAAATGATCGGGATCGACGGCGCGGCCCAGTACAGCGCGAAGCCGGCCACGGTCAGCCCGCCGAACAGGAGGAGGGCCCGCCGGCTGCCCAGGCGGTCGGTGATCACGCCGCCGGGATAGGCGTACCCCGCGTCGAGGAAGTCCTTGCACGTCCCGAACGCGCCGACCAGGAAGGGGGACGCGCCGAGCCACCGCAGGTAGGCGGGCACGTAGCGGAACCAGAGCTCCTCCCCGAACCCATACACGAAGAGCCCCGCCGCGAGAGCCCCCACGCCGCGCTCCAGCCCGAGCCGGCGCCGCCAGGAGGAGGGTTGCATGGGGGGATTATCGTATGGATGGGCTCAGCCCGTCCGGCCCGCCCGAAACCTCACCCCCATCCCCCGTCCCCGGCGGATTCAGGATCAGCACCATCGGCACGATGTCGTCGTCGTCCTCGTCCAGGTCGTATTCCTGCACCGGGGCGTCCCCATAGCCCTCCTTGCCCGCCGTGAGGACCCCTTGGCCCAGGGTCTCCAGGTAGAAGGTGAACTCCCCCTGCTGGCCGGTCTTCTCGATGAAATCGGTCCCGTCGTTCCAGGTCAGCCTCACCCAGGCCCCTTCGACGGGATTTTGCCGCGCGTCGAGGATGCGGCCTTCGATCATGATCTTCTGCAGGGTGAAATCGAGCGCCTTGTCCTCGTCCGCCTTCAGGGCGACGGTCCGCTCGAGGCCGGGCGACGGGCTCTTGGGCTGGGGAAGGAGACCGACGGTGTAGCTCCCCGGCTTCGGGAGGATCAACGTGTAGGTGCCGTCCGCACTGGTCCGCGTGGTCCCCTCCACCCGGTCCCATCCGGAGGTGTCTTCCTCCGGAGCTCCCTGCTGGAACCGGACCGTGAGCCCCTGCGCCGGGCGTCCCCCCTTGGTCACCTTGCCGTGGACCCGGACATCGGCGAACGCGAAGTCCTCCAGGAGGTCCTGCCCCTCCACCAGCGTGACGGCGTGCATCAACGGCACGGTCGTCCCCCGCAGGAAGGCGGAGATCACGTAATTGCCGGGGGCGAAATGCTGCCCCGGCTGGCAGATCCCCTGCGCGTCCGTGCGCGCCTCGACGGGCTCGGGCGGCGGCTCCTGGAGCAGTTGGAAGCGGCAGAGGTCCTTCTCCCGCGGCTGCCCCTTCAGCCGCACCCGCACGCGGACGCGCGCTCCGGCGTCCAGGGAGAAGTCGCGGAACGCCAGACCGCCGAGAATGGAGGTGATCCCCGGGATCGCCTGCGGCACGTAATCGGGGTGGCGGACTCCCGCCTCGGCCGGTCCGGAGATCCCCGAGAAGAGCGCCAGGCCGTCCTCACCGGTCGTGTCGTGCCGGGAGGGCCCCAACGAGACCACGGCCCCCGCCACGGGCTTGCCCGTCTGCAGGCTGCGGACCCGCACGAACAGCGACCACCCCTCGCTGGGCCGGTATTCGACGTGGACGGTCGCCCCCGGCTTCGCCTTGAGGTGGTGGAGATCCGGAGCGCTCCGGCCCAGGCGGAGCACCACGAGGAGGTCTCCCGCCGGAATCTCGATCCCCGCCGGGCTCACTCCATGGACGAAGGCCAGCGGCTGATCGAACGAGGACGCTCCCGCGTCGAAGACGGCGAGGTCCAGCGCTCCCGCCGGCAGCTTGTCGATCTGCAGCCGCGCCTTCGCGGCGGCCTGCGCCCCGGCGGGACCGGTGGTGGCGAAGCAGAGAATCCCGAGAATCAACCCCAAGACGACAGACCGCATCGTTCCTCCTGTGCGCGCGAGCCCCCCGCTCAACTATACGCAAGGGTGTGCGGGCCCGTACCAGAAGGGACAAGCCGGCTGGGCCCTTCCACGGGTCTCCCTTCCTCGTCCACGGCCTTGCCGCGGACGGCCGCCTTCTCCAGGGAGAAATCGACGGCGGTCTCCCCCTCCTCCTCCACGGAGACCTCCTGGGAGGAGACGGGGAGAGACTTCGGCGCGGCAAAAAGGTAGAAGGTGTAGCGGCCCGGCTTCGGGAGGGTGACCTCGTAGGTGCCGTCCTGGCCGGTCGTCGCCTGGGCCACCCGCATCAAGATGTCCAACGCCTCATTGCGCTCCACGACGCTGACCTCGAAGCCCGGAGCAGGAGCGTCCTTGCGAGTGACCGCGCCGTGGACCCGGATCTCCGCAAAGGAGAAGTCCTCTTCGGATTCCACGCCGTTCGCCAAGGTGACCGAACGCTCCAGAGAAGCCTGTCCCTCCCCGAGGCCCACGGTGAAGAGATAGGAGCCCGGTGGCAGTTGTTGCGTCCGGCAGATCCCCTGCCCATCCGTCCGCCCTTCGTAGACCATCGGAAGGGGCCCGCGCTGGCGTCCAGTCGAGACGGGCTCCCGGACATCCAACATCCTGCAGAAGGCCCCTTCCCGGGGCTGCCCCTTGACCCGCACGGACGCGCGCAACCGCCCCCCCTCCTCCGGGGCGACGTCGCGGGACGCCAGACCGCCGGCCGTGCCCTGGCCCTCCCGCGGATCCACGGGCGGAACGGAGGCCGCGGGAGCCTGCGCCCAGGCAGACCCGGAGGTCGAGACGCAGACACAGACGCAGCAGAGCGCGAGACCCAGGATGACCGATCGCATTCTCCCTCCTTGCGGAAACCTTCAGTATACGCGAGGGGCGGGAGGGACGTCCAAAAAAGACGGGCCGCGCAGATCCTGCTGCTTGGCGTCCATCCCCTTGGCCTCGGCGATGAGCCCTTCGAGCTCCGTCGCCTCGATCCGCTCGACGGCGGTGCTTGGCGTTCTATCCCGCGAAAAATTCTCAGCTTCCAGCACGCCATGACGTAGAGACAAGCCTGCAACGGCCCGTTGCAAGCCTGCAACGGCCCATTACAACGTTGCAACGGGCCATTGCAACCTTGCAACGGGCCATTGCAACCTTGTAATGGCCCATTACAAGGTTGTATGAGCCATTTCAACGTTGTAACGGCCCATTGCAAGCTTGCAACGGGACGTTCTAACGTTGTAACGGCTCATTGCAAGCTTAGAATGAGCCATTGCAAGGTTGCAACGGGCCATACACCCTTGCAATGAGCCGTTGCACGGCTGGAAGAGCCATTGCAAGCTTGCAATGGCCCGTTGCAAGGTTGTGGGAGCCGATACAAGCTTGCAACGGCTCATTGCAAGCTTGCATCGGGTCGTTGCAAGGGAAGAACGGCTCATTGCAAGCTTGCAATGGCCCGTTGCAAGGTTGCAATGGGCCTTTCAAAGTTGGAACGAGCCGTTGCAACGTTGCAATGGCGCGTTGCAGGCTTGCAATGACGGTGCCTCTGATCTGGAGCATCAACCGGCGGCGTCGGTCTTGATGTGCTTCAGAGGCGACTTGTCCAAGAGTGGCTTGAGCTTCGCGAGCTGTTCCCGCGTCGACTCTGCCATCCAGCCCTCGGGAGCCGCGGCGAACGCCTTCTCCAGCCATTCCTGGCTGTGCGCTTCGTCTCCCAGGCCCAGATAGGCCTCGCCGATCGTCGCCAGGACCCAGTAGCGGTTGTTCTGCTCCTGTTTGATGGCCTCCTGGCTGGCGCTCTGGGCGTCCGGGACGGGGTGGGCCATGAGCCACGGCTCACAGATGGCGAGGACCTCTTTGCGCACGCGGCGCGCTTGGATGAAGTCGGCCACGGCTTCCGCCGGGTCCGCGGCCTCCACGGCCCGGCAGTTGAGCAGGTAGGCGAGGTTGATCCCGTTGTAATAATCGTTGCGTAGATAAAAGCCCCGCTCGTACCCGCGGATCGCCTGGTCGAGCTGTCCCCACTCTTTCGTCACATCCCAGAGGCGTTTGTGCACCGAGCCCCAGAGCCCGAGCGTCTCGGTGTCGTTGGACGTCTCGGGGTTGAGAGTGGCGAGCAGATTGTGCGCCTCCCGCAGCGCCGCCTCTTCGGTGGGGAGCTTGCTCTTGTAGGTGATGAAGGCGAGGCGCTGGATGATGTACGGGTCCTCCGGCCGGGGAGGCTCGTCCGGCCTGGGCTTCATCATTTCGCGGACGACCGAGAGGAGGGTCTTGGCGGTCACGAAATCGCCCCGCTTCTGTGCGTCGTCCACCTGCTGGATCAACACGCTGTGCGTGGCGGCGGCGGCCGCCGCGGCGGCGGCCCCTGCCGGCGCGGCGTCCTGCGGCCCGCCGCCAGGCTTTGCGGTCTCCGCGGCGGCTTGCACCGCGGCCTGGACGGCGGCGGCGAGAGACGGCGGGGTGAGCCCGTTCAGGAACGTATACACCGGGCTGTCTTTCCTCTGCTGGGGATCCTTTTTCAGGATCTCGACGATCGCCTTAGTGAGGAGCTCCCGGAACCGCATCACCTCATCGAAGCCGATGTCCTCGCCCAGGTGATGGTACTGGCGGACCGCGACATGGTTGACGTCGAAGGGGAACGTCTTGATACCGTCCTCGGCGATGACGACGGTGGTGAACGGGCGCAACGCGTGGCGCACGCCGAGCTCATAGAACGCGTTCTTGTTGGACGTCGAGAGGTCGGCGACGACGACGTCCGCCTTCAAGAGCTGCTCGTACATGGGCACATCGATCAGGCCGGAGTGCACGATCTCGTCGGCGCGGATGCATTGCAGCCCGGCGGCCTCGACGGCGGGCTTGATCATGTTCCTGTAGGACTTGTCGAGGTCGAGCACACGGCCCGTTTCAAAGTCCGTCTTCTTGCCGAAGCCCATCACGACGAAGCACGTCCTCTGGGAGTCCGCCATGGTCTTTCCCTCTCCGTTTGCAAGGATCGGAGGATACCTTACGCTACTTCAGCAAGGGCGTCAATCCTCATCATCAGCGGGAAATAGTGCAGGGGGCAAGAGGTGCCAGCCGCTTCTCCGCTCCTCCGGACGCTCCCCAGGATCCTCTCCGGCCGGGGTGAGGGGAATCGAGAATTCCAGACGTTGAGACATTTGGACAATTCGTTGCTCTTCGCTTCCCCAGAGAGACTCTCCCTTTCGCTCTGAGGGTCCAGGATGCAGCGGATACGACGTCTGGAAACCCTGGAAGGAGGTTCCATGGCCATGCCGTTCCGAGCGCGCCGTTCCGGCTCGTCTCTGATAGTCTCGTTATCCGTCCTCGCCTGTCTCGTCGCCGCGATGCCCGCGGGGGCCGCGGGGGCTGGAGCCCACCTGGCCGCTCTCAAGCCGGCCAAGGCACAGACGGGGCACTTCACGCTCTTCGAGAGCGGTCAGGTCCGCCCCCTGGCGCTGTCGCCGTCGGGCAAGTTTCTTTTCGCGGCCAACACGCCGGACGACCGGCTCGAGGTCTTTCGCGTCGACAACCACGGCCTGCGGCATCAGGCCTCC
>DASXJP010000018.1:0-7042 GCA_036497345.1 Thermoanaerobaculia bacterium
TCCGGTTCGGGAGCGATGGCTGACGAGGGGGCTGGGATCTCATCTCCATCTGCCTTCACGCTTCTGGACATACTTTGTTTCGCCCTCTGCGTCGACGGAGCCGCTTGGAGGAATTCCGGTGCCGCCCCGGCTCTCCACGCCATGGCCCCCGGGAATTGCGACAGGACGAACGGGTTTTCCGTTCGCGCCCACTCTTCGTGGCTCAGCGCCCTCCCGTTTGGCGATACCGTCCCCTCGAATTGCGACGCGCCCCTCTCCAATTGCGTTACGCTCCCTTCGAATTGCGAAACGCAATTCCATGGGGGCATATGCATCCCCTCGAGTTGCGGCACCGTCCCCTCGAATTGCCAAACGGAGAAGCAGAATTGCGTCACGGCCCCCTCGAGGGGCGTTACGCAATTCGAGGGGGGCGTGCCGCAATTCGAGGGGACGGTATCGCAGGATTGAAGGGGGAAGGCGGTGGAGCGATGGGCTGTGTCGCAAGAGGCGTTCGCGGTCTCTCCCCTCGCCTCCCGCGTGTCTCAGAAACGGAGGGCCGGGTGGCGGAAGCAGGGGGCGGAGTCACGCACCCGGTTCCGGCTCTCGCGAAACGAGATTGCGGTATCGCGTCGGCTGTGACCCCGTGCCACGGGAGTGAAGGGCGATGTAGCCGAGCTCTTTCAGATCCTGGAGAACCCGGTAGAGAGAGCCGCGATCCGGATTGTAGCCGAGCGCCCGGCAGACGTCGGAGAACGCGAACAGCTCGGGGAGATGGGCGAGGGCTGCCAGGACCTCCTCGTTGAGCTCGCCGGCCCGCCGTCGCCGCCGCGCGGGAGGCGCGGGCGCCGAAGCTTGAGGAGGGGAGGCGGCGGGCGCCGGAGCAGGCCGTGGGTCCGTGGGGCCCTCTCCAGACATCATCCGCCAGACCATGTCCAGCGCCCGGAGCTGGGTCTGGTAGGCGGAATCCACCATCTCCACGAGAGACCGGTGCTGCTCCGCCAGCCGGCGTTTCTGCTCCTCGTACTGTTCGCGTGTCATTGCGACACAGATTGCAGCACAGAGAGCGTTGTGTTGCAAGGGGGTGCCGGGGGCGCGGCAGGGCCGCGCCCCCGTGGAGCGGTTTAGTCGTCGTCGTCCTCGCCGACCACGAAGAGGTGGCCGTTGTTCTGGGTCAGGATCCGGCCGTCGCCGTCGATGGAGAGGGGCGTGTAGGCGGCGCCGATGGCGAGCTGGAGGAAGAGGCGGTCGCGCAGGGTGCCGTCCGGACGGATGGCGTAGAGGTTGCCGTCCTCGCTGTTGACGAAGACGTTGCCTTTGCGGTCGACCGCCGGGGCGTTGACGCACCACTCGAAGCCGGCCGGGTGATCCGAGACGCAGGTCACGTGCCCTTGGGCGTCACGGGTGCAGCTCTGGGTGTTGGTGCTCTGGAAACGCCACTCCGGCCGCAGGTTGCTGTTGAGCCGGGTGATGAAGTAGGCCTCCGGGTCGGCCGGATTGCTGGCGGTGCGGTCCGACGGGCAGAACTGCTCGACGGAGCAGTAGTGGAGAGCCGGGACCAAGGTTTTGAGATGTGGCTCCCCTTGCCGAAGGGAAGCCCGGAAGAGGTCTCTGCTAGAGCTCGGAGCCGAGCCCAGTCAGAGCTTCGTGATCGCGGGCGCAGGTCCCGTCGCCGCTCCCTTGCCAGTGGCACGGAAGGGAGCCGTCGGGAGCTGAGCGGGAGGTGCCGTCCGGGATGTTACAAAGCTGTGAACCGTAGGCGGCCTGGGTGGTCGAGGACGAGGAAGTGAGGCAGGCAAGGCCGAGCAGCAGGGCGAAATGGAATGCATGATTCATGGGGGATCCTTTCTTGAAGGGCTCAGTGAAAGGAAGTCGACAAGACAAAGGGGGAACGACGGCGAGGGGGGATTCCCCTCACCGGAGCGGGGAAATGGTGTCGAAAGGAAGGGTTGGCGCCCCCGGTCCGTTGGCCCTCATCACCCCGGCCCTCTTCTCCCATCCTCCCCCCCACCTGACGGGAGAAGAGGGAGAAAGACGATCCAAGAAGGGTTTTTTTAGCCCTCTCTCTCCCGTCAGGTCGGGGGGGAGGATGGGAGAGAGAGGGTTGGGAGAGTGAGGGCCCGCCTCCGCCCGCCGGCAATCCGCCAAAGTAGAGGTAAGCTTCAGCCAGGCGACCCCATGACCGCTGAAGCCATCCCCGAATCCCTGCGCCCCCGGTCCGAGCAGTGGTCCTACGCCGTCGCGTGGTTGCTCTACCTGACCCTCTACGCGGCGGCGTTCGTCGCCAACGGCGTGCCGCCGGGGCGGCCCGCAACGCGTTCGCGAACGTGCTGCCCGGCGTGCCGACCGCTTCGCCCTCGCGGCCTTCGAGGTGGGCGCGCTGGACTACCTCCTCAAGCCCTTCGGCCGCCAGCGCTTCCAGACCATGCTGGAGCGCGTGCGCCGCCGGCTGCCCGGTCTTCTGACCGGTCTTCTGACTGATACTGCGGTGCCGTCGGCCGAGCGGGCGCGCGACGCTCTCGGCTCGCCGCTGCCGGACTGGGGCAAGCCGGAAGCGCTGATGTCCCTCGCCTATTCGCACCTGAGCCAGAAGCCGCCCGACCTGGACGCCGCCGGCGAGGAGGCCCACGCGGCGCTCCGGTTGCAGCCGGAGTGGTCGTACGTGCGGGACGTGCTGCTGCCGCAGATCGAGGCGGCGCGGAAGGCGGGGTAAAAGCCAGAAACAAGGGACGACAGGGACTCCAGGGACAGCAGGGACGACAGGGACCTGGCTTCCGATCCGGTCTTCGTTGTCCCTGTTGTCCCTGGAGTCCCTGGTGTCCCTTTTCTTTTCTGCTTCGCGGGCTCCTGGCCCTTCCTCGGCTCCCCTCCTGCGGTATGGTACGCCCTGCCCCCCGCCTTTCCGGGGGCCGTCGAGGAGGGCATCCCATGGCCGCGGCCACCATCAGCGCCAACGAGCTGCATGAAGCATGGCGACTGCTGTCGCCCGAGGAGCGGATCGAGAGCTTCGGCTTCCTCTCGGCGGAGGAGGCGCAGGATTTTTTCCTCGACATGCGGGCGGCCGATCAGCTCCTGATCGTCCGCCAGTCGCCGCCGGCCATCCGCCGGTCGTGGATCCGCCTGCTGGCGCCGGACGACGCGGCCGACCTGCTCCAGGAGGCGCGGCCGGAGGAGCGCGCCGAGCTGTTGGCGCTGCTCGATCCGGCCACCCGCCGGGAGGTGAGCACCCTGCTCGCCTATGAGGAGGACGACGCCGGCGGTCTGATGAGCCCCCGCTATGCCCGGCTGCGGCCGGACATGACCGTCGACGAGGCGATCGGCTATCTGCGCATGCAAGCGCGTCAAAACGTCGAGACGATCAACTACGCCTACGTGCTCGACTCCGAGCAACACCTTCTCGGCGTGATGTCCCTGCGCGAGCTGTTCACCGCGCCCGGGGACCGCGAGGTGGCCGACGTGATGCGGACCGATCTGGTCAGCGCCGCCGAGGACACCGACCAGGAGGAGATCAGCCAGCTCTTCTCGCGCTACGACCTGATCGCCGTGCCCGTGCTCGATCCCGAGGGGCGGATGAAGGGGATCGTCACCGTGGACGACATCGTGGACGTGGTGGAGCAGGAGGCCACGGAGGACATCCAGAAGATGGGCGGCTCCGAGGCGCTCGACGCCCCCTATCTCCAGGTGAGCATGCTCAGCATGGTGCGCAAGCGCGCCGGGTGGCTCTCGGCCCTCTTCCTGGGCGAGCTGCTGACGGCCACCGCCATGGGGTATTACGAGAAGGAGATCGCCCGCGCCGCGATCCTGGCGATCTTCATCCCCCTGATCATCAGCAGCGGCGGCAACTCGGGGTCGCAGGCGACGACGCTGATCATCCGCGCCCTGGCTCTCTCCGAGGTGCGGCTGCGCGACTGGTGGCGGGTCTTCCGCCGCGAATTCGTGGCCGGGCTGGGCCTGGGGGCGATCCTGGGCGCGCTCGGCTACACGCGCATCGTGATCTGGCAGAAGGCGTTCGGCACCTACGGCGCGCACGGCTTCCTGATCGCCTTCACGGTGGCGATGAGCCTGGTCGGCGTGGTGCTCTGGGGGACGCTGATCGGCTCCTCGCTGCCGTTCGTGCTGCGCCGGCTGGGCTTCGATCCGGCCAGCGCCTCGGCGCCGTTCGTGGCCACGCTGGTGGACGTCACCGGGCTGATCATCTATTTCAGCGTGGCGAGCCTGATCCTGCGGGGGACGGTGCTTTGACGGTCCGGCTCCGGGCCTGTCCGCTGCTGCTGCTGGCCGCGCTGCCGGTGCTGGGAGGGTGTGTGAACGCCCCTAAGGAGAGTCCGGCGGCGGCTCCCGCGCGGAAGGGACCCGCCGAGGCGCCCCTGGGGATCGAGCTGCAGCGGGGGCAGGACCCGCGGGAGATGGTGTGGATCCGCACCCGCAGCGTGATCATCGGGCCGGTCCCGGGCCTCCTGGCGCGGAAGCTCTTCGTCGATCCCCGCCGGCCGGACATGGCCTGGTATCTCCTGCGCACCTACGCTCCCTTCGAGCGGAAGTCCCCGGATTGGAATCTTTCGTTCCATGGGCAGGGAAAGGTCAAGGCGGGTGCCACCGAGCAGCGGATGATCTTCGAATGGGCGCGCCAGACGGCGGCCGAGGCCGCGGGCGGGCATGGAGGGCCGGCCTACGGTCTGGCCCTCACCTGGCATCAGGGGGGATCGTCGCTCGACTGCCAGGACGTGGCCGCGTATCTGACCGGCGAGGCGGTCGCCACCTCCTGCGCCTGGGACGGCGAGATCCGGGGCTGGCTGGAGCCCGGAGCGCTCTCCCGGCTCTACGGCTGGTTCGACCACCTGGCGCCGTTCCAGGCCGGCGGCGGCCAGACGCAGGAGAGCCTGCGCCCCGGCGCCCTGGAGACGCGGCTGGTCTTCGCCGGCAAGGGATTGATGCCGGCGACGGCGGCTGAGGAGACGGAGATCCAGTCTTTCGGCGCGGCGCTGTTCGGGGAGCTGGCGGGGAGGAGGAACGGGGCCGCGCCGCCGCCTCCGCCCGCGGCGCCATCGGGGAAGGCCGCGCCGGTGGCAGCTCCGCCGGCTCATCTTCTGTTGTCTCCGGGGGCGCTGAATCCCCGGCCGGAGGAGGTGGTTTTGCAGTTGCCGGAGAAGCCTCCAGCGCCTCCCCAGCCGCCGGCTCAACGGCCGGCGGCTCCGGAGGCTCAGCCGCCTCAGCCGCCGCCAGGGTAGGCGCCTTCGGAGCGTTGGCCCCTCATCACCCCGGCCCTCTTCTCCCGGCCTCCCCCCCGTCCGCCGGGAGAAGAGGGAGAGGTTGGCCTGGTTTGTTTTTGGTTTTTCGTAGGGGCGGCCCTGTGTGGCCGCCCTGGGCGGTGGCGGCCTTCGGAACAGGGCGGCCACACAGGGCCGCCCCTACAACAACATCCCGCGGACACGCCCCCTCTTCTCCCGTCAGGTGGGGGGAGGCCGGGAGAAGAGGGCCGGGGTGATGAGGGACCGCCCCGGAGGGGCGGGCTTTTTCACTTCGCCACCACCCCCCGGAACCCCCGCCCGATCAGCGCCGCGATGTCCGCCAGGATGAGCGGGAAGGCGAGGCCGCCGGGGCAGGCGAGGTAGCGGGGCTCCCAGACGGGGTCGAACTTGTCCTTGTAGGCGCGCAGGCCCTGGAAGTTGTAGAAGTGCTCGCCGTGGCGGTAGACCATCGAGCCCAGGCGGCTCCACATCGGCGCGATCGAGCGCGCCTCCAGGCCGGCGAACGGCGCCATGCCGAGGTTGAACCAGCGGTACCCCTGCTGCGAGCCGTAGAGCATCAGCTCGATGAACAGGTAGTCCATCACCCCCAGCGGCGCGTCGACCACGTGACGCATGAGGTCGATCGAGATCTCCTCGTTCTCGCCGCCCGGCCAGAGGTTGGCGAAGGCGACGATCCGCCCCTCCTTGCGCACCAGGGCGAGCGGCAGGCGTTTCAGGTAGCCCTGATCGAAGAAGCCGAGCGAGAACCCCTTCTCGCGCGTGTTCTTGGTGCGCAGCCAGTCGTTCGAGATGCGCTCGATGTCGGGCATCAGGGGCGGGGTCTCCGCCGGCGGGATCACCTCGAAGGTGCACCCCTCCTCGCCGGCGCGGCGCCAGGCGTGGCGCAGCTTCTTGCGATTCCTCCCCTCGATGGTGAAGCCGGTGAGCGGCACCCTTGCCTCCTCGCCCAGCTTGATCAGCGTCAGCCCGAGGTCGACGTAGAGGTGGAGCATGCGCTCGCTGACCTGGTAGAAGCAGGTCCAGCCGTCGTGGCGGTCCACCAGCTCGCGGAACTTCCAGACCAGCTCGGCGCGCTCCTTCTCGGGGCCCACCGGGCCGCCCATCGACACCCAGCTCCGGCGCTCGACGCCGAACATCACATAGGCCGTGCCGGTGTCGTTGAAGAGCAGCTCCTTGTCGCCGAGCAGGGCCAGGTAGGCGTAGGTGCGCGGCGCGGCGGCTGCGATGCGGGCGGCGTGATCGATCTCCTCCTCGGTGGGGGGCTCGGGCTCGGGCCCCGCCGGGCGCATCAGGTGGCGCAGGGCGACGCCGAGGGCCACCGCCGCCACCGCCACCGAGGCGCGCAGGAAGCGGGGCGCGTTGCCGAACAGGGTGAAGCGCCACCAGAGCTCGCCGGTGTACTCGTGTTGCTTGTAGGCGAAGAACCCCAGCCAGAGCGTGCCCAGGATGACGATGATGATGGCGACGCTCCACCCCGGCGTGAACGGCTCGGTGGTGAGCGAGGTCTTGCGGTAGAAGTAGCGGTGGCAGGGGGCGAGCGCCGCGAGCATCAGCGACAGGATCAACGCCTCTTCCCAGTCGAGGCCCTTGGCCAGCGAGAAGATGGCGCCGCCGCCGAGCATCACCATGGTGAGCTGGTAGGCCGCGTCGAGCCGCCGCTGGAGGCCGATCGCCAGGAAGAGGAGGGCGACGCCCGCCAGGCTGCCGGCGAAGTGGGAGAGCTCGATGACCGGCAGCGGCAGGATGTCGTTGAGCCAGGAGAGACGGGAGTGGATCTCGGGGGTGGCCCCCGAGATCAGCAGGATGGCGCCGCCCAG
>DASXJP010000019.1:0-8091 GCA_036497345.1 Thermoanaerobaculia bacterium
TGCCTGCTCGACCTGCAGGTGCGCCGGGGGGAGGGGATCGTCGGCTATGTCGAGGCGAAGCTCCCCGGGACCGACCTGACGCGAGCCGCCGAGACCGAGCAGCTCCAGCGGTACTGCTCGGCGTTCCCCAACCTGCTGCTCACCAACTTCCGCGAGCTGCGGCTCTACCGGGGGAAAGAGATGGTCGCCCGGGCCGAGATCGGCCGCGCGGACGCCGGCCCCCTCCTCGACCTCTTCTGGGCTTTCGCGCCGCCAGCCACCACCTCGGCCGCCGAGCTGGCGCCCCGGATGGCGCTGCGCACCCGCATCCTGGCCGACCGCATCCGCGAGCGCCTGGATGAGGACGCGGACCTCCAGGGCTTCTACGAGGCCTTCTCCGAGCACCTCCTGGCCGGGCTCACCCGCGAGGGCTTCGCCGACCTCTACGCCCAGACGCTGGTCTACGGCCTGCTGGCCGCGCGCTGGCGGGCCCGGGACCGCTTCGACCGCCGGATCGCGGCCGAGAGCATCCCGGCCACCAGCGGCCTGCTGCGCGACGCCTTCCGCTACATCTCGCTGGCCGACCCCTCCCCCGAGGTGGCGTGGATCGTGGACGAGATCGTCGACCTGCTGGCTCACTCCTCGGTGCGCGAGATGCTGGAGCGCTCCGGCCGCCGCGGGCGCGATCCGGTGCTCGACTTCTACGAGACCTTCCTCCGCTGCTACGACGCCGGGCTGCGGCGGCGGCGCGGCGTCTACTACACGCCGCCGGAGCTGGTCTCCTGGGTCGTCCGCTCCGTGCACCGGCTGCTCCGGACGCGGCTGGGCTGGCGGGACGGCCTCGCCGACCCCCGGGTCTCCCTCCTCGATCCGGCGGCGGGGACGCTCACCTTCGTGGTCGAGGCGGTCCGTTGCGCCGTGGACGAGGTACAGCGCACGGCGGGCGGCGGCGCGGTGCCGGCCCTGGCCGGCGATCACCTGCTGCGCGATTTCCACGCCTTCGAGCTGATGATGGCCCCCTACGCCATCGGCCACCTCAAGATGAGCCTGATCCTGGAGGAGCTGGGGCGCCCCCTGCGCGACGGCGAGCGGGTGGCCTTCTACCTCACCAACGCCCTGGAGATGGAGGACCTGGAGCAGTCGCCCCTCCCCGGCGTGGCGGCGCTGGCCCGGGAGTCCCTGCTGGCGGGCAGGATCAAGAAGGAGGCGCGGATCAACGTCGTCCTGGGCAACCCGCCCTGGTCCGGCCACTCGGCCAACCCGGGAGCCCGGCCCGACGGCTATGAGCCGCTCGAGGAGAAGGGCTCCAAGTGGCTGCGGAACGACTACCTCAAGTTCCTCCGCCTCGCTCAAGCGAAGGTCGAGGAGGCCGGGGAGGGGGTCGTGGCCCTGGTGACCGACCACGGCTACCTCGACAACCCGACCTTCCGCGGCGTGCGCCGGTCGCTCCTCCAGACCTTCGACGAGCTCTACCTCCTCGACCTCCACGGCAACGGCAAGAGGAAGGAGCGGACGCCGGACGGCGCGAAGGACGCCAACGTCTTCGCCGACGTCCGGCAGGGGGCGGCGGTGGCGATCCTGGTCAAGCGGCCGGGGCTGCCGAAGCGGGTCGCGCGGGCCGACCTCTGGGGGAGCCGCGCCGCCAAGCTCCACTGGCTGGAGGAGCACGACGTGGAGACCACGGACTGGCGGGAGATCGACCCCGCGGGGCCGGCGTTCCTCTTCGCGCCGCGCGACGCCGCCCTGGAGCGCGAGTACGGGCAGGGGATCCCGCTGCCGGGGATCTTCCCCGTGCATTCGGTGGGGATCGTCACCGGGCGGGACGCCTTCGCCATCGACGCCGACCGGGAGGAGCTCAAACGGCGTATCGGCCGGCTCCGGAGCGAGACGATCCCGGACCCAGTCATGCTGCACGAATGGGGGACCGGGAAGGGACGATGCGGCCTGACGGAGGCGCGACGGGAGATCCGCAAAGATCCGGACTGGGAAACGAGGCTTCTCCCCATCCTCTTCCGCCCCTTTGACGAGCGCACGATCTTCTACGAGGACTACGTGGTCGAACGTCCCCGGGAAAAGGTCCTGCAACACCTGCTGCCGCCGGGCAGCCTCGGGTTGGTCGCCCCCCGCCAGCACAAGGAGGAGCCGGGCGCGCTGGTGGCCGACACCCTGGTGGCCCACAAGGCGGTGAGCGCCTTCGACATCAATTCCGTCTTCCCCCTCTACCTGCATTCCGAGGGCGGGCTGTACGGGCCTGAGCGGAAGGCCAATCTCGATCCCGCCTTCCTCCGCCGGATGGCGGACCGCCTGGGCGAGGAGCCCTCGCCCGAGCTGGTCCTGCAATACGTCTACGCCGTGCTCTACAGCCCTCCCTACCGCCGGCGGTACGCCGCTCTCCTGCGGACCGATTTCCCCCGCGTCCCCCTGCCGCCGGGCCGCGGCGCCTTCCTGGAGCTGGCCGGCCTGGGGGCGGTGCTGATCTCGCTCCACCTCCTCGACTCGGACCGGCTGGACCGGCCCGGGGCCCGCTTCGAGGAGGGGCCCGGGAAGCTGGACGGCCGCCGCGAATTCCGCGACGGCCGGGTGATCGTCAACGCGGAGGGGCAGGCGTTCGCGGGGATCTCCCGCGAGGTCTGGGAGTACCGGATCGGCGGCTATCAGGTGCTCGACCGCTGGCTGGCCGGCCGCGCCGGGAGGAGCCTGCGCCTGCGGGAGATCGAGGATTTCCGCAGGATCGCCGAGGCGCTGCGCTGGACGATCGAATCTCAGCGCCGCGTCGGCCTCCTCTGGGGCGCGGCGTTCCAGGGGTCCTGGGGCCAGGAGTGCCTGGGATAGCGGCCGGCGAGCTCCTTGCGCACCTGCGGGTAGGTGGTCTCCCAGAAGCTCCGCAGGTCGTGGGTCACCTGCTGGGGGCGGCCGTTGGGGGCGAGCAGATGGAGGAGGACCGGGACGCGGCCGGCGGCCACGCGCGGGGTCTCGGCGAGGCCGAACATCTCCTGGATGCGGGCGGCGAGCACCGGCGGCCGGCCCGGCTCGTAGGCGATGCGGATCTGGCTGCCGCTCGGCACGGTCAGCCGCTCGGGGGCCTCGCGGCGCACGGCCTCGCGCTGCTGGTGGGAGAGCGACCCCTGGAGGACGTCGAGGAGCGGCGCCCGCCGCAGCTCGGCGAACGACTTGCGGCCGGCGGCCAGGATGGGGAGGAGGGCGCGGACCTCCTCTTCCTCGAAACGGGGGAGGCCCAGCTCGGGCATCCACCCGGCGAGGCTGCGGACGCGGGCGAGGAAGGAGGCCACCTCGGGGTCGTCCAGCGGCAGGGCCCGGTCGAGCCGTCCGGCGGCGGCTTCGCTCAAGATCCGCGTGGTCTCCTCGGCATCCGAGGGCGGCACCTCGGCTTCGGCTACAACGAGGTCCTCGTAGCGGGTCCGCTTCCAGGCGGCCACCCGCTCCCGGGTCTCGTCGAATTCCAGCTCGATCGTCGTCCGCAATCCCGGGAGCCACTCCGGCTCGACCTCGGAGGCCTTGCGCACCAGCGCCTCGGAGAGCGGGCCCGAGCGGCCGGCGTCGAGGTCGACACAGAGGAAGAGCGGCGCCTCCAGCACGGCGCTCTCCTCGGCGAGGCGGACACCCCGGCCCCCCACCATCACCCCTCTGGGGCCGCGGGGCTCGCGGCGGCGGGCCACGCGGTCCGGGTAGGCGGCCAGGAGGGCGCGGAGGAGGGGCTCGTCTCCCGTCCCACTCCCCTTCCCTCCTGACAGCTCTCGCCGCGCCATCTCCACCAACTGGTCCCGCGCCCGGAGCACGAACCGGGCCGCGCCGGCGTTCAGGTCCGCCTCCGGGGCCTTCCGCTTCTCGAAGGCTTCGAGGGCGTCGAGCCGGTCGAGAAGGTCGGAACGCGCTTTTAGGGAGATCCCACGGCGGGGGCCGGCGCCGCGCACGCCCCGCGGGAACGGATCGCGCTCGGAGAGCAGGGCGGCCAGCAGCGCGGCATCGTCGGTGCGGCCGAGCCGGTGCCCCTCGACCAGCAGCCGGGCCAGGCGCGGGTGGACCGGCAGGCGGGCCATCGTCCTCCCGGTGGCGGTGACGCCGTGATCGTCGATCGCGCCGAGCTGCCGGAGCAGCAGGGTGGCGGCCGCCAGCGCCGTGGGGTCGGGGGGCTCCAGCCAGTCGAAGTCGGCGAGGTCGGGCTCCCCCCAGGCGAGGAGCTGGAGGGCGGGGCCGGCGAGGTCGACGCGGGCGATCTCGGGCGTCTCGCGCTCGGGGAGGGCCGCGTGCTCCCAGGCCGGCCAGAGGCGCAGGCAGACCCCCGGCGCCTGCCGTCCGGCGCGGCCGGCCCGCTGGTCGGCCGAGGCGCGGCTCACCTTCCCCAGCTCCAGGCGGTCGAGCCCCGTGGCGGGATCGAAGCGCAGCCGGCGCACCAGCCCCGAGTCCACCACCGCCGTGACGCCGTCGATGGTGATCGAGGTCTCGGCCACGTTGGTCGCCAGCACCACCTTGCGCCGGGATAGCGGACGCAACACCTCGTCCTGCTTCTCCGCCGGGAGATCGCCGTAGAGAGGGAGCACGGCGAGGTCCCGTTCGCCGGCGAGAGCTTCGGAGGCCCGCTGGATCTCCCCCACGCCGGGAAGGAAAACCAGGATATCCCCCGGCGTGGAGCCCAGCATGCGCCGTACCCCGGCGGCGATCTGGCCGGGCAAAGCGCGGTCGTCCGGACGGTCCGTATAGAGGACGTCCACCGGGTGGAGCCGTCCCCGGCTCTCGATCACCGGGCAATCTCTCCCGAAAGGCGCAAGAAAAGCCGCCACGGGACCGGGATCGAGGGTGGCGGACATGGCGAGGAGCTTGAGGTCGGGCCGCGCGTCCCGCTGGACCCGCCGGGCCATGGCCAGGGAGAGGTCGGTCTGGAGGTTGCGCTCGTGGAGCTCGTCGAAGATCACGATCCCCACGCCCTCCAGGAACGGATCGGCCTGGAGGCGCTGGACGAGGATTCCCTCGGTCACCACCAGGATCTTGGTCTCCGGCCCCGCCCTGCGCTCGAAGCGGACCTGGTGGCCCACCTCGCGGCCGAGCGTCCATTGACCCTCCTGGCCGCCCTCCTCGGCCATCCGGCGGGAGGCGGCCCGGGCGGCGATCCGCCGCGGCTCCAGCATCACGATCTGCCGGCCGGCGCCGACCCCAGCCGCCAGCAGCGCGGGGGGCACGCGGGTGGTCTTCCCCGCGCCGGTGGGAGCGATGAGCACGGCCGCGGGCCCCTCCCGCAACGCGGCGATCAGCGCCGGAAGGACCTCGTCGATGGGGAGGGGGGCCGGCATGGGAGGCGAGGGTACACCACCTCCTCAGCGAGGCCTTACCGCCGGGCCGGGATCCGCGAGGTCTTCAGCGAGCTCGGGGCATCGAGGTTGGCCCCCTCCTCCACCCCCACGCCCAGGCGGTCCACCAGCTCGCCGCCCAGCCAGCCGGTGACCAGGGCCAGCAGCACCGCCAGCACCGAGAGGACGATGGCCGTCGTCGCGGGGTTGCCGGGGTCGGCCCGCCGCAGCAGCCAGGAGCCGGCGAAGAGCAGGACCACCACCACGTTGCCGCCGCCGTGGAGCAGGCCGATCCGCTTGGCGCGCGTCCCCGCGGGGATCGACAGCCAGTCGATCAGGCCGAAGACGGCGGCGAGCAGGCCGGTGACGATCCCCACCGCGATCAGGTAGTAGGAGATCGTCGCCCACTGGGGATTGCCGCTCGACAGGCGGGCGATGTCGAAGAAGAGCGACGTCGCCAGGAGGCCGAGCGGGAAGACGATCAGCATCTGATGGATCGGATGACCGAACAGACGCGCTTTGGCTTTCATGGGTCCTCCTTCCAGGGCGATTCTTCGCCCACTGGAAAGGGGAGCAACACCCGTGCCTGAATTCAGGGCTCGGGGTCGGGCGCGTGGACCTCGTCGGCATAGGGGAGGACGCGGAACCCTTCGAGCGCCGCGGCGAGGCGGAGCGGCGGATGGAGGGAGACGAAGCCGGCCCCCTGCGGGCGCTCGCGGCACCAGACCAGGGCGGCGGCCAGCTCCAGGGCCTCGGGGGCCCGCAGCGGATGGACGGACGTATGGACGGAAAGCAGGCGCAGGGCGCGGGCGCGCAGCTCCTCGGTGGGCTGGACCTCGAAGCCCCGCTCGCGCAGGTGGTCGAGCAACCCCCGGCCCCTCTGGAGGTCGACGGCGGAGATCCGCCCCTGGCGATGGGCGGCGAGCAGGGCCTCCCATCCGTCCAAGGACGCCCCCCACCAGAAGGCCATCTCCGGATCGCGCTGCAGGAGGGGCTCGACCCTCTCGGAGGCGGGCTCCCGCACGGCGAGCGCCAGGAGGGCCGAGCCGTCCCAGAACCTCAGACGGCCTCCCGCAGCTCCCAGAGCCCGGGATCCTCGGGATCGTCCAGGGACCGGCGCCGGGGAGGGACGCGGTACTCGCCGCGCGGGAGCCGCCAGAACGTCTCGTCCAGCGGCTTCTCCGGCGCCTTGATCTGTCCCCCCCGCACCAGCTCCTGGGTGGCCGCGGCCGGCGACGCCGACGACAGCGGCAGGAGGCGGGCGATCGGGCGCCCATGCTCGGTGACCAGGACCTCCTCGCCCGCCTTCACCCGGGCGAGAGTTTCGGAAAGCAATGCCTTGAGCTCCGCAATTCCCATGGATCGCATGGAAAGATTCTAGGCCGGCGAAAATGACCTGTCAAGTCAGAATCGTCGAGCCAGAAAAGTCTTCCTCTACGAGCCCCCTGAGCTTGAGCCGGCGGGCTTCGAGGCGATCGCCAGGAACAGCTCCTGGACCACCTCCTTGAGCTCGAGCGTGTAGTTGGCGAGGTCGCGCATCGCCACCTCCAGCTGCTCGGGGGTGGGGCGGACCAGGGCCCCGCCGCGGGCGGGGCGCACCTTGTGGGTCATCCGCTCGTCGAGGCTCTGGAGCTTCTGGTAGGCGTCCTTCAGGCGTTGCGGGTCCATGTCACGGTCTCTCCTTGGCATTGCCGAGTTGGAAAGTGAGGTCGACGAGCCGCTCGACCTCTTGCCGGTCGAGCCGGCGGGCGAAGCCGGGCATCGGCCCGTACCCGTCCCGGATGCGCTGGCGCACCGCCGCGCGGTCGCCGCGCCGCACCATGGGGGAGGTGAGCAGGTTGAGATGCGGGTAGAGGGCGAGGTTGTCGCCCTTCCCCTCCCCCCGCTCGCCGTGGCAGCGGGCGCAGTAGGTGGCGTAGAGCTCCGGCGTGGTCAGGTTCTTGCGCGAGCACCCAACCCAGAGCAGGGCCCAGAGCAGGGCCCAGAGCAGGGAGACGAGGAGCGACAGGGCCGTCCGGGGGCTCAAGTCTGCGGCTTCGCGGGCTCCCGCCGGTGCACCATGGTGGAGGTGGCCTGGTCGCGCGGGCGGACGACGATCTCGTCGATGTTGACGTGGGACGGGCGGGTGGCCACCCAGGCGACGCAGTCGGCGATGTCCTCGGCCGTCAGCGGCTGTATGCCGCGGTAGACCGATTTCGCCCGCTCCTCGTCGCCGCCGAAGCGGACGAGCGAGAACTCGGTCTCGACCATCCCCGGGGCCACCTCGGTCACCCGGATGGGCTCCCCCAGCAGCTCCTGCCGGAGGGTGCGGGTGAGGGCCTTGAGCGCGTGCTTGCTGCCGGTGTAGCCCGCCCCGCCCACGTAGGTCTCGAAGCCGGCCGTGGAGCCGAGATTGATGACGTGGCCGTCCCCCGAGGCCCGCAGGGCGGAGAGCAGGGCGCGGGTGACCCGCATCACGCCCAGGACGTTGGTCTCCCACATGCCGGTCCAGTCCTCGTCCCGCGCCACCTCCACGCGGTCGAGCCCGAGGGCCCCGCCGGCGTTGTTGACCAGCAGGTGGACGGCGGCCGGCAGCCGGGCGGCGAAGGCCTCGATGCTCCCCAAATCCCGCACGTCCAGCTCCAGGGCGTGGGCGCCGAGCGGCTCCCCGACCTCGCGCAGGCGGTCGAGGCGGCGGGCGCCGAGCCAGAGCTCGAAGCCGGCCCCCGCCAGCGCCCGGGCGGCGGCGGCGCCGATGCCGGAGCTGGCGCCGGTGACGACGGCGATCTTTCCTGCGGTCATCGCGAATTCCCCTCTCCTAGATCTCCGC
>DASXJP010000020.1:0-19185 GCA_036497345.1 Thermoanaerobaculia bacterium
CCAGTCGGCGCTCCGCGGGCGGATCGCCGCGCAGGACCACGGCGGCGTCGTGCACGGCGTGATGCTGGCGCAGGGCCGATTCGATCCTGGCCAGCTCGACCCGGAAGCCGCGGATATCGACCTGCTGATCGCAGCGCCCCAGAAATTCGATGCCGCCGGTGGGAAGGTGCCGCGCGAGGTCGCCGCTGCGATAGAGCCGTCCTCCCGCCTGCGCGGCGAAAGGATCGGGCAGGAACCGCTCGGCAGTCAGCTCGGGCGACCCGAGATAACCGCGCGCCAGCCCCGACCCGGCGATGAAGATCTCGCCGGCGACCCCACAGGGTGCGGCCTCACCGTCGGAGCCCAGAAGATAGATCTGCGCGTGGGCCAGCGGCCTGCCGAGCGATGGGCTCGCGGCGCGGTCCACCGCGCCGGCGTCGAGCGCCGCCGCCATGACTCCGACCGTGGTCTCGGTCGACCCATATTCGTTGACGATGCGGCAGGCCGGCGCGAGCTGCTGCACGCGCTCGATCAGCTGCCAGCTCGGCGTCTCCCCGCCCAAAACCAGCAGCCGCCGCGGCAGGCAGCTCCGCGGGTCGGCGCCGTTCAACAGCGCCGCCAGGTGGGAGGGCGCGATCTTCAGGCAGTCGACCGGCCGGGCCGCGAACCAGGCTGCGAATCTCTCGGTATCGGCCATGCGATCGTGAGAGATCACGTGCAGGCAGCCTCCCAGGCACAGGGCCGAGAAGACCGCGGTGTTGCCGAGATCGGCGGCGAAGGTGGACACCGTGGCGAAGCTCGCGTCCGCCGGCAGGCCCAGCCGCTCCCGGAAGGCCATCACGTAGCTCACCAGTTGCCGGTGCTCGATCGCCACCCCCTTGGGGCGCCCCGTCGAGCCCGAGGTGAAGAGCACGCAGGCGAGCTGCGACGAAACGGCGCCCGGGTCTTCCCAGGGCCCCCCCTCCACGGCGCCGTCCGCCGCGTCGAGCACCACGGTCCGCGTCACCTCGCCGGGCAGGCGGTCCCGCAGAGCCTCCTGAACGACCACCACCGGCGCACCCAACTGGCCGAGCGTCACGGCCCATCGTTGCTCCGTCCATGCCGGATCGAGCGGCACGTAGAACCCTCCCGCCTTGAGCACGCCCAGCAGGCCGATCACCATCTCGGCCGATCTCTCGAGGCCGAGCGCCACCGGCTCCTCGGGTCCGACCCCGAGCCGGCGCAACCGCTGTGCCAGTCGGCTCGACCGGAGGTCGAGCTCGCGGTACGTGAGCACGCGGTCCTCACAGACCACCGCGAGGGCGTCGGGGTACGCCGCCGCCTGGCGGGCAAAGAGCGCGTGGGCGCAGAGGTCGGGGCTCTCGATCTCCCCGTTGCGGTTGAAACCGACAATCAGATGCCGGCGCTCCTCCTCGTCGGCCAGGCGCAGCTTCGCCAGCGCGCTGTCAGGGTGAGAGATGGCATTCGCCAGCAGCGCGCGCAGCTGCCGCAGCAGGCATTGCGCCGCGGCGGCATCGAGGCAGGCGGGATCGAAGCACAGGTCGGCATGGATGGCGCCTTCGCGCCGCCCGCAGACGAGCTTCGCCTTGAACCGATCGAGGCACGAGCTCGCCTCGCGCAGGGTGAAAGACACCTCGGCGGCCCGGGCCGCCGGCGGCCAGTCCACGAGCTCGAAGGCGAACCCACCAGGAAGCGTGGTCCCCGGGGCCTGCCGCGGCTCGGGAGGAGCAAAGGCAGACTGCCAGCGCCAGGCGCTCTCGCTTTCGGCCACCAGCCGCCGCACGACCTCGTGGAAGCGCAATCCCGCGGCCAGTGTCAGGCGCAGCGGCAGGGCTCTCGCGACCAAGCCGCAGACCGCGGCGAGGTCCTCGCCGGTCCTGCCGTCGAAGATCCTCTCGACGCTCATCTCCGCGCCACCGGTCAGACGCCAGAGCAGGCTCGTCCAGGCCGCCAGCAGGAATGCTTCCGGCGGGGCGCCGAGCTGCCGCGCCCGCTGCTCGACCGCCCCGGCCGCCGCCAGCTCGAGCCCTTCGCTCGCCGGCAGGAACGCCGCTCCATCGCCTGCCTGGCGTTCGTAAGGCAGCGCGGGCAGGGAGCCGCCGGCAAGCTTCCGGTGCCAGAATTCACGTCCAGCCGCGCTGTCCTCGTCCTCTGCCATCTCGTTGAGCCACTCCACCACCTGCTGGAGCTGGATCAGATCGTCGCCGGCGTGGCCGGGACCGGGGCCGGAGCCATAGGCATCGACGAGCTCATCGAAGAGGTTCCGCATACTGACCGTATCCGCCAACAGGGCCGGCACCACCAGGTGGAGAACGTGCCGTCCGGAACCGAGCTCGACCAGGGTGCAATGCGTGACCGGCCCGGCCGCAAGGTCGAGCGGCGTGCGCCGCCACTCGTCGAGCGCCCGGCGCAGCTCCGCCTCGTCCCAGGCGGTGCCATCGACCTCGCGCCACGCGATCGGCATGTCCTCACGCAGCGCCTGCAAGGGGAATTTGAGGCCCGGCCAGCACCGCACCGCGGTCCGCAAGGCTTCGTGCCGCCGCCCGATCTCTCGGGCTGCGCCCCTCATCCGGTCGCGGTCGAGGTCGCCAGCGATCTCGACCGTGCACCAGCTGCGGTACGCAGGGTCGTCTCCCAGCGCCCAGAGGCGTCGTTGCTGCGGGGTGAGAGGATAGCCCTCCATTCTTCTGCTCGTCCTTTCCGGCGTCGGCCGCTGGTGCCTCAGAGGCTGGACTTCTCGAACATCTCGCCCATCGCGACGGCGATCTTGCGCGGTCCCTCGTAGGGATTGCGAGCATGGGCCACCAACATGTTGTCGAGCATCAGGACGTCGCCCGCCTGCCAGGGGAAGGCGACGGCATGGTCCCAGTACAGCTCGAGGATCTCCGTCACGACCTCATCGGGAATCGGCGAGCCGTCACCGTAGAGGACGTTGCGCGGCAGCCCCCGCTCGCCGTAGAGCGAGGTTAGGGAGGTGCGCAGAGCGGGATCGAGACTGGACGGATGGTGCACCTGCATCTGGTTGAAGAAGACCATTTCGCCGGTGAGCGGGTGCTTCGCCACCGCTGGGCCGACCTGCTCGGTGCGCAGGCCCTCGGCGGTCCATTCGCAACGGATTCCCGACCGCCGGCAGTACTCCTCTACCGCGCCGCGGTCGTCGGTGTGGAAGAACGCCTGCCAGCTCACGTCGAGGCCGTCGACGAAGGTGCGGACGTAGCGCAGCCCCTTCTCGGCGAACGGCGCCAGCAGCTCCGGCCGCAGGTCGCGGTAGATCTCGCGGCAGTCGACGATCGGCGTCTCGCCGCGGGCGAGCGCCGGCGTCAGGCAGCAGAAGAACTGTTTGAGCGGCCACCGGTGCATGTGCGAGCTCTCGTTGTGGAAGAGGATCGTCTTGTCGGCGGGATAGGGCGTCGAGCCATACACCTTGGCGCCACCCTGCGCCTGCGGCAGGTCCTCGTACTCGCCGAACAGCTGCGGACAGAGGCCGGACGCGACCTGCTCGAATTCCTGCTCGGAGCGCACGCCGAATCCGCGCAGCAGGACCGCCCCGTGGCGGGCCAGCCGGTCGCGCAGCAGCTCGCGGTTGCCGCGCACCCACTCGGCGAGATCGACATCGGCGGCAGCCGGCTCGAGCAGGACCGGGAAGCTACGGCCGGGGGTCAATGCCCCTTCCCGCACCAGGGCGCCCTGGGTGACCGGCTTGCGGGCGACCGCCCGCAAACGCTTCAAGCTCTTCTCTTCATACTGCGCTCGTTCCATGAGTTGCCCTTTCCGCTCCGCTTCGGTCAGGAGCTCGAGATCGTCCAGGCGCGCGTCGGGATTCCGGGCAATGCTCGCCAGCAGTGCCGAGAATTGGCGTGCGAGGGCCGCAACCGTCTCCGCGTCCAGCAGATCGGTCTGATAGATCCACGTACAGCCCAGGCCCTGCGGCCACTCGAGCACGAACAGCGACAGCTCGAACTGCGAGGTCCGCATCTCGACCTCGTCCTGGCTCATCTCCAGACCGGTCGCCGTCACCGCTTGCGTCGGGACGTTTTGCAGCAGGAACTCGACCCGGAACAGCGGCGAGTGGCTGCCGTCCCGCTCGGGTCTGAGATCCTCGACCAGCTTGTCGAGCGGCAGGTCCTGGTGGCCATAGGCGGCGAGCGTCGCCGTGCGCACCCGCCGCACCAGCTCGCGGAACGTGGGCAGGCCCGAAAGATCGCTGCGCAGCGCCAGCAGGTTGACGAAAAACCCGATCATGCCCGCGAGCTCGACGCGATCGCGGCCCGCCACGTTCGTACCGATGATCAGGTCCGTCTGGCCCGTCCGGCGGTAGAGCAGGCAGTTGAACGCCGCGAACAGCACCATGAACAGCGTCGCGCCCTCGTCGGCGGCCAGCTCGCGCACGGCAGTGACGACCGCGGGCGGCAGCGCGGAGTAATGGCGGGCGCCCCGCATGCTCGCACCCGGCAGGCGTGGCCGCTCGGGCGCCAGCGCCAGCACGGGCCGCGGCGGGGCGAGGAGCTGACGCCAGAATGAGAGCCGAGCCATCAACACCAAGCCTTGCAGCGAGCGGCGCTGCCAGGCCGCGTAGTCGGCGTACTGCACCGGCAGATCGGGCAGCGGCGACGGCAACCCGGCGGAAAAAGCGGCGAGCAGGGTGGTGAGCTCGCGCGCCAAGACCTCCAGCGACCACACGTCGCTGGCGATGTGGTGCACGATCACCAGCAGCACATGCTCCTGCGGCGTCAGGCGCAGCAGCCGGCAGCGCAGCACCGGGCCGAGCGCGAGGTCGAACGGCCGGTGCGCCTCCGCGTCGGCCAACCACGCCGCCTGCGCCCGGGCCAGCGTTTCCGGCAGGCCCGACAGGTCGAGCACCGGCAGCGGCTGGGGGGCCGGCCGATGGATGACCTGCACGGGACGCGTGCCGCTCCAGGCAAACGTCGTGCGCAGCGTCTCGTGACGGCGCACGATCTCGGTCAGGCTCCTGGCCAGCGCGGCAACGTCGAGGTCGCCGGCCAGACGCAGCGTGGAAGACACGTTGTAGGCGGCGCTCTCGGGCTCGTGCTGGGCCAGCAGCCAGAGCCGCTGCTGCGCGAACGACAGCTCCAGCTCCCCGTCGCGGGGAATCGGGTAGAGCTCCAGATCCGGCGGCGTCGCATCGGGGGCCGTCTTCTCGAGGTGGGCGGCCATCTTCATCGGCGTCGGGCCCCCGAAGAGGGTCTCCAGCGGCAGCTCGCGGCCCAGGGTCTCGCGGATCCTCGCCACCAGGTGAATGGCTTGCAGGGAGTTGCCGCCGAGGGCAAAGAAGTCGTCGTGCACGCCGACCTGCGCCTCGCCCAGGACGTCGGCGACGATCGCCGCCAGCTGCCTCTCGAGCTCGGTCTGCGGCGCGTGGTAGCGGCGCCCCGCCGCGGCGGCGGCGCCGGGCGGCGGCAGAGCCTTGCGATCGATCTTGCCGTTGGCGCTGAGCGGCAGCTCGCGCAGGAAGACGAAGTGGACCGGCACCATGTAGGCGGGAAGCTCGCGGCGCAGGCGCTCGCGCAGCACCTCGGCGAGCCGCTCGCCGTCCGCAGCCGTCTCCGCGGCGATGCCGCCGCCCAGGAAGCAATGCACCAGGACGTCGTCGCCGGCCAGCGCGAACGCCGGCCGGATGGATTCGAAGTCCAGGTCGCCGATCGGGCAGAGGCCGAGCCCGCTCGCCGGCGCCAGGGTCATGAGCACCTGCCCGAGCGAGCCCGCGGCGAGCAGATCGCGGTCGAGCGGCTGACGGCCGTACGCGGTCGGGGCCGAGCGCCCGGCGATCAGGAAGAGGGAGAACGCCGCGGCATCGAAGACCGGACGGTTGACCGCGCCGTGTACGGTGCGGCCCAGCTCGAGCTTCTGCACCGCCGGGAGCAGGCTCCGGGTGTCGCGGTCGAAGCGGTAGAGGCCGCCGGCGAACCCGTCGACATGCCCGGGCGCGGCGTGGAGATAGACCCGCAGGGTCTCCGGGGCGAGCGTGGCGAGCGGCGCGAGGAGCGCGGCGAGCGCGGCAGCCGAGACCGGCTCGCGCGCGAACTCGCGATGGCTGCGCCGGCGCCCGAACGTCGCCACGAGGGCCGCGGCCGGCCGGCTGCTCCCCAGCTCCAGCACCCGCTCGGCGGCCTGCTCCGGACGCAGTCCGGGCTGCCGCAGCTTGAGCTCCGCGAGCTCGGCCTTGCCCTGGACGCGCGGGATGGCCAGCTGGGGCAGGTCGGCGGCGAGATCGGCGGCCTGGTCCGCGAACGGCTCGGGATCGAACGGCTCGGTGCCACCCTCGCGGGCGGAGCCAGGCGCGGCCGCGGCAGGTGCGACCCGCAGAGCGTGGACGGCGAGCTGCGTCGCGGAAAGCCCCATGAGCTCCTGGAGCCGCTCGCGGACGAGGCCCGACACCGGGCGCAAGCCGAGCCCCGCGCCCTCCGCCGCGGCGGCGAGGAGCCTCGCCATGTAGCCGGCCTCGAGCACGGCGAAGCCATAGGCGAGCGGACCGTAGACCGGAGCCACCGCCTGGAGCTCGGCCACCAGGATCAGGGCGGCCCCCGCGCCCTCCCCGCCCGCGAGGCCGAGCGCCGCCGGCAGACCGCGGAGGTCGGCGCCCGGCGGCGCGGAGCGCAGCCGATGGTGCCGCGGGTCGTGATAGTACAGGCCGCCGTCCAGCCCCTCCACCCCGCCGGGCTCGATGTGGACCCAGGTCTGGACGGGATAGAGGTTGCCGGCGGACGGATAGAGGTACTGCGGCAGATCCCCCCCCGAGACCTGCACCAGCGCGGCCAGCAGCTCACCCAGCCGCGGCAGGGGGATCGGTCCTGGCAGGGCATGGTGGCGGCCGGGCGGCTGGGCGAGCGCCACGAGGTGGGGGTCGGCCGCCGCGGGCGCCCCGTCCCCAGGCGCGGCAACCGGCGCGCCGGGCTCATGCTCCGCCACGACATAGGCCGCCAGGCGGCGATTGGCGCGGTCCTCGCCGACCGGCTGCACCACCGCCGCCCGCACCTCCGGCTGGCGCGCGAGCGCCGTCTCGATCTCGCCGAGCTCGATGCGGTGCCCTTGGATCTTGACCTGGAAGTCCTCGCGCCCGAGGAACTCGATGCTGCCGTCGGGCAGGTAGCGCCCCAGATCGCCGGTGCGGTACAGGCGCTCGCCGGTCACCGGGTGGTGGACGAAGCGGCTGGCGGTCTGCTCCGCGTCCCGCCAGTAGCCCATCGCCACACCGGCGCCGCCGATGTAGAGCTCGCCGGGCACCCAGAGCGGGCGCGGGGCGAGCCGCTCGTCAAGCACGTGGAAGAGCTGGTTGGTGAGCGGTTTGCCGTAGGGCACGCTGGCACAACCGGGGATCGGCGCCGCGACGGGATGGAAGATCGACCAGATCGACGCTTCGGTCGCGCCTCCCAGGCTGACGACCGCGATGTCCGGCCGCAGCTCGCGGATGCGGTCCGGCAGCCCAACCGGGATCCAGTCCCCGGAGAGCAGGGCGAGGCGCAGCGGCGCGAGCGCCGCGGTGCGGTCGCCGGCGAGGTGCTCGACCAGCATCTCCATGAGGGCGGGGACCGAGTCCCACAGCGTGATCTCATGGCGGTCGATGAGCTCGGCCCAGCGCGCGGGGTTGCGCGCCGCGGCCGGCTCGGGGAGCACCACGGCCCCGCCCGCCGCCAGCAGGCCGAAGATGTCGTAGACCGACAGATCGAAGCCGAGCGCCGAGATGCCAAGCACCCGGTCGCGCGGCCCGACGCCGAACCGGTGATTGACGTCGAGCACGGTGTTGACCGCACCCCGATGATCGATCATCACCCCCTTGGGCTCGCCCGTCGAGCCGGAGGTGAAGATCACGTAAGCCAGGTCGTCCACGCTGCCGGACGCCGCCGGCGCGTCCACCGCCGGCGGCGCCGGAGCGGCTTCGTCGACGGTCAAGACGGCGAGCCCGGTCGGCCAGTGCAGGCGGCTCCCCAGCTCCGCCTGGGTGACCGCCGCCGCCGCATCGGCCAGGCGGAGCAGCAGGCCGCGGCGCTCGACCGGCAGCGACGCCTCGATCGGCACGTAGGCCGCCCCGGCGCGCAGAATGGCGAGCACCGCCACCACCTGCTCCCACCCCTTATCCATCACCACGGCGACGATATCGCCGGCGGCGACCCCCTGGGCGCGCAGCCGCGCGGCCAGGGCGCGCGAGCGGAGGTCGAGCTCGCCGTAGGAGAGCGTCCGCCCAGCCGCGATCACCGCGGGCTCGTCACCGCGCGCCGCGACCTGGCGCGAGAAGAGATCCTCGAGCCGGTCCCCCGCGAGCGGAGCGGCGGTGGTGTTGGCGTGTGCGAAGAGGGCAAGCTGCGCGGCGGGGACCAGCGGCGGCAGGGGGTCGTCCCAGGCCCGCTCGTGCTCGGTCAAGCGGTCGATCAGGCGCAGGTAGGCGCCGAACATGTCGTCCGTCAGACCCGCTGGGAACAGGCCCTCCACCACGTCCCAGGTCAGATGGAGCACGCCGTCCTGCTCGACCACCTGGTGATCCAGCCACACCTGCGGGGTCTGCCCGCTGCTGTAGAGCCGCTCGACGTCCAGCAGGCCGTCGCCGGAGCCGGCATCGTCCGCTTCGCCGGCAGCGTTCGAGCCGTACGCCAGCGCGCTGGTGAAGACCACCGGCATGGCGACCCGCCGCATACCGCCGCGGCTGCGGGCCAGCTCGCGCAGCACCTGCACACCACTGAACAGCTGGTGGTCGAGGTCGTCCCACAGGCGCTCTTGCAGCCGCCGCGCCCGCGCCTTGAAGCTGTCGCCGCCGGGCTCGACCGCGAGCAGCGTCACGGAGGTGAAATCGCCCACCACCCGGTTGATCTCGGGATGCAGTTGCAGCCGGTTGAAGAGCGTCAGGTTGATGGTGAAGCGCGGGCTCCGCGACCAGGCCGTCAAGACCTCGGCGTAGGCCGCGAGCAGCAGGGCGGACGGGGTCAGCCCCGCGGCCGTGCCCTGCTGCCGCAGCCGGCGCCAGCGATCCGCGGCGAGCTCGTGCCGCCGGCGGACGAAGCGCGGCTGGGCCAGCGATCCCGGGTTCGTCGCCAGGGGGAGATCGGGACCGGGCGGCAGATCGGCCAGCCGGGCCCGCCAGTAGGCCGCGGCCTGCTCATAGAACGGAGTGTCCCGCAGAGCCCGCTGGGCCAGCACGCAGTCGCGGAACGACAGCGAGAGCGGCGGCAGCTGCCCCTCCGGATCGCGATAGAAGCACACCAGCTCCGCGAGCAGGATGCGGAAGCTGAAGCCGTCGGCGATCAGGAGATCGAAGCTGACGTGCAGGCGAATCCGGCCGGCGGCGACGTGCGTGGCGCGGATCTCGAACAGCGGCCAGCGGTCGGCCGGCAGCACCTGGTGCGACATCTCCGCACGAATCTCGCCCAGCCTCTCGTCGCGGCGCGACGGCTCCTCGCCGCGCAGGTCCAGGAGCGCGATCTCGAACGGCGGTACCGACGCCAGGATGCGCTGCCGCCCATCTGGCTGCACGATCGCGCGCAGCATCCCGTGGCGCTCGATCAGGCGCCGCCACGCGGCGCTGAGGCGCGCGACGTCGACCTCGCCTTCGAGCTCCCAGTAGTTGTGGGTCGACACGCTGCCGAGATCAAAGGCGCCGGAGCGGCCGATCCAGTAGGCGTGCTGCACGTCGGTCAGGGGGAACGGCTCGTGCAGATGCTCGGGGTCGGGGACGATCGGCGGCAACGCCGCCGCGGCCGGCGCCGCCTCCCGGCCCTTGCGGCGGGCGATCTCGGCCGCCATCGCCGCGATGGTCGGAGCGGCGAACAGCGAGCGCAGGGGCAGCGCCACGTCGAAGGCCGCCGCCACCCGCCGCATCAGCTCCACCGCGGCGAGGGAGTGGCCGCCGAGCTGGAAGAAGTCGTCCGCCGGCCCCACCCGGTCGACGCCGAGCACCTGCGCCCAGAGCTCGCCGAGCAGCTCGGCGATCGGATCGCCGGCCCCCTCCGCGGCGCCCAGGCTGTCGCGGTCGGCGAGCGGCCGGCTACCGGCGGCGGACGCATGGATGTGCGGCACCTCCGCCGCCGGGATCGCCGCCAGCAACGCGCTCACCGGCGCGGCGGGGCTCTCCGCCATCCGCAGGAGCAGCCGCACGGTATGGTCGAGCATCGTCCGCGCGGCCCCGTCGTCGAGCCGGCGGCGGTCGAACACCAGGCGCAGCCCCAGCCGCTCGCCCGGCTGCGCGATGAGCGTCGCGGCGAACCCCGTCCTGCCGCCGTAGCCGCGCACCTCGGCGATCTCGACCGCGGCCGTGGCGGCCTGCTCCTCCATCGCCGCTTCCAGCGGATAGTTCTCGAAGACCAGGACGCTCTCAAAGAGAGCCACCGCGGCGGGGACGCCGGCCCACTGCCGGATGAGCGCGGCGGGCGTCGATTCGTACTGGCGCAGCTCGGCGTTGAGCTCCTGGAGGTCCCGCAGCCAGTCCAAGAGCGGCCGCTCTCCGGGGAGGGGCACGCGCATGGGCAGGGTGTTGATGAACAGGCCCAAGGTCGATTCGATGCCTGGCAACTCGGCCGGGCGCCCCGCCACCGTGATGCCGAAGAGGACGTCCTCCTCGCCGCTATACGCGCCGAGGAGGAGCGCCCAGGCTCCCTGCAGGATGGTATTGAGCGTGATCCGACCCTGGCGCGACAGCGTGCCGAGGGCCGCGCTGTCGGAGCTCGACAGGCGCACCTCGACCGTCCCGTGCCGCTCGCCGGGGGGGCTGCCGGCGGCGGCGCCTAGGACGCGCCCGGGCGGCGTCGGCCGCGAGAACCCGCCGAGCATCCGCCGCCAGAACGCCTCGGCCGGCTGCGGGTCCTGCCGGCGCAGCCAGGCGAGGTAGTCGCGATAGGGACGGACGGGAGGCAGAGCAGGCTCTCCGCTCTTCACCATGGCCGAGTAGAGAGCCAGGAGCTCCCGCCAGAGGAGCGGCTGGCACCACCCGTCGAGGAGGATGTGGTGGTGCGTCCAGACCACCTGATGAGCCTTGTCGTCCAAGTGGAAGAGGGCGACGCGCAGCAGGGGAGCGCGGGAGAGCTGGAAGCCGTCTCGCCCGTCCTCCTCCAGGTAGTCCTCGAGACGCCGGCGCTGCTCGTCGGCCGCGAGCCCGCGCCAGTCCTCCACCCGGAACGGCATCTCGACCTCACGCATCACGACCTGGACCGGCTGCTCCTGGTCCTTCCACAGGAAGCTGGTGCGCAGCGTTTCGTGACGCGCCACCAGCTTGCGCCAGGCGCGCTCGAAGGCGCCCAGGTCCAGGTTGCCGGAAAGTCGGCACGCCAACTGCTCGACATGCAGACCCACTCCAGGCGCAGCGATGCTCTCGAAGAGCATCCCCTGCTGCGCCGGCGACAGGGGGAAAATCGCTTCGACGTCCTTCCTGCTCATGCGGTCTCCTCGAGCTCTCCGAAGATACGGTCGAGCCCTTCCTGGGTCAGGTCGAGGTCGGGAAAATCGGCCGGTGTATAGCTTTCGACGTTGTCACGGCGCTCGATCAGCTCGCGCAACGCTCCGGTGAAAGCGCGGCCGAGCGCTTCGATCGTGCTCCGTTCGTAGAGCGATTCGCTGTAGGTCCAGCCGAGGCGCAACGCTCCGGCGACCACCGCGCCGTCGATGCTCAACCGATAGGCGCGCGGCTGGAGCGGGCTTCTCTCCGCTCCCCGGGGCTCGGCGGCACCGCCCCACAGGCGGGACTGGGCCACGCTCACCCCGACCTGTCCGAGGTAGTTGAAGCTCACCTCCGCCCGGGGGAGGCGGCGCAGGAGCTCCCGGACCTCAGGGTCTGCATGCAGGTAGCGCAGCAGACCATAGCCGAGCCCACGGCCGGGCACGGCGCGCAGCTGCCGCTTGACCGCGCGCAGCACCTCGAGCGGGCTGCCGGCGCCTTCCGCGTCGAGGAGGACGGGCGAGAGCGTGGTGAACCAGCCGATGGTCCGGGTCAGGTCGAGCTCCTCGCCGATGTCCTCACGGCCATGCCCCTCGACGTCGACCAGCAGCCTGGCGACTCCGGTCCAGCGGGAGAACGCCCACAGCAGGGCCGTGAGCAGCGCCTCGTCGATCCGGCAGCGCAGCTCCGCCAGCCTCTCTTGGAGCAGTATTCGCGTCTCCTCCGCGCCCAGCTCCACCAGGATCTTGCGCGCCCGTGCCTCGTCGTCAGGCCCGGCGGCGCAGTCCTGGGGCAGGGCCGGCGGGGCCATCCGCGCGAGCGCCAGCCAGTGGGTGAGCTCCGGCTCCAGACTGGCCGCGTGCGCGGCCGACCGCTCGACCCAGGTCTTGAACGGGGTGGTGCGATACGGCTGGGCCGGTCGGGCGCCGCTGGAAAGCGCCAGGCAGGCGCTCTCCAGGTCTTCCAGGAGGATCTCCCAGGAGACCCCATCGATGATCAGGTGATGCGCGGCGACCAGCACCCGCTGGGGGCCGCCGGCGGCGAGATCGAACAGGGCCAGCCGCAGGAGCGGGCCGGCGGTGAGATCGAGCCCCGCCTGGACCTGCCCTGCGGCCGCCTCCAGAGCACGGCCCCGGTCGCCGGCCAGCAGCATCGAAAGATCGATCCGCACGACCTCGGGGGCGACCTCCTCAGGGGGCAGGACGGTCTGCAGCCACCCCTCGGGCCGCCGCTCGTAACGCAGGCGCAGGGCGTCGTGATGCTCGATCACCCAGGCCAGCGCGCGCTCCCAGAGCGCAGCGGGGAACGGGAGGAGGAGCTCCAACATCACCGACTGGTTGTGGTGATGGACGGCGGGCAGCTCCCGCTCGAAGAACCAGGACTGGATCGGGGAGAGCGCCACCGGGCCGGCGACGGCTCCGCGGGCGAGATCCTCCTGCGGAGCGGTTGCGGCGACCGCGGCCAGCCCGGCGATCGTCTGCTGCTGAAACATCTGGCGAGGCGTGAGCCGCACCCCGGCCCGGCGGGCCTGCCCCACGATCTGGAGGGCGAGGATTGAGTCGCCGCCGATCTCGAAGAAGTTGTCGTGGATCCCCACCCGCTCGCGGCGCAGGACGCGGCACCACACCTGGGCGAGGAGCCGCTCGACCGGCGTGCGCGGCGCCTCGAAGGAGGTGGAGACGTCCGGCTCGGCGCCCGCCAATGCCTGAAGGCCCGCGCGGTCGACCTTGCCATGGACGGTCAACGGCAGCTCGTCCATGACCACGAAGGCAGCCGGGATCATGTAGGTCGGCAGGCGCCGCCCCAGAAAATCGCGGAGCTCTGCAACGGTGGGCGCCGGCTGCGCGGCGACGTACGCCACGAGGCGTGGATGGCCGGGCAGATCCTCCCGCGGGATGACGACCGCATCGCGGACCCCGGGATGGGCCGCGAGGGCGGCCTCGATCTCGCCCGGCTCGATGCGAAAGCCGCGGATCTTGACCTGCTGATCAATGCGGCCGAGGAACTGGAGGCGGCCGTCGATCAGGTAGCGCGCCAGGTCCCCCGTCCGGTAGAGCCGCGCGCCCGGCACGACGGCCGCGGGATCCGGCACGAAGGCCTGGGCGGTCAGGTCCGGTCGCGCGAAGTATCCGCGCGCCAGGGCCGCACCGCCGATGCAGAGCTCGCCGGCCGCTCCCGGTGGGACCTCCTGGAGGCGCCGGTCGAGAACGCGCAGCCAGGCATACGGAACGGGCCGCCCGATCGGCACCGACCCCGTCCCGGGCTCGTCGGCGGCGATCTCGTGCACGCAGCAGCCGACCACCGCCTCCGTGGGGCCGTACTCGTTGATCAGACGGGTGCCGGGCGCGTTCGTCCGCCAGAAGGCCACGCGCTCGTAGGTGAGGGCCTCGCCGCCGATCACCAACGTCCGCGCCGCGCTCGCCGCCGCGCCGGCCGGTAGACGGTGCGACACCACCTCGAGGTGGGCGGGCGTGAGCTTGACCAGGGCATAGCCCGGCGCGCCGCCCAGCGCCGCCACCAGGCCCTCCCCGCCATCCGTCTCGGGCAGGAGGACCACCCGGCGGCCGGCCGACAGCGGCACGAACAGGCTGGTCACCGAGAGGTCGAACCCCACCGACGTATGCAAGGGCGCGCCCTCGCCTCCCTGCGCGCTGTAGGCCGCGGCCGCCCAGCCGACGTAGCGGGCGAGGGCGCCATGGGAGATCATCACTCCCTTGGGCCGCCCGGTAGAGCCGGAGGTGAACAGCACGTAGGCCAGGCTCTCCTCCCCGACCTGCGGCTCCGGGTCGCTCTCCCAGGGGGAGCCCAGCGGCCCGGAATTCTCGTCCACGATCAGGGCTGCGGGCGCCAAGCCGGCGAACCGGTCCACCAGCCCTCGGCGCGTGACCACCATTGAAATGGCGGCCGTCGTCGCCATCCAGGCGAGGCGCTCCTGGGGATAGGCGGGATCCAGGGGCACATAGGCGCCTCCCGCCTTGAGCACTCCGAGCAACGTCGCGATCAGATCGGGGCACGGCTCGAGCGCCACCCCGACGGTGACCTCGGGGCCCACCCCGCGCGCGGCGAGCAGGTGGGCAATTCGGTTGGCGCGGCGGTTCAGCGCGGCATAGCTGCAGCTCTCCCCGGCGGATTCGATCGCGACCGCGTCGGGGCTCCGCCGGGCCTGCTCCGCGAAGCTCTGGTGCACCAGGGGAGGCGCGGCCGGCGGCGCCGCCTGTCCGGACCACTCCAGGAGCTGCTGCCGTTCGGACAGGGCGAGCAGGTCGAGCTCCGCCACCGGACCTTCGGACCCGGCCAGAGCCTGCGCGAGCAGCGCCCGGAAGTGGTGCCCCAAGCGTTCGACCGTCACCGCGTCGAAGAGGTCGGTGTTGAATTGCAGCACCGCCCGCCACTGCCCCTCGTGCCGAGCGGCGAAGAGCGTCAGGTCGAGCTTCGCCGTGCCCATCTCGACGCCGACGGGTGTGAGCGTCGCGCCGGCAAGCTCCAAGGCGGGTACCGGAGCGTTGTGGAGGTCGAACAACACCCGGAACAGGGGCGTCGTCCGCGACGGGTCCCGCTGGGGCTGCAGCGCCTCCACCAGGCGCTCGAACGGAAGATCCTGGTAGGCATAGGCCTCCAGGGCGGCGCGGCGCTCGCGTGCGACCAGCTCGCGGAACGACGGGTCTCCGTCCAGGCCGACGCGCAGCACGAGGGTGTTGACGAAGAAGCCGATGAGCGGTTCGGTCTCGGCGCGATTGCGGTTCGCGATCGGCGTGCCGACCGCGATGTCGACCTGGCCACTGTAGCGGCACAGGAGGGCGCGGAAGGCGGCGAGGAGGAGCATGAAGGGCGTTGCTCCCGCGCGACGCGCGAGGGCGCCCAGCGGCTCGTCGAGCCCGGGCAGCGGCAGGGGAAGGGAGGCCCCGCGGAACGTCTGGACCGCCGGGCGCGGCCGGTCGGAAAAAAGTCCGAGAACGGGCGCTCCGGCGAGGCGGGCGCGCCAGTAATCCAGCAGCTCCGCCAGCACCGGCCCGGTGAGCCAGCGCCGCTGCCAAACGGCGAAGTCGCCGTACTGCACGGGCAACTCGGGTAGCGGCGAAGGGCGGTGCGAGCGGAAAGCCTCGTAGAGGGCCGACAGCTCGGCGAGGAATACGCCATGGGACCATTCGTCGGCAACGATGTGATGCAAGACGACCACCGCGAGGTGCTCCTCCTCAGCGATGCGCAGCAGGCAGGCGCGCATCAGGGGCGGGCATGCCAGATCGAACACCCGCCGCGTCTCCCGCTCGATCAGGCTCGCCGCTGCGCGGTCGCGCGCGGGCTCCTCCAGGCCGCGCAGGTCCACGACCGGCAGATGGGCAGGCGGAGGCGGGTCGATCCGTTGCCGCGCCTCTCCCCGCTCGGCAACGAAAGCCGTTCGCAGGACCTCATGCCGTCGCACGATCTCGGCCAGGCTGCGCCCGAGCGCCGCCGGCTCCAGCGCACCCGCGATCCGGACGACGAGGGGAAGGTTGTAGGCGCAATTGTCCGGCTCCAGCTGCTGCAGGAACCAGAGGCGCTGCTGAGCGAACGACAAGGGCAGCAGGTCGGTGCGCTCCACCGGCAAGATCGGAGGGGCCACGGGGCGCCGGAGCGCCAGGGCCTCCTCGACCCGGCGGGCGAAGCCCTCCAGGACGGGCTCCTCGAAGAGGGTGAGGAGGGGCACCTCGACCCCCAGCGCTTGGCGGAGCCGTGAGGCCACGCGGGTGGCGAGGAGCGAATGGCCGCCGAGATCGAAGAAGTTGTCGCGCCGACCGACGCGAGCCGCGCCCAGGACGTCCGCCCAGATCTCGGCCAGCAGCTCTTCGAGCGGCGTCGCGGGCTCCGCTTCGCCGGTCGCCGTCGCCGCCGCATGCGGCTCGATCCTCGCCAGGGCCCGCCGATCGGCTTTGCCGTTCGGGGTGAGCGGCATGGCCTCCAGGAGCACCAGGGCCGCGGGCAGCATGTACTCGGGGAGCCGCTCGGCCAACCGGTCGCGCAGGCCGCGCAAGGTGGGTGCCGCGCCACTGCGGGGCACGACGCAGGCCACCAGGCGGGCGTCCCCCGCTGCCTCGCCCGGCCGGGCCAGCACCACGGCCTCCAGCACCTCTGGTTGGGAGGTCAGGACAGCCTCGATCTCGCCCAGCTCGATGCGGAAGCCGCGGATCTTCACCTGATGGTCGATGCGGCCCAGGTACTCCAGCTCTCCCGACGCCAGCCACCGCCCGAGATCGCCGGAACGGTAGAGCCGCGCGCCGGCGGTCTGGCTGAGGTCGTCGGGGACGAAGCGAGCCGCTGTCAGCTCGGGCCTGCCGAGATAGCCCCGCGCCACGCCCGCTCCGCCCACGCAGATCTCACCGGGGACACCGGCGGGCAGCTGCCGGCCGTGCCGATCCAGCACGTGCACCTGGAGATCGGGGATCGGCACACCGATCGGGCTGCGGGACGGCGACGAGAGGTCCGCGGGCGACAGGGGCCGGAAGGTGACGTGGACCGTCGTCTCGGTAATGCCGTACATGTTGACCAGGCGCGGCCGGTCCTCCGCATGCCGCTGCCACCAGGGGCGCAGGATCTCGAGGTCGAGGGCCTCGCCGCCAAAGACGATCCAGCGCAGCCGCAGCTCGCGGCGGTCCTCCTCATCGGCCTCCTCGTCGGCCCGCGCCAGCTGCCGGAAAGCCGATGGGGTCTGGCTTAAGACGGTGACTCCCTCCTGCACCAGCAGCCGATGGAAGCTCTCTGGCGTGCGGCTCACCTCTCTCGCGACCACGACCACGCTGCCGCCATGGAGCAGCGCGCCCCACAGCTCCCAGACGGAGAAGTCGAACGCAGCGGAATGGAACAGGGTCCAGACGTCGTCCACGCCGAAGCCGAACCACGGCGCCGTGGCGGCGAAGAGCCGCGCCACGTGCGCGTGGCTCACCGGGGTTCCCTTGGGGACCCCCGTCGATCCCGAGGTATAGATGACGTACGCCAGCGAATCGGAGAGCTCCGCTCCTGCCGTGGGGAGGGGATCGCCGCTCTGCCGCGCGAGATCCGGATCGTCCGGATCGACGACGATCTCCACACCGGAGAGCTCCGGCGACAGTGACCGCAGGTGCGGCTGCGCCACGAGCACCCGCGCACCCGAGTCGGCGAGGACGTGGGCGATGCGCTCCCGCGGATGTCCAGGATCGATCGGCACGTATCCGCCGCCCGCCTTGAGGATCCCGAGAATGCCGACCACCAGGCTCACCGAGCGCTCGACGAGCAGCCCCACCGGCGTTTCGGGCCCCACGCCCCGCTCGCGCAGCGCACGCGCCAGCCGATTGGCCTGGATCTCGAGCTCGCCGTAGGTCAGCGACTCCACGCCGCAGATCACGGCCGTGGCGCCGGGTGCGCGCGCCGCCTGCTGCTGGAAGATCTCGTGCAGGCGGCGGGGCTCCGGGAAGGACAAGCCGGGACGGTTCCACTCCTGGCTCAACTGGCTGCGCTCCGGCGGGCTCAGCAGCGGCAGATCGGAAAGACGAGCTCCGGGGCTCGCCACCGCGCCGCCAAGGAGCGTTTCGAGATGCCCGATCGTGCGCTCGATGGTCGTGGCGTCGAAGAGTGTCCGGTCGTACTCGAGGGTGCCAGCCAGGGCGTCCTCGTCGAGCCCCATGAACAGTGCGAGGTCCCACTTGGCGGCGTCGTGATCGATCCCCTCCTCCTCGCAATGGAGACCCGGGATGCGCAGGGGCTCGGGAGCCTGCTCGCGAAAAGTGAACCAGACCTGGAAGAGCGGGGTGTGGCTCAGCTCCCGTGCCGGGTGCAGCTCTTCGACCAGCATCTCGAGCGGCAGGCTCTGGTGGTCCTGGGCCTCGAGCGCGGTGGCGCTGGCCCGCCGCACCAGCTCCCGGAAGGGAGGATCGCCGTCGAGCGGCGTGCGCAGGATGAGCGTGTTGACGAAGAAGCCGATCAGGTTCTCGGTCTCGAGGCGGTACCGTCCGGCCACCGGGCTGCCGACGCTCACCGCGGGCTCCCCGGTGTAGCGGCCGAGCAGAGTCTGGAAGGCTCCGAGCAGCACGACGAAAAGCGTCGTTTCCTCGCGCCGCCCAAGCTCGCCGAGGCCCTCGCCGAGCCGGCGGGAGAAGCGAAACGAGCGTTGCGCTCCGAGCGCCCCGCGCGCGGCCGGACGCGGCCGGTCGGTCGGCAGCGGCAGGGGGTCCAGCGCCTGGCCCAGGCGATTCCGCCAGTAGACGAGCTCGGAGGCGAGCGCGTCTCCATGCAGACAGGCGCGCTGCCAGACCGCGAAATCGACGAACTGGATCGGCGGCTCCGGCAGCGGCGAGGGCCGGCCCGCCTTGCAGGCGGCGTAGAGGGCCGCTACCTCACGGGTGAAGAGGCCAAGCGACCAGAGATCGCAGACGATGTGGTGGGCCACCAGCGCTACCGTGTGCGCACGTTCGCCCAGGCGCAGCAGTGCCAGGCGCAGCAGCGGCCCACGCGCGAGATCGAAGGGCCGGCCGGCCTCGCGCGCGATCCACCGCCGCGCCTCCTCGCGCGGCGCCGCGAGCGCCGAGAGATCCACGCGGGGGATCCGCACCTGTCCGGGCGGTGCGATCCGCTGCACCGGACGCCCGTCCTGCTCGCCGAAGGTGGTGCGCAACGCCTCGTGGCGGGCCACCACGGCCTCCAGGCTCTGCACCAGGCGGGCCACGTCGAGGTCGCCGGTCAGGTGGATCGCGGCCGCCACGTTATAGGCGACGCTGTCCGGCTCAAGGCGTTGGAGGAACCAGAGCCGCTCCTGCGCGAACGAGGCCGGGTGGTCCGGGCCGCGCGGCACCCGCACGAGCGGCGGCGCCGCGGCCGCGGCGCCG
>DASXJP010000021.1:0-12418 GCA_036497345.1 Thermoanaerobaculia bacterium
TGGAATGCTGCCAGGACAGTTGCACCACGCTCTGCATCTGCGGCAGCGTCCCGGTCGCCTGCTGATCCCGCCGCGCTCCCCCATCCCCGGGTTTGACTCCTCGCCCTTCCACCGGTACCTTCCCCTCCATGAGACGTGCGCTCAAGGTCGCGCCGGGTCTCCTGGCGCTCCTCCTGGCTGCGGAGGGAGCCGCGCGGGCGGCGACGCTCCACTTCGCCGGCTATGACTGGACCGTGAAGTCGGGAAACGGCCTGGGCCCCGGGCCCTGCGATTGGAGCGAGTCGAACGCCTGGGTCGACGAGACCGGCGCTCTTCATCTCAAGATCTCGCACACGGGCGGCACCTGGTCCTGCGCCGAGGTGGAGACCACCCAACGCCTGGGCTTCGGCAGGTATCAGTGGTGGGTGATCGGCGAGGTCGACAAGCTGGACGCCAACGTCGTGCTCGGACTGTTCAATTATCCGACGCCGGACGTGGGTCCGGACGGCACCAATGAGATCGACATTGAAGTGGCGCGGTGGGGCATCCCGAGCGCGCCCAATCTCAATTTCACGGATTGGCCCGCGAAGACCGGCCTGCCTCCCGCCGCCAAGTCCTACTTCTTCTCTCTCAACGGGACGTATACGACGCAGCGGTTCACCTGGCAGAGAAACAGCATTTATTTCCAGAGCCTGAACGGCCACCGGAACGACAATCAATCTCCCATCGCGAGATGGCGGTACGCGCCGGCCTACCCTCTGCGGCGCATCCCGCAGAATCCCCTGCCGGTCCACATGAACCTCTGGCTGGTCGACGGCAAGCCTCCCGGCGACGGCCGGGAGGTCGAGATGGTGATCCGCAGCTTCACGTATACGCCGTGAGGCGCAATCAGCCCGCCGTGAAGATCCCCTGCCCGGGCGCCAGAAGGGCGTCCGGATCGAAGGCCTGCTTGGCGGCGAAGAATCGCGGCCAGCGCGGACCGAAATGCTGGCGCCAATCCTCGGGGCTCATCGGCACGGAGTCGACCGGATAGAAGAAGCCGCCCACGGCCCGCGCCTGCTCGAAGAGCCGGCGGTTGGCCGCCACCAGCTCCGCCGAGCGCTCCGGCGTGGGCGGCACGGCCGTGCGCAGCAGGCCGAAGAGGAAGAAGCTCTCCCCCGCCGGAGTCCGGAAGTTGGGCGCGTTGAAGCGGTCGCCGAGATAGGGGTAGACGATGACCGGCCCCTGGCCCAGGTCCGCGGGATCGAGGGCCGCCAGCGTGCCGCCGATGAAGCCCGCCGCCTGGCTGGTGGGAATCAGCAGGTCGACCCAGGGGTGCGGGAAGGACCAGACCCCGATCTGCTGGAGGAACGCGACCGTGGGCGCCAGACGGTTCAGGTAGTCGAAATACGGGATGTCCTCGGAGGTCTGCTGGCCCGGCAGGAAGCGCAGCCCGGCGAGGAGGGCCGCGTCATTCGGCTCATGCCCCGGAGCGAAGTTTTTCGTCGTCTCCAGCGAGTAATTCCAGCCGCCGCCGGACGCGATCGAAGGCGACCTCGTCGAGGCCGAAGAGATTGGCCTCGAGGTTCTTCGAGCCGTGCAGCCGGACGGGGATCGGGTCCGAGATCGTGCCGGAGTAATCATACTGGTCAACGTTCTCGGGTTTCGCGGGGTCCTGCACCTGCATCTGGGCGCGGTTGCTGTAGATGATGAATTCGAGCGCGCGGATCTTGCCGGGCAGGGCCTCGTGATATTTCGCCAGCAGCTTGGGGAGCCGCTTCGCCGACCAGAGCGCCTCGTCCTCTTGGGGTACAGCTTTCGGATTGGGTTTGACAGCACTCCCGGGGAGCGCGAGAAGCGCCAACAGCGGCAGCAGGAGAATCATCCGACGGACAGTCGATTTCCGATGCACAGGTCTCCTCCTTGGCGGATCAGGGTCAGTATTCTATAGGGAGATGCGTAATTCCGCCGCGAGAAGGGACAACGGGCCGTGGGCCGAGACGTTGACGTTGATGAGGAAGGGGCTTAGAATCGAGGGACCTTATAGTCGAGCTCGTCTGACTGCCCGCTATCGGAGGAGGACCGCACCCATGAGATGCCGTCGGATCCTCGCGCTATGCCTGATACTGGTCCTTGGACCAGCTCCGTCCTCGGCTCTTGCTCCGTCCCTGGGCGACCGGGTTGTTGCGTTCTGCCTCACTCACTTGGGCCAGCGCGTCGGCAATGGCGAGTGTGCCGGGCTCGCTTTCCAGGCTTTGAAGGCCGCGGGAGCTCGGCCACGCACCGGGCCTGACTACCCCAATCGCGGCGACTACGTCTGGGGCACCCCGGTCCTTGTCGTCGGGATTCAAGACGGGAGCGCTGTCCGCGTCGGGACATATTCGGACGTGCAGCCGGGGGACGTCATCCAGTTTCGAGACGTCAGGATCGGCAGGTTTCACGCCGCTCATCACACCGCCGTCGTCGAGAGCATCGACAGCCAGAGCGGGCTCATCAACGCCTTCGCTCAGAATGGCGGCGGCCGTCGCTTCGTCTTCCGCGTGAGCTACCAGCTCGGGAAGCTCTCGGCGGGTTGGGTCCGCATCTACCGGCCCGTGCAACGGGGCGCCTGACCTCTAGGGCCGGCCTACTCTGCATTTGATCCAAAGCTCGCTGGATATCCAAATCGGCCTGTTGATGATATCCTCTAGGTGGGAGGTGGCTCATGGCTGTCCGGAAAACCAGCGTCGAGATCAACGAGGAGCTGCTGAGTGCCGTTCAGGAGGTGCTCTCGACAGCGACTCTCAAGGAGACTATCGAGGAGGCATTTCGCGAGGTCTTGCGGGCAGAGACCCGGCGTGAGGAGGTCGAGGCCCTGTCGACGATGCGCGGCATGGACCTGGCAGACCCGGACGTGATGTCCAGGGCCTGGCGCTCATGAAGGCTCGCTATCTCATTGACAAGAGTGCTTTGGCCCGAATGCCCCTCGAGGCGGTCCGCACCCGGCTGGCGCCCATTATCGAAGCGGGAGAGGCCGCGACCTGCGCCATCATCGACCTGGAGGTGCTGTTCAGCGCCCGGAATCACGAAGAGCACGAGCGCATCCGGCGACGCAGGGCTCTCGCTTACGACTCCGTCCCGATCACCGAGTCGATTCTCCAACGTGCCATCGACGTCCAGGCCGAGCTCGCCCGCACGGGCCGCCACCGCGTTCCCATTGCCGACCTCATGATCGCGGCTGCCGCCGAGCCGCCGGCCTGACGCTGCTCCACTACGACCACGACTACGATCTCATCGCCGAGATCACCCAACAGCCCACCGCCTGGGTGGTCGACCGCGGCTCTGTCTAAGCCCCACATCTCCAGGTCGCTGCCCAACTTCGGTTTGCAGCTGACAGAACCCTCGCTCCGCTCGCGTTTTCGCATCTGAAACCTGATACGTTGATCTCCACATGCTTACGGCTCTCACATCACGGAAGCCTCGCCCCATAGCAGAGCTCGGGCTCTCCTTTGCCATTCTTACCTCTGCTCTCGTGGTCACAATCGCACAGGGGGCGGCTCCCCCTCCGAGCAGCTCTATTACGCTGGTCAGCGACTCGGAGCCGGGGCAGCGCCTCACGATTCACGGCCGCGTCGGCGGCGAGAACGGCAAACCCGTGGCCGGCGCTCGGCTGCACGTCTATCAGACCGACGCCAGCGGCCGTTATACGCCCGGCAAGCCCATGGATGAGCCGCATGCCCGTCTCGCCGGATGGTTGCGAACCGACATGGATGGAAAGTTCGAGCTCCACACGATCAGGCCTGGCGGTTATCCGAAGGCGGTGCGGCTGGGCGATCGGGACCGGAAGATCCCGGCTCACATTCATATCGACATCACCGCGGACGGCTACGCGCCACGCAAGGTCCAGGTCGTCTTCTCGGACGATCCACGCCTCTCCGACCCGTACTGGCAGGACTGGGTCCGAACGCAAGGACAGCCAGTAGTCACCGTCAGCCAATCGACAGCCGGCCAGGCCGCCGACCTCGTGTTGTCGCTCCGGCTCGGTTCATCGCACTGAAGCAGATCGGGGTCAGCCTGCTGGAAAGCCGGCCCAACGGGCCGGTTTGTTAGACGCCCGAAGCCCCCCATCTACCCGGGGTCACGGACCACGAAATCCACCGTCCTCTCGCCGATCGCTGGGAAAACAGGGTACCCTCCCAGGATGCTGGATCTCGATCTCCGAGCAGACCTCGGGGTCGGCACGGAGGCCCGGTCTTGAGCCCTCTCGATCCATCGGCGGCCGGCGTACGCTGCCCCAAACAGGTGCCACCCGATTCGACGTAGTTCGTCCAGGAGAGGCTCATCCGCGTCCTGGAACTGGGGCCGGGCCAACGGGCCGTGGTCTACCCAAAGACGGGTGCCGGCGATCCGCCCCGGAGCGCCTGAGGCGCGGCCCGGATCGTGGAATGTTTGGCCAGCCGCCCGAGACATTGCTGAACGTTCTTTAGACATTGGGTATCCGGCGTGCTCCACGGCAGCCGGATCTTGCGCCATCCGCCTCGAATCTGGACCGCCACCGCCGGAGTCGCCGCCGCGCCAGCCGGAAGGCCAATGGAGCAAGATCCAGCGGTAATAATTACTGCCGAATCCTTGTACAAACAGACTCGGAGCTAATCATTAGCGCTTCAGGCATGAGGATTCGCCTCCGACGGCAATGAAGCTGACTTCGGGGCGGACGCCGCAGCCCTGGAGCCCGACGCTGGGAGTGGGATCGTCGCCAGCGCGGCCTGACGGCTCACTCACCCCGAAAGCACTCTCCGAAACAGGTATCACCCAATTCGTAGCCATGAGCTTGGCGAGCCCTCGTGCATTCTCCACCAATAGCAGGAGATGCATATAGTGGAGATGCCGACGAAGAAGCAGACCCGGACCTCATGACGCTGCCTAGCCCGGGTGAGGGTCCCGATGATGATCTGGTTCAACTCGGGACTGGAACGGAACAGGAGACGGCTGTGGAGCGCCCGGCAGGTCACCTCGACCAGGGCTCCTCCTTCTGGGATGAAGCGAAATCGTCGGCTCATCACCCTCAGAAGACGGAAATCGGTCCCGAATCTTCTTCGCCCCAGAGCCGCTTGCGTTTGCGAGGGGGTAGGCGGGCACTTTCGGTATTTTAGAACAGGCGACCCATAGCCTCGGCGGCAGCCGAAGAGGGCTAGGCGGCGAATTGGGTGGCACCTCCCTCGCACTGAATTGGGTGGCACCTCCCTCGCGGCTCCACCCTCATCCCGTATGGAACCTCGTCCCGCCTCGTCCCTGCGATTCGGGTGGCACCGTCCCGGATCCGCATCTACCGGCCAGTACAACGTGGTATCATACATGGTACGGTACACGGTACACACTTCAATAGGGCTGCTTCTTGGAGGTGGTTGCGTTGCCCCGATCTACAATTTTTATCAGTTACAGCCACAGAGACGAAGACGCCCGCGATCAGCTACTTCGCTTTCTCCGGCCTCTAGGGCGAGATGGTTTGATCGACTGGTGGGCCGACACTCGCATTTCCGAGGGCCACCTGTGGCAGCCGGAAATCGAGCGGGCGCTCGCGGCAGCGACGGTGGCTGTTCTTTTAATCTCACAGGACTACCTCGACTCAAACTTCATCGTTCACACCGAGGTTCCCCCGCTGGTGGACCGAGCGCTGAGTGATGGCCTGATCCTTCTACCAGTGTTCCTCTCTCCTTGCATGGTCGACCAGATCTCTATTCCTCTACCCAATGGGAGGCAGATCCGCTTGAACGAGTTTCAAGGCTTCGGATCTCCTCGGAGGACACTGAGAGAGATGGAGCTTGGCAGGCAGGAGAGGGAGTGGACCCGGGTCGCGGAGCGGCTTGTAGAGCTCACCGCGCAGGCCGAGAGCAGGGAAGGCGAGGCTTCCGCAACGATCGATTACCGAAGTCGCACCATCGTTCGGGAGGGTCGCACTCTCAGTCGGATTGCGGGCTTTCTCCACCGGAGTCCGGTCACAGCCTTGGCCCTGTTCGGTGCGGCAGCCGTAGTGATCCCCTCCGGCCTGGCAGCTCTGGGGTTTCTGGCCATGCGCGCTCGCGAATCCCTTGTCCAAGCTGAAGCCCTACGCTATCCCGTCTCCGAGTTGTTCGCCACTGGGGCTGACGTGCTCCGGTCGCTCCTCGTTCACAGCGTGTTTGTATTTTTCTCGGATTTCCCCACTCTCCGTAACAGCGCGATCGGCCTGCTCCTGCTGGTTGTTTTGCTTGTACTTCTGCCGCGTCTCCGGCGATACTCCGGCGCCGCCCGAGTCACGGTGCTCGTAAGCTCCGCCGCCCTTCTCACCCTGGGCGGCATCGTCTGCACCATCGGCGCCCTCGCCAACCCACTTAAACCGAATTCGTGCCAGGGGACCTTTGGCCTCGGCAACCGTGTGGCGTTCGAAGCATGTTCCTGGCTGGAAAACCCCAAGCAGGCCAACGATCTCCACAGGGAAAGTCTCGAAGGGCTAGTTGTGTGGCTCCTTGTTGCATGCCTCACAGCCGCCTGGTCGGGAAGGAGGGACTCGTCTGATGGCCATCCGTCTGGCCGAGCGGTCCGGGGCCTCGTCGGGTTCCATCTGCTCCTCGCCATCTTTTTGGTTCAGCCGTTGCCACAGGCATACGCATCCGCACGCTGGGGTTTACAATATCCAAGAGTCAGGATTCTGGACAAACCAGAATGTGACCAGAGCTTGGCTCGCGCTATTACCAATAAAGACTGCTGCGCCTTCGATGTCTCCGACGTATCGACCGAGAAATATTTGGTCCTCCGCGGTTTTCCTGACCGCTGCCCGGAAGCCGGAAGGCGAGTTTCGAGAGATTGGGGGCTGGCATGCGTTTCCAAGCTCGAGCGCCCCCCGGAGGTGATCGTCCATGCTTGCCGCTAGGCATACCGCCGCGGTGTGCCTTATACTGTCTTTGCTACTGCTGTCCGTTCCCCATGCTTCGCGCCTCTGCGCTCAAAGCCAGGAGCTCCCTCACCCGCCGGAGATTGATCCCAATGCCATCCAGGATTCCTCAGTTCCGATGACCATCGAAATCAACGGTATCCCGGAAGGAGAATCGGTCAACTTCCAGATCCTTCAGGATTGTCACAGCAGAGGCATGCCCGACCTGACATCATTCGGTGCGTGCAAGAACCCTGTGATTCCGCCGTGGAAGGCCGTGGCGGGCTCTGGCAATCGGATCCACTATCGGCTCGACTTCAAGGCTCCTGCCAATCGAAAACTGCCAAGAGATACCTCGCTTTGGTTACGCGCCTCCCTTCCGGGCTCGAGCAACGGCAACTACGTGCGCTTCGCCCTGGGAAATCCATGCTCCGTCTGGAAGGACTTGGTGGGCTCCTTCTTCGGAGGAACGTGCAAACTCGGTCTCCTCCAGGCGCTGAGCCGACATCTAGGACCTTCTGGGTTTGAAGGGATCGTATTCGAGGTTCGCCGTATCGATCCCTCGCATACTCCACCCAAGGTCTCTCCAGTTCCGGGCACGAGGGGAGCTACCGGTGTGACATGGCTCGACTCGCAGACATTAGCGGTCACCGTCGCTCCGACCTCCGCGACGACCGGCGGCGGCGGACCCGGCCATGCTGCCCTGCTGCGGGTCCCAATCGACGGCCAAGCCCCCTTCGAGCTATGGAGCCTACCAGGCTCCGACTCGCGAGTCCTCGCTGCTCCCTTCCAACTGCCAGACGGCCGGATCGCTTTCGTTCTGCAGAAACCCGGTGAGACCCTCGAGGGAGTAGACGCACCAGCCCTATTGAAAATCTGGAGTGACGGCAGGGTCGATACAGCGGACGACATCGAACTGCCCTATAAAATTCATCAGATCCTAGCTAGTGATAAAACTGGACGCTCGCTTCTCCTTCTCAGTCTTGGGGTTGGTGCCAACAGGCCCGTTCTCCTTAGTATAGATTTACCGACCCGGACCGTCACCTCTCTGGGCTTTCACAACGGCCTCTACAACTCTGCTCTGCGCTCTCCTCGGAACGAAACCTCCGTCGTCGCCTTTGAAGACAACTCCGGCCAGAGCGGTTGGGACCTGGCGCTAGTCGATAGCCACGGGAAATTTCTCCAAGATCTCCAAACCCGTCCCGAAGACGATCTCCTCCCCGCCTGGCGACCTGACGGTGCTGAGATCGCTTTCCTCGCTGAGGTGAACCGTGAATCGCCGCCTCGCTGAGCCTCTTCTGGTTCGCGCCTACCTTCGGGTAAAAGATTTTTCATTCAGAAGCGCTCTCTTCCTCGTCTGCTTCCTCTGCGCCACCTGCCTTACAGGCCCAGCAGCTACGCAAGTCTCGGTCACCGAAAACCAACCATCGGCCCCGAGTAGGGACGGCCAGCCCTTCGCACAACTGATGCGTTTACTCTCTTCAATCCCCAACCAATGGAGCAGTCTCGGCTCTCCCCTCATCCCTTCTTCCGGCAGAGCGCCTGCTGTCATTGTAAAAACCGCTTCCAACGAAGACTTGCGGAAGGCCTTCGATCTAATCAATGGCTTAGCGGAGGCCACTCCGGCGGAGAGATCCGCGAAGATTCGAGAGCTTACCGGCCCACGGCTACCGAACGAGATCGATCTTTGGGTCCCTGCTTCGGCCGCAATGGAAACCTCCAAGACCGGTCCGGAAAGGGCGCGGGTGATCGCGGCGTGGCTTCAACTCAGTGAGGCCATGGCCCGGAAGGACGCCTTGCTTGCAGCGGCAGGGGCAGGCTTCGAATTGGCTATCCCAGGCGAGAATCTGGAGACCCTCAAAGACTCGGTGGAACGCTGGGTACTGGCTGCGCAATCGGAGCCCCCATCGAAAGGCAAGGCGCTGCTGGAGAGGGACTATGGCGAGATCCTGTTTCGCATCGGCTCCAACGCAGAGGGCCAGGATACATTCTATGAAGCGTTGAAAGCCTATCATTCAGCACGGGCGATTTTTGAACAATTGCATGATCAGGTGGGAGTAGGCCAAACCTGGATTGGCGAGGGCGACACCCTACAAGCACTGTGGCGCACCGAGGAAGCGTTGGCTGCATTTGACACGGCACAACAGATCTTCGAGATCGCTCATTCCGACCCCGGTCAGGGTAACGCCTGGAAGGCTAAGGCGGAAGTCTTCGCCAACCTCGGTGAAGAAGAGCAAGCGCTCGATGCCTATCTTCGGGCACGCAATTGCTACCAAAATGCCGGATCCGATTCTGGTGAAGGCTATACCTGGGTGGGAGAAGCGGGCATCTTTCTCCGCAGCGGGCGATATGAAGATGCTAGGGTAAAGTATGAAAAAGCAGAGTCACTCTTTAAACGCGGACCTGCCAATGGTGAGGCAAGCGCTATCAAGGGAGAAGCCGACGTACTCCTTTTGACGCAGCGTCAAGACAAAGCCCTTGAGGCTTACCGCAAGGCACGGAAACTTTACGGTATTTCTCACTCCAAGCACGGGGAAGGCAGCACTTTTCTTGGCGAGGGGCGGATCCTGCTGGCATATGGTAACTGGCACGATGCCGCCAAGGCCGCCGACGACGCGGCAACTCGATTCGCCACTCGCGAACGTGTGCGAGACCAGATCCAGGCACTCCTGCTCAAAGCTTTGGCCGAGCAACATTTTGCCTCGCCGGAGACTGCCGCGGCCTCGGTCGAGCAGGCAATTATCCTCCATAGCAACCGGCGCAGCATGGCGTCTACGGATGCTCATCGCACGGCTCTCGATCTCCCGATCTCCGCGGCCTACGACATTTTAGTTCCGCTGCGGGCAAACTCAGGCAAGATCGAGGCAGCTCTGGAACGAGCGGAGGAATCCAGAGCCCGCGTTCTTCTGGATCTCCTGGCTGCCGGCCATCCAAGCTCTGATCAAAAGCACTATCCTCCCGCGCAGAAGATACAAGGTGATTTAGCGCGACTGGACGATAAATTTAGAAGCGCCAGCATGGGCGAACGTCGTATCCTCGCAGCGGAGCGCGCACGCATCGACAAAACACTCTCTGGTATAGCCTCTGATCGTCTGCTCGCGGAGAAAACCTCTCTTCCATCAGTTTCACCGCTCCGAGTTGCCGAGATCCGAAAGCTTGCCGACGAGGCCGGTTGCCCGATCCTCCTCTTCTACGTCGCCCCGCAGGAAACCTGGGGCTTCTTGGTCTCTCCGGGTGGCTCCGATGTATTTGCCAGGAAGATCGTTGTGACTCGTGATCAGCTCTCCATTCAAGTCCATGCTTTGGCTCGGAACCTGGCCAACAGCCTCTACGAGCCTCGCGCCACCGCAACAACTCGGCAACTCTGGGACCTTCTCATAGCGCCATTCGCCGAACGGCTTCCCGCCGGTGGCCCTCTGATTCTCGTTCCCCATGGCCCTCTTCATGAGCTGCCGTTTGAAGCTCTGCAGGACTCGTCAAAAAAATTTCTTTTCGAGCGCTGGCACGTGAGCGTGACCCCCTCGGTGTCCGCTCTCGCCTTCGCCCGCCAGCGCCATCACGATCCCGCTGGCGATTCATTCCTATCCTTCTCCTCTACACAGGGACTTGACCTTCCCTCCGAGGACATCTCCGAGATCACGAAGTATTTCGCCGGCGGTAAATCACCACTTTCGTCTGCCGAGGCAAGCTTTCCGGACTACAACCGTCTTGCAACGCAAGCGCAATTCCTTTTGATCGCCACGCGCGGAATCCATGTCCAAGGCAGCCGTTCCCAGACATATCTGGAGATCCAGCCCACTCCCGACGCTCACGACAGCCGACTCTCAGCAGCCGAGATCGCCACGATCCCGCTTCGCACCGAACTGGTTGCCTTGGCGGCATGCGATACCTCGCATGGAGCAGCCCTCCTCAGCGACGAGCGGCTCGACTTGACCCGTGCCTTTTTGATCGCCGGAACTGCTTCCGTTCTCGCCTCTCGCTGGAAAGTTCCGGAAGATGGCACCACCAGCCGGTTCCTTGCGGATTTCTTTCAAGCTTATCGGAAGGGCGGCCCCGAGAAGAGGGGAATGCGAAAGGACGAGGCCCTCTCTAAAGCGCGTACTCTCTCACGTTTACGCCATGACCCGGCCCAGGTGTGGGCCGCCTGGGTCCTTGTGGGAGATCCACGGTAATAGGACGGTGAAGTCGGGTAGTTCCCTTCCCTATCCTTGGAACCAGGCGGCCTTCTCCGTGCCGAGAACGCAGACGTGGTTCACTGTCTTGAAGTCCGGAAAGGTCGTAGTCTTCGAAGACCACGCCTTTCCGCTCAGCTCCCGGATTGCACTGAGCAAGTGCTCCAGCATTCCCACCCCCCGGGGTAGCCCACCTACCACCCCGCCGGCTCCTCGCCTCCACCCCCGGGCGCGACGCGTTTCAGCAGACGCGAGAGGTAGCGTTGCCGGGGTGAGATCCGCCGCCCTCTCGCCTAGCGCCGGGAAAACAGGGTACCCTCCGGAGATGCTGGAGTTGGATCTCGATCTCCAGGCAGACCTCGGGGTCGACATGGAGACGCGGCCATGAGCCCCCTCGATCCGTCGGCCGCCGGCGTCCGCCGGATCGAGGCGCCCGTCCTGGTGGACCGCCGGGGGGCCGTGTGGACGCCGGGCCTGATCGACGTCACCCTGCGGCTGGGCGACCGCGTGGTGCTGGCCGAGTCGCCGCCGCCGCCGGGGGTCTCGCGCGATCTCGCGGGCTCGCTGCGCGAGGCCGCGGCCCGCCTGGCCGGCGCGCGCGGCGCTGCCGGCGCCTTCACCGTGTCGTTCCTGGCCGATCCGGCGAGCGGCGAGCAGCGCTTCCTGGGCACCGCGCCCGGCCTGCCCGAGGCCGTGGCGGTGGTCGAGGCGGCGAATGAGCTCGACCTCTCCGCCCTGGAGCTCCACCTCTCGCGCAACGGCACGCTCGACGGCCAGCCGCCGGAATCCCGCGGCTTCTCGATGCAGGTGACCCTCTCCGCCCTCGATCCCGAGGACGGTTTCGCGCCGCGCTCCGGGGTGATCGAGGCGCTGCGCCTGCCGGCCGGCGCGGGGCTGCGCGCCGACGCCGCGGTCGAGGAGGGTGAGGAGCCGCCGGACGGCGCGGAGATCGTCCGCGTCACCGCCCACGGCCGGACCCGCGCCGAGGCGCTCGGCCGTCTCCAGCGCGGCCTCGCCCGGACCGAGGTCGCGGTGCGCGGCGGCACCACGGACAAGGCCTTCCTCACCGAGGTGCTCGACCGCGCCGAGCTGACCTCCCGCGAGCCCGCCGATCCCGGCTGGCTGGAGCGGCTGGTGGCGAGCGGCGAGCATCTCCCGCGGCGGGGAGCCGAGGCGGCCCTGCTGGCCGCGGCGGTCGCCACCTACGAGGAGGAGCTCGCGCTCGCCCGCGCCCGCTTCCAGGCCTCGGCGGCGCGCGGCCGGCCGGAGGTGCCGAAAGAGATCGGCCGCGCCGTGGAGCTGCGCCACCGGGGGCACGAGTACCTGTTCCGCGTCAGCCGCCTCGACGGCCGCCTCTTCCGGGTCGAGACCGAAGGGACCCGCCTGGAGGTGCTCGCCG
>DASXJP010000022.1:0-16343 GCA_036497345.1 Thermoanaerobaculia bacterium
TTACCCTGGAGACCTGGTCGAATGCTTAACCAGCCGAACCGCCGTGTACGGACCCGTACGCACGGTGGTGTGGGAGGGGCGGGAGCCGCGAGGCTCTCCCCCTATCCCGATAAGCCTGGGGCTTCAGCCCCAGGTAGGGGAGCCCAAAAAAATCATCAAGCCCCGAAGGGGCGTAGGCAGTCAACGGATCGGACCGAGTTGCCTACGCCCCTTCGGGGCTTTGGGTTGGGGGGACCTCGTTCCTGGGGCTGAAGCCCCAGGCTACATGCCTAAACCCCTTCGGGGTTGGCTTTCGAGACACCCTTTAAGAAGACCCTGTCTCCCTTGGCTGGGGCCCCTACTCCTCCTTCCGGATCAACTTCCCCAGCGCCACGCGGTCAGGGCTCAGGAGCTCGGCGATGCGGGGGGGGTTGACGTCGGCGACGATGATCTGGCCGACTTCGGTGTTCACGGCGCGGAAGATTCCGTGGGACATCATCTTCTGGGTCTGGTACTGGTTGTCTTCGGTCGGTGTGACGTAGTGCACGGAGTCGGCCTTGAAGCGGTGTACCAGCCAGAGGTGGAGCAACGTCATCAGCCGCTTTTTGCGCAGTGCCTCTTCGAAGGTGTTCTGGTCGCGTACGGAGAGGATGCTGTGGCCGCGGCGGTCGTGGATGGGGGCGAAGATGACGTTGGCGAGCTTTTCTTCGTCCTTGCCGTAGATGCCCAGCTCGAGCACCTCCGAGCCGGCGCGCTGCGGCCGGAGCTGGACGCGCAGGCCAGGGGGGAGGCCGTGGTGCTCGCTCCACATCTTGAGCCACTCTCCGAGGAGCTTCCTCGGCACCTCGGTCTGCACCAGGTGCTGGTGTTGCGTGGAGCCCTTGCCCATCGCCTTGGTGGTCGCCGTACGGCCGGAGGAGGCGAGGAGGGCGGCGTCGCTGCGCGGGCCTCCGACCAGGGTCTGCGGCGTGCGGTAGGGGGATTCGACCAGGCGCAGCTTGCGTTGCAGGCGGGCGAGCGCGAGCATGCCGTCCTGCTTCAGGGCGGTGGCGAATTCCTCGGCGGCGACGCCGTCGATCTGGTGGCCGCCGTAGGTGATGAAGTTGAAGACGAAGCCGAGCTTGCCGAGCTCCTCGGGGAAGCGCTTCATCTCCTCGTCGCTCATGCCGGTGGTGTCCCAGTTGAAGGAGGGCGAGAGGTTGTAGGCGAGCATCTTGTCCGGGAATTCGGCGTGGATCGCTTCGGCGAATTGCCGCGCCTCGGCGAGGTCCGCGGTCTTGGTCTCCATCCAGAGGACGTCGGCGAACGGCGCCGCGGCGAGCGACTTGGCGATGGCGTAGGGGATGCCGCCGCGGATCTGGTAGTACCCTTCGGGCGTCTTGGCCAACTCGCAGTCCCAGTCGACGTCGACGCCCAGCTCGCGGGCCTTCTCCTGCGCGGTGTAGAGGGAGGCGCGAGCGGCGAAATGACGCCAGTCCGCGGCGCTCATGGCTGCCGGGTCGTCCTCGCTTTCGCGGAAGGCGAGGGCCTTGGCCACGGCGTCGCCGTAGGTCTGGAGGTCGGCGTGTTCCTGCCAGGCATCGACGAGGCGCGACTCGATCTTGTCGAACAGGGAATCGAGCGCAGCCTCCTGCCCCGAGCGCCAGGCCGTGGCCGCCTCGACGGCCTGGGCGAGGATGCCCTGGCGCGCCAGCCAGCCGTCCGCCGCGGCGTATTCTCCGTCGGAGAGGGCGTAGAGCAGGTGGCCGTTGAGCTCCCGGACCCCCAGCTCGTAGAAACGCCGCAGGAGGGCGAGGTAGCAAGACTTGTAGGATGGGACGTCGAGGTTGGTGGCGCCGAGGAGGAACGGCTGGTCGCGCTCGTCGGCGCGGCTGTCGATCAGGTTGGCGGCCTCGGCGTCGGTGCGGGCCACGATGATACCGGGGACGCGCATGACGTCGAGCTGGAACCGGGCCGCGTTGAGGCGCTTGATCTGCTCGTCGGAGGGGACCAGGACTTTGCCGCCCTGATGGCCGCACTTCTTGGTGCCCGGACGCTGGTCCTCGATGTGATAACCCGCAACGCCGGCCTCGACGAAGCGGCGGATGAGGTTGCGCACGTGGGGGTCGCCGCCGTGGCCGGTGTCGGCGTCGGCGATGATGAACGGCCGGTAGTCGTAGGCCGGGGTCGCGGCCCGTTGCGCTTCGCTCATGCGCAAGCGTAGGAACTGCTGGTTGCGGTCGGCGGTGAGGAGGGCGCGCACCAGCACCGCGGCCTCGTCCGGCACCTGGGACAGCGGGTAGCTCGCCAGATCGGGCCCCGGATCCTCACTGGTCGAGCCCTTGGCCGAGGTCGCCCAGCCGCCGAGGTAGATCCCCTCGATCCCCATCCGCTTCATCGCCACCGCCTGGCCCGGCGAGTACGGGCCGAACGTGGTGACGCTCTTGCGCTGTGCGAAAAGCTCCCGCAGGCGGGCATGGAAGGCCTCCGCGGCTTCGCGCGCCACGGTGTGGTCGACGGCGATCGTGCCGCGCTGCTCGACCACCTGGCGGGCGGTATAGAGACGAACGATCCCCGCGAAGCGGGGGCTGTCGAAGTACTTTTGGGTGGAAGTGACGTCCTGCTCGAACGGAGGCGCGCAAGCGTTGACGTCCGCTGCGATGGTCATGGCTCGCTCCTTCGCGCGCCCAAGGGAGGCGCATGCTGGGTGGCACCAGCTTACCCGATCCGGAGCCGCCTGAAGCACCAGGGGTTGGCGGCCCACCCCTCGGCGCACGGCGGTGCCATCCCCCGGGGTAGCTAGAGCACGTCCGGCTTCATCGCCGGCGCCGGCATGGCGCCGGCCCGGACGTAGTAGGCGACCATGTGGCTCACGACCGAAGGCTGGACGTGCTCCCGGGGCTCGAGCGTGGCCCGGATCCCATCCGGACACTCGCGGTTCTCCAGAAACCATTCCAACTGGTGGCGCTGGCCGAGAAATCGCAGCGGCGTGAGCGCGTAGATGACGTCCGTGAACGGGAACAAGGCGTTCCGGGTGTCGGCGGCCGCCGCCAGGGCCAGTACCTTGCGCCGCCAGGCGGCATAGGGCACGACCCGCACGTCGAACCCATAGCGGCGCAGTGTCCCGACCATCAGCTCCGGCGACAAGAGGCTCGTGCTGTCGAGGTAGATATCCTGGTTGATCGATGCCGGGCTGAGCAGGCACGAGACGACGTCCCGCGCGACCCTGTCGACCGGGATGAACCGCCAGCCGAGCCCGTCCGGGAAGCATCCGAGCTGCGCCGAGCCCTTGATGAGGGCATGGACGAATTGGCTGCTCGATAAGCTATCCATCCCGGTTTGCGAGTGGCCGGTGATGAGGCCCGGCGCGTACAGCGTGACCGGCAGACCTCGACGGCGCGCCTCCTCGATCATCCGGTGCGTGACCCACTTCGTCTCGAGATATCCGAGGGGCAATTCGAGAATGCTCTCCGTGCCCAGGCCGCTCCGCGCGGTCACCTCGTCCACCATGCGGGTGTTCTCGAAGGGGCGAATCAAGGTCGCGCCGAGGGACGAGACGTAATGCACGGGCGCGACAGGCCCCGCGGCGGCGAATTGCAGCAACCGCCGCGTCCCTTCCACGTTGGACGCGAAGAGGTTGCGGTAGGGCTCCAGCCACGAGATCCGCGCGGCTCCGTGAAGGATGACGTCCACCTCGTGGCGGAGGGAGGCGTATTGAGCCGCCGGCATCCCCAGCCGAGGGGCGCTCACATCCCCTGGCACGGCCCGCAAGCGTTCCCGGTATTCCTCGCGATATTCTTCGCGATACTGCTCGCGCCAGAGGCCGTAGCGCTCCAGGTTGCCCTGGAGACGCTGCCAGGCTCGCTCCACGTCTGCCGCCCGCACGAGACAATGAAGGGTCGCGTCGGTGCGCTGGAGCAGGGCGTCCAGGAGGAAGGCTCCGAGAAAGCCGGTGGCGCCGGTCAGGAAGATGGATCGAGGAACGCCGTTCCATGGCGGCGCGCTCACGTGCGGTACCACCGACCAGGGCAGCGCCGTGTCGCGCTCGAGGTCGAGCCCGCCCATCGCGGTGTCCAATATCCCAAGCTCTGGCCCAAGCTCTGGCCCAAGCTCCGGCGCGGCCCCGTCTCGCGCGGCGCCTGCCGGCGGCGGCGTCGACGCCAAGGAGCGGTCGCTCGCGAGCGGCTTCGGGTCGTATCCAAGCCGTTCCGCGACCGCCAGGGTCTCGTCCCGCAGGCCGTGCGGGAGCGCCTCGTCGCGCCAGGCATCCGCCTTCTCGGCGCGGATCGACGTGTAGTGGGCGAAGTTGGGGTCGCCCACCTGAAACCCCCCGGCCACCATCCGGTGACCGGAATAAGGCGTGAGCAACGCCGGCTCGAACGACAGCCCGAGGGACGGACACAGCCTGCGCAGGGCCTGCTCGGGATCGCGGGCCAGATCCTCGAAGTAGAGACGCTGCATCCGCCCGGGCCCGAGCTCGGCCTCGATCTCCAGGATGCCCTCTTGCACCCGCGTCCAGACCCACTCCCCGCAATCGTAGGGGTCGATGCCGCGCGTCTGCGGGAAGATGCCGTGGAACCGCTCGCGGACATACGAGCTGATGCAGGCCGCTGGATGGCGCGCCAGGTGCACGAAGCGCGCGCGGGGAAAGAGACTCGCGAGGCGCCGGATCACGGCCTGGGGAGGGAAGAAGAACGGGCTCTTGTCCACGAGGGTCCGACCCCCGAGGCGGGCGCTGAAGAAGGAATAGACCTCCGCCGTCGGGACGGCGTCCTGCGTCCACTGCACGTAGAGGTTCCATGACCCGGTCCGCGACAGCAGCTCGGCGATCGTGGCGATCACGCCCATGTTCAGGACCGTCCCCCCGAGGTGGTGATCGTAGGTGGCCATGTCCGAGAAGCAGCCGAGATACAGCTCCTGCGGGGAGAACAGCCGCGAGTGGCCCGCCAGCATGACCCGGAGCAGCGTCGATCCCGAGCGGGGCGGCGACAGGATGAAGAGCATCGGATCCGCGCGCGGTGTCTCGTGCCCCAGGGACGCGACGTCGTAGGGGGACGTGACGCGCCGATCGATCTCGGCCAGCGTGAGCCGCTCCGCGGTGGCTTGGTACGGCGCGGTGATGTCCGCGGCGAACCGCGCGAAATCACGGAACGTCCCGCAGCCGAGCATCTCGCGGGGAAACACGCGCAAGCCCAGATCCCGGGCCATCCGCAGGCACAGCTCCCCGGCGAGCACGTCGTCAAGCCCGGTCTCCGAGAGCGGCTGGTCGGGATCGAGCTGACCGCGGCCGAGGGCCCGAAGCAGTTGTCGTTCGAGGTGGGGCGCCAGCAGCTCGACGCGAGCCGCCGCATCCGGCGCACGGGCCAGCGCTGCCCGGAGCGGCGGCTCCTTTCGGTCTCCCGGTGCCGAAGACGCGGAGGCGGGAGCGGCGTCGCCGCTCAGGTGGGCGACCAGCGCGCCCAGGGTCGGATGATCGAAGAGGAGCCGCGGCGAGAGCGGACGGCCGAGGGCCTCGCCGATGCGCCCGCTGAGCTCGACCGCGCCGACCGAATCGAGCCCCAGCTCGCGGAAGGGCACGTCCCGGAGCGGCGCGTCCGGCAAGCCGAGGAGCTCAGACAGCCATCCCCAGATCCGCCGTTCCGGGCCGACGCCGGAGAACGCCGCCCGGCGTTCCATGGGTCGGGGCATCGTCCAGCGGGCGAGGATCGGAAGCTCGCCGGCCGCGAGCGCCGCGCGGGTCCGGCGGCGCTGGATCTTCCCGCTCGACGTCTTGAAGAGGCTTCTCGGCTCGATCAGCGCCAGATCGTGCACCGCGACGTCGAGCTCCTCGGCGATCGCGAGGCGAAGCCTTCGCAGCAGCTCGTCCGGCGAATCGCCGCCGAGCCGCCCCGGATCCACCTCGGCGACCAGAACGGCACGCTCTTCCCCCTCGACATCCAGCGAGAACGCGGCCACAGAGCCCGCTCGGACCGCCGGATGAGCGCGCTCGGCGACCCGCTCCAGGTCCTGAGGGTACAGGTTTCGGCCGCTGACGATGAGCATGTCCTTGATGCGCCCGACGACGAACAGCTCCCCTCGGGACACGAACCCGAGATCCCCTGTGCGCAGCCACAGGAGGTCTCCTTCCCCGTCGATGCGCTGGCCGAACACCTCCGCGGTGGCCTCCGGCCGGCCCCAGTACCCCAACCCGATCGGGCGACCTCGGAGCCAGATCTCACCGACCTGGTCCTCGCCGAGACGGCGGGACGTGCCGGCATCGACGATCGCCACGCTCAGCTCCGGGGCCGCTTGCCCGCAGCCGACCAGGACCCGCGTGTCCGCGCTGCTCTCGGCGGGCTGGATGCGGTTCTGCTCGAGCGCTCGGGCCGACACCGGGAGCAACACCGGCGGTGCGCCCCGGCGGCTCAGCGTCACGACCAACGTGGCCTCCGCCATGCCGTACGCCACGCCCATGGCCTCCGAGCGAAAGCCGGCCGGGCTGAACGTGCGGGTGAAGGTCTCGATCGTGGAAGGGCGGACCGGCTCGGCGCCGCTCCCGGCGAAGCGCAGGGACGAGAGGTCCAGCCGCCGGAGGACGTCGCCGCCGATTTTGGCGGCCGCCAGATCGAAGCCGAAGCTCGGCGCGGCGGTGTGCGTGCCGGCGAACCGCGTGATGGCCTCGAGCCACCGGGCGGGTCGCTGCAAGAACGCCGTGGGGAGCATGAACGTGACCGGGAAACCCCCGGAGATCGGCGTCAACAGGCCCCAGACCAGCCCGAGATCGTGAAACGTGGGGACCCACGACACTTGATGGCACGCGTCGTCGTAGGACAGGCGCGCGTAGTTGTCGGCGCACGACCAGGCCAGGTTGTCGCGGGTGATCATCACCCCCTTGGGGTCGCCGGTGGAGCCGGAGGTGTACTGGAGGAGCGCGATGTCCGAGGGGAGCGCCGCGTGCGGGCGGGGCGGGGCGGCGCGGCGCTCGATCGCGCTGGTCTCGAGCCAGGTCAGGTCCCGCAGACCCTGGGTCTGCGCGCAGATCGGCTCGGCGGCGCGGAGGATGTCCGTGCTTGCCAGGACCAGCCCGGTGCGGGCATCGTCGACGATGGCGCGCAGCCGGGGGAGCGTGCGGTGGATTCGACGCGGATCCGGCGGATACGCCGGCACGGCGACGATGCCGGCGTAAAGGCACCCGACCAAGGCCGTGGCGAAGTCGGCGCCGCCCTCGTACAGGAGTAGGGCCCGATCCCCCGGCATGAGGTGCTGCTGGAGCGCGGCCGCCACGTCGAGCGCGCGGGCGCGCAGGGCAGCGAACGTCAGCTCCGTCGCGGCCCCGTCCGCCTCCCCGTCGTGGAGAAACCGTAACGCGAGGCCATCGGGCCGCGCTTCGGCGTGTCGATCGAGCGCGGAGCAGATGTCGTTCATTCGTCCTAGTGCGGCCTGGAGATCGTCCCCGTATACGTCCCCGTGGCGGTACCGGCGCACTGGTCAATCTGCGTGGTGACGGTCCCGCTCCCCGTGGCGTTGGCGAACGCGCCGCCGCCGCCGGTCACGGTGTAAGTACCCGTGGAAGTGACCACACACGAGCTGCCATTACCACCCTCAAAGTGTCCACTGACGGAGAAGAACACACTGTCCGTCCCGTTGGCCCCGACGATGACCGCGGTGGAGCCAAAGGTCCCCTGATGATCCTGGATGCGCGTCAACGGCCCTGTGAAGTCCCCCAGATGCGTCGCGGTGCCCGAAGTGCTGAAGTTTACCTGGGTCAGCCCACCAGGCAGGTGCGTCACGCCTGTGATCGCTGCCGTGCCGGTGGCGGTGAACGGCACCTGATCGTCGGCGGCGGCGGGCGGCGCCAGACCGCACAGGGTGAGGACGGCCACCACCAGACTGCTCCCGATCCGGCGGGAGGTCGTGTTCCATGAGCTTCTCATGCTGACTCCTTTCTGGGTATGGCCCGCCTGACTGGCGAGCGCCGAATACGTCCATACGAGCAACAAAACAGCACGAAACGGACGCTGTCTGGCCAGGCAGCGCGAGGTGAACGTTGCAGGTTGGCCCCTAAGGTGACAAATTCGTTGAGGTGGGCACTGTTTATAATTATACCACTTCAACAGGTGCGGATGAGGCCCCGACAGGTGCTGGGAAACAGGCGCTAGGGACTTCCGGGGGTGGCAGTCGTCGGCGCGTGCGGGGGCTGGCTGAGCACTTTAAGTAATGGCGGCCTGGCGTCCGTTTCCTGACGAACGGCCCATGGGCCGTCAAGGAGACGCACGTCATGCGCAAGGTTCGGCCTTTGTCCCGTCGTCTGATCAGGTTCGGCCTGCCGGTCCTGATCCTCGCGGCCGCGATCGGCTTCCCCAGGACCGCGGCAAGCTGTCAGAGCTGCTTCTCGGAGAGCGCCACCGCGTACTCCTACTGCCAGCACAACCCCGGCGGCTACTACGAAGGCTGCAACTTCCAGCTCCAGTGCGGCGGGTTCAGCACCTCGAGCGCCAACGAGATCTACCGGGAGTACTGCCTGCTGTAGGCAGGGGCGGGACCCCCGGGGAATCCCCCCACCCCCGGGGGTGTTGACAGAAGTGGGGGAGGGGGCCGAGCCGGGGCTCCAGCGCGCAGGCGGGGAGCGCGGCGGCGGCAACTTAAATCCCAGAAAAAGCTAGACTTATCTCCGCTTGTGACCGCCAGTCACAAGTGATAGACTCGACCCCGCGAGAGCGAGGAGCTAACCCATGAGCATGACTGGAGAAAGCTGGGTCACCACGACGTTCGACACGCTGGAGGACTGGGCCGCGAGCAACTCCTTCTGGCCGTTCCCCTTCGGCACCGCCTGCTGCGCCATCGAGTTCATGTCCACCGTGTCCAGCCACTACGACGTGTCGCGGTTCGGCGCCGAGGTGGTGCGGTTCTCCCCCCGGCAGAGCGACGTGCTGCTGGTGGCGGGGACGATCAACGACAAGATGGGCCCGGTGCTGAAGAAGATCTACGACCAGATGGCGGACCCCAAGTGGGTGATCTCGATGGGCGCCTGCGCCTGCTCGGGCGGTTTCTACCGCGCCTATCACGTGATGCAGGGCATCGACGAGATCATCCCGGTGGACGTCTACGTCCCGGGCTGCCCGCCCACGCCGGAGGGGCTGATCTACGGCATCCTCCAGCTCAAGGAGAAGGTCGCCCGCGACCGCGAGCACCACCGCAGAATGAACCGGGAATCCAAGGACCAGGAGAAGACCCAGAGTGTCAACACTGGCGCCCCCACAGTCTGAGACCACGGCCACCCCCGAGCTCGACGCCGTCCGGGCCAAGCTCCCTGCCGGCAGCGTCATCCCCCAGGACGGGCTGGACCAGCCGACCTGGATCGTCAGCAAGGACGTCCTCTTCGACGTCGCCCGCGAGCTGAAGGAGAATCCGCAGACGCAGTTCGATCTCATGCTCGATCTCTGCGGCGTCGACTTCCCGGACCGGGAGGAGCGCTTCGAGGCGGTCTATAGCCTCTATTCGATCCAGCGGAAGGCGCGGCTGCGCCTCAAGGTGCCGATGCGCGAGGACGACATCACCCTCCCCTCGATGGTCTCGCTCTGGAAGGGGCTCGACTGGTTCGAGCGCGAGGCCTACGACATGTTCGGCTTCCGCTTCGACGGCCATCCGAACCTGCGGCGCATCCTCTGCCACGAAGCCTTCCAGGGACATCCGCTGCGCAAGGACTACGACCCCGCGCGGCGCTGGATCCTCACCGAGGACAAGATTTACAAGCCGCATTTCGACCTGCCCGAGACGAGCGACGAGATGTTCGAGCGGATGACGATCAACATCGGCCCGTCGCACCCGGCCATGCACGGCACCTTCCGCCTGATGGCGGTGCTGGACGGCGAGACGATCGTCGCCTCGGACGTCGAGATCGGCTATCTGCACCGCTGCTTCGAGAAGATGTGTGAGACGCACACCTGGCAGCATGTGATCCCCTACACCGACCGGCTGAACTACTGCTCGGCGTTCATCAACAACGTCGGCTACTGCCGGACGGTGGAGAAGATGCTGGGGGTCGAGGTGCCGCCCAAGGCCGTATGGGCGCGGATGATCCTTTCGGAATTCTCCCGCATCATGGACCACTGCGTCTGCAACGGCACGACGCTGGTGGACGCCGGCGGCCTCACCAACTTCTGGTACATGTTCCAGCCGCGCGAGGAGATCTACGGCCTCCTGGAGTCGGTCTGCGGCGCCCGCCTGACGGTCTCCGCCTGCCGCATCGGCGGCCTGATCCAGGACTTGCCGCCCGACTTCGAGGCGCGCTGCCGCAAGCTGCTGGAGATGATCCCGCCGCTGATCAACGACGTCGAGACGCTGGTCAACAAGAACCGCATCTGGATCGACCGCTCGGTCGGCGTCGCCGCCATCTCGGGCGAGGACGCGGTCAACTGGAGCTGGACCGGCCCCTGCCTGCGGGCGAGCGGCGTCGGCTACGACGTCCGGCGGGCCCACCCCTACGACCTCTACGACACGCTCGACTTCGAGGTGCCGGTGCTCTACGGCGGCGACGTCTACGACCGCTTCCGCATCCGCATGCTGGAGATCCGGGAGTCGCTGAAGATGATCCGCCAGCTCCTCGACCGCGGCATGCCGTCCGGGCCGTGGATCGTCGACGATCCGCACGTGGCGCTGCCGTCCAAGGAGGCCTGCTACAACCAGATGGAGGCCATGATCTACCACTTCAAGCTGATCATGGACGGCATCTCGGTCCCCGAGGGGGAGCTCTACAGCATGGTCGAGGGGGCGAACGGCGAGCTCGGCTTCTACGTCATCAGCGACGGCACGGGCAAACCGTACCGCATCCACTGCCGGCCGCCCTGTTTCCCCATCTTCTCCGCCTTCCCCGGCCTGATCAAGGGCGGCTCGGTCTCCGACGCCATCGTCTCGCTGGGCGGCTTGAACGTCATTGCAGGAGAGCTCGAGCGATGAGCCAGCCACTGACCCAAGAAGCCCAGACCGCGCCGGCCGCCGGCCGGCCCGTCCTGCGCTCGCCCTATCCCACGGAGCCCAAGCCGTACAAGCCGGGCTTCGCGGAGCGGCTCTACCTGCCGCTGCTCAAGGGGATGGCGGTGACCCTGCGCCACTTCCTGAAGAACCTCTTCAACCCGGGCAGCCGGTACACCATCGAGTACCCGGAGGAGCGGCGCGACTACAGCCACCGCTTCCGCGGCCACCACATCCTCACCACCCGTCCCGACGGCTCGCTGCGCTGCGTGGCCTGCTTCCTCTGCGCCCAGAACTGCCCGGCCGAGTGCATCCACATCGAGGCCGGCGAGCATCCGGACGTCAACATCGAGAAGTACCCGGTGGTCTACGAGATCGACATGCTGCGCTGCGTCTTCTGCGGCTATTGCGTGGACGCCTGCCCGGAGGAGGCCATCATCATGTCGAACAACTACGACATGGCCTACTTCACCCGCGAGCAGTCGATCGTGGGCAAGTCGGACCTGATGAAGCCCTTCACCTTCGACGAGAGCCAGCTCGGCTACCGGCCGCGCTTCCCCGAGGAGGACGTCCAGCGGGCCAAGATGCGGCGCGACGCCTTCAACCTGGTCGAGGCCGCCAAGCAGGCCCAGGAGCGCGAGGCCGCCAAGGCCGCGCACTCGTAAGCCCTCACCCCTACCCCTCTCCCGTCCCCTCCCGCCCTCCCTCACCGGGAGAGGGGAGAAGGACAGCGCAGTGGGCTGTTTTTCGTAGGGGCGGCCCTGTGTGGCCGCCCTGTTCATTTTCGGTCCTTCTTCGTGGTCGGGACTCTCGTCCTCCGCTCAGGGCGGCCACACAGGGCCGCCCCTACTGCCTCAGCAGGTCTTGCAGACGCAGGTGGACGCGCCCGTCGACTCGTTGCAGGTGAAGGACTTCACCCCGCAGGCGGCGCAGGTGAAGCGGGAGCATTGGCAGCTCTTGTTGACGCAGGGATCGATGGTCTGCGGGCTGCAGAGGAGGGCCTTCGGCTCGAGCTCGGAGCCCGGCGCGAAGATCGCCTGGTGGAGGGTCGCGAGGTCGGGAGCCGCCGGATGAGCCGGCGACGCGGGAGCCGGGGACTGCGCCAGGGCGGCGCCGCAACAGAGGATTCCGAGGATCAGCAGGACCCAAGACACTTTACTCATGATGTACCTCCAGTCGGGGCTCAGCAGGCGTTGCAGACGCAGGAGGACTGGCCCGTGGATTCGTTGCAGGTGAAGGACTTGATGCCGCAGCGGGAGCACGTGTAGCGGAGGCACTCGCACTGCTTGTAGGGGCAGACGTCGTTGGTGGGCGGGCTGCACAGGACGATCTTCTGCTGCGGCTCGGCGTTGGGCGCGAAGATCGCCTGGTGGAGGGTCTCGAGGTCGGGAGCCGACGGATGAGACGCCGGGGCCGGGGACTGCGCCAGGGCGGCGCCGCAACAGAGGATTCCGAGGATCAGCAGTACCCAAGACACTTTTCTCATGGTTATGACCTCCAATCGAGAAGGGTGACCACACCACGCTCGGCCGGTTGGGAACCGGCCTCCCTCTATATAAGTGCCTGCTGAGGGGGAAAGGCGTTCTTTGGCTTGACAGTCTCCCTCCGGAAACTTAGCCTGTGCTCATGCGTGCCAGTCTGCAGATCGACGACGACGTCTATGAGGAGGCCCAGCGGCTGGCCACCTCAGAGAACCGGAGCATCGACGAGGTTCTGTCCGACCTCGCCCGTAAGGGGCTCCGGACGGAGATCCTCGACGCGAGGGGACGGGTGTTTCCGACATTTTCCATCCCCCAGGATGCTCCGCTGATCACCCTGGAAATGGTCAAGGCCGCGGAATCCGATTCCTAGGTGATCTCCCTCCTCGACATCAATGTGCTCGTGGCCCTTGCGTGGCCGAACCATGAGCACCACGCCTTGGCGACGAGGTGGTTCTACCAGAACGAGTGGGCCGGCTGGGCGACCTGCCCGCTCAGCGAGAGCGGTTTCATCCGGGTGTCCTCGAACCAGCATGCGATTCCCGGGGCCAAGTCGCCCCTGGAAGCCGCGGATCTCCTTCTCCAGATTACCTCCCTGCCGAACCATGTCTTCCTTTCCGATGACATCTCGCTTACCGCGTCGAAAGTCGTGGATCTCCGGAAGCTGACGGGGTACAGGCAGGTCACGGACGCCCACCTACTGGGAATTGCCCTCCGGCACGGCGCAAGGCTGGCGACCCTGGACGGAGGGGCCCTAGGGCTGGTTCCTTCCGGGTACTCCGCCGCAGAAGCGGTCTGCCTGATTCGGTAGGGCCTCAGCCCATCCCCCCGGGTGGGGCCCCCGAAGCCGCGCTCTGCTAAGATTCATACCGCGCTGTGGAAACCCCGGGAGGCGCTGGCGCTCTCTCCCGGGCCTGGCATGAATCCCAGGCTCTGGTTGTTTCCACAGTCGCAGAGAGACCACCATGATCGCCGAAAACGAGAAACATACGGCCGTGCCCGAAAGGATCGACGAGGTCGTCATCCGCTTCGCGGGGGACTCGGGCGACGGCATGCAGCTTACCGGCACCCAGTTCACCAACACCTCGGCGCTGCTCGGCAACGACCTGTCGACGCTGCCCGACTTCCCGGCCGAGATCCGCGCGCCGGCCGGCACCCTGCCCGGGGTCTCGGCCTTCCAGGTGCGCATCGCCGACTACGACATCCACACCCCGGGCGACGCCCCGGACGTGCTGGTGGCGATGAACCCCGCGGCGCTCAAGAAAGAGATCAAGGATCTCAAGCCCAACGGCATCGTCATCGTCAATACCGACGAGTTCAACGAGCGCAACTTCGCCAAGGCGAGCATCACCGCGAACCCCCTGGAGGACGGCAGCCTGGCCAACTACCGGGTCTTCGAGGTGGCGCTGACCACGATGACCCGCCGCACGCTGGAGGGGAGCGGCCTCGACACCAAGTCGATGGACCGCTGCAAGAACATGTTCGCCCTCGGCATGTGCTACTGGCTGTTCTCGCGCCCCCTGGACAACACCGTCGAGTGGCTGAAGCGCCAGTTCGCCAAGAAGCCCAATCTGGCGGAGGCGAACGTCGCCGTGCTCAAGGCGGGGTGGAACTTCTGCGACGTCACGGAGCTGTTCCACGACCGCTACGAGGTGCCGCCGGCGCACATGAAACCGGGCCTCTACCGCAACATCACGGGCAACATGGCCCTCGCCATGGGGTTGATCGCCGCCAGCCGGCGGAGCGGCCTGCCGCTCTTCCTGGGCGCCTATCCGATCACCCCGGCCTCGGACGTGCTCCACGAGCTGTCGCGCTACAAGAACTTCGGGGTGACCACCTTCCAGGCCGAGGACGAGATCGCCGCCGTCTGCTCGGCGATCGGCGCCTCCTTCGGCGGCGCCCTCGGGGTGACCGTCTCCTCGGGCCCCGGGATCGCCCTCAAGGCCGAGGCGATGAACCTGGCGGTGATGACCGAGCTGCCGCTGGTCGTCTGCGACATCCAGCGGGGCGGGCCCTCGACCGGCCTGCCGACCAAGACGGAGCAGGCGGAGCTGCTGCAGGTGATGTTCGGCCGCAACGGCGAGTCGCCGGTGCCGGTGCTCGCCGCCGCGTCCCCCAAGGACTGCTTCGAGGTTGCGATGGAGGCGGTGCGTATCTCCACCCGCCACATGGTCCCCGTGGTGCTGCTCTCCGACGGCTACATCGCCAACGGCTCCGAGCCCTGGAAGCTGCCGAACGTGGAGGACCTGCCGGATCTGCGGATCGACTTCCGCACCGATCCGGAGGGGTTCCACCCCTACGCGCGCGATCCCGAGACGTTGGCCCGCCCGTGGGCCATCCCCGGCACGCCGGGCCTGGAGCACCGCATCGGCGGCCTGGAGAAGGAGAACGTCACCGGCAACGTCTCCTACGACCCGGTCAACCACGAGAGCATGGTCCACCTGCGGGCCGAGAAGGTGGCGCGGATCGCCCGCGAGCTGCCGGACCTCCAGGTCTTCGGCGACCCGGACGGCGGTCCGCTGCTCGTCCTCGGCTGGGGCTCGACCGGCGGGGCGATCACCGGCGCGGTCAACAGTGCGCGCCGCCAGGGGCTGCCGGTCAGCCGCGCCCACCTGCGCCATCTCAATCCGTTCCCGGCGAACCTGGGCGACGTGCTGGCGCGGTTCGAGCGCGTGCTGCTGCCGGAGATGAACCTCGGCCAGCTCGCCCTGCTGCTGCGGGCCCGCTACCTCAAGGACGTCATCACGCTCAGCAAAGTGCAGGGGAAACCCTTCTCCCGTCAAGAGATCCTGGACAAGATCCAGTCGATCCTGGAGTCCAACCATGCCCACTGAGACGCCAGCCCCGCCCCTCAGCAAGAAGGACTTCCAGACCGACCAGGAGGTGCGCTGGTGCCCCGGCTGCGGGGACTACGCCATCCTGTCGGCCGTGCAGCAGGTCTTCCCCGAGCTGGGGATTCCGCGCGAGAAGTTCGTCGTCGTCTCCGGGATCGGTTGCTCCAGCCGGTTCCCCTACTACATGAACACCTTCGGCTTCCACACCATCCACGGGCGGGCGCCCGCGGTGGCGACCGGCCTCAAGCTGGCCCGCCCCGAGCTGGAGGTCTGGATCGCCACTGGCGACGGCGACTCGATGTCGATCGGCGGCAACCATCTGATCCACACCCTGCGGCGCAACGTCGGAGTGAAGATCCTGATGTTCAACAACCGCATCTACGGCCTCACCAAGGGGCAGTTCTCGCCCACCAGCGAGCTGGGCAAGAAGACCAAGTCCTCGCCGGTGGGCTCGGTCGACTACCCGTTCAACCCGCTGTCGCTCGCCATCGGCGCCGGGGCGACCTTCGTGGCCCGCAGCGTGGACATCTTCCAGGCCCACCTGCGCGACACCCTGCGCCGCGCCGCCCAGCACAAGGGGACCGCCTACGTCGAGATCTACCAGAACTGCAACATCTTCAACGACAAGGCCTTCGCCTATATGACGGACAAGGAGACCAAGGACGAGAGCGCGCTCTACCTGGAGCACGGCAAGCCCCTGGTCTTCGGCAAGAACAAGAACCGCGGGATCCGCATGCGGGGGACGCTGATGGAGGTGATCGAGCTCGGCGGCGAGCTTGGACCGGACGACTGCCTGGTCTGGGACGAGACGCAGGAGAACTCCGCCACCGCCTTCCTCGCGGCGCAGCTCCAGCCGCCCCACTTCCCGACCCCCCTCGGCGTCTTCCGCGACGTCGAGATGCCCTCCTACGAGGAGCGGGTCATCTCCCAGCTCCAGACCGAGACCGACCGTCTGGGCGTCGGCAAGCTGGAGGATCTCCTCAAGGGTGGGGATACGTGGGTGGTGGGGGAGGGGGGGCACGCCCCGAGCTGAGCCGGTTCCCAGGGGGAATCTGTAGGGGCGGCCCTATGTGGCCGCCCTTTGTTTTTAGGGTGATTCATTCCAGGGCGGCCACATAGGGCC
>DASXJP010000023.1:0-13879 GCA_036497345.1 Thermoanaerobaculia bacterium
CTCGAGCGCCACCTGGAAATTCTCCGGCAGATCGCGCAGCCCGTCGCTGTCCGCCGGCTTGGCCAGCAGGATGTACCGGTTCTCGGAGTCGATGGCGGCGAGCGAGCGGATCAGGTTCCGCACGTAGGTGCCGATGCCGAAGTCCTGAATCTTGCGCGCGTCGATGCCGATCGTATAGGGCAAACCTAACTCCGAGAGAATGCCTTTTGTAGGGGCGGCCCTATGTGGCCGCCCTCAGCGTTGCAGGGCGCCCACACAGGGGCGCCCCTACAAAGAGGGACCGGGTGGGCGTTCGGAGGGGAATTCTACGCCAACGCCTCCCGAAACACCTCTTCCATCTCCGCCGCGGCGCGATCCCAGCGGAAACGGGCGGCCCGCTCGGTCCCCCGCGCGGCGAGATCCGCCGCCTTGTCCCCATGATCGAGGAGATACCGGATGCGGCCGGCGACGGCGCCGGAATCCTCCGGATCGACGAGCAGCCCGGCGTCCCCCACCACCTCGGGCAGGCTGGAGGTGTCCGAGGTGATCACCGGCACGCCGCAGGCGAGCGCCTCGGCGGCGGGGAAGCCGAACCCCTCGTAGAGCGAGGGGTAGACGAAGATCCGCGCCGCCTGGAAGATCCGCACCAGCCGCTCCCGCTCCACGCGTCCGACCGCGATGACCCCCTCAGGCTCCAGCGATCGGATGCGCCGGGCCAGCCGCTCGCTCCCCCAGCCGTGGGGGCCGGCGAGGACGAGCGGCGGCGTCTGCGGGTCCTCGCTCTTCAGCGCCGTCCAGGCGTCGAGCAGCCGTCCGAGGTTCTTGCGCGGCTCCACGGTGCCGGCGTAGAGGATGTACCCCTCGGGAGCCTTGAGCTCCCGCCGCGTGGCCGCGATCTCCGCCGGCTCCCCCGGCCGGAATTCGGGATCGATGCCGGGATAGACCACCCGGATCTTCTCCGCGCACTGGGGGAAGTGGAACGCGAGGTCCCGCGCCGTGGCCCCGGAGATCGTCACCAGTCGTCGCGCCCCCTCGAAAGAGGGGCGCAGGAACGGCAGCAGGCTCGCTCTCACCTTCAGCGTGTGCGCCTCGGGGTAGAGCAGCACCGTGAGATCGTGGACCGTGGCCACCGCCGGCACCGGGCAGCGCAGGGGGAGCGTGATCAGCGGCGACCAGAAGAGGTCGATATCCCCTCGCGCCAGCCGCCGCGGCAGCTTGAGCTGCTGCCAGATCACCCCGAGCGGCGCGCCGTGATGCTCCAGGGCGATCCCCGCGTCCTGCAGCTCCTCGGCCCCGCGCGGCGGCCGGTGGGCCATCCCGATGAAGCGGAAATTCCCCCGCGCGGCCAGCGCCAGCAGCAGCGAACGGGTGTAGACGCCGATGCCGGTGATCGTGGGGACCAGGGCGCGGAGGTCCACGGCGATCGTCGGCGGAGAAGCGGGGCGGCTCGGCATGGCGCGGGGATTCTACCGGGGGTCCGCCGGAGGGGCGTTGATCACCCGCCAGATCTCCACGCCCTCGCCCGCCCAGGCCAGCGCGAAGCCCTCCGTCCGCCGGGAGACCCACCGTCCCTCCGGCTCCTCCCAGGGGCCGCGGACGATCACCACGTACTCGATCCTCTTCTCCGCGAGGACCTCCCGCCACCGCCGGTAGGTCCCGGCCTCGTAGGGATCGACCATCCTCATCCCCCAGTGGTAGTACTGGGCGTCGAGCATCCGGTTGCGCGGCACGATCTGGAGGTCGTTCTGGAACCGGCGGCCGAAGAAGAAGTAGGGCTGGTTGTACCCCGCATAGGCGACCCGTGCCCCGCGGGGCCCCACGATCCGCTCCAGGGCGAGCGGCCCGGCCATCTTGGGGTTGGAGAATTTCTTCACCTGATAATTGCTGACCGCCCATCCCAGCGGCACGGCGGCGATCAGGACCGCACCTGCCGCCGCGACCCACCCCCACCGGTGAATCCAGGAACGCAGGGCCGGGGCTTGCTCCCGCCCTCTCCACCACATCCTCTCCAGCCACACCCCCGCCGCGACCACCACCAATCCGCCCACCAGATTGACCACCGCCGACTGCCCGATGTGCCGGCCGGCCTGAAGGGTGATCCACGCCAGCACGACGTCGCGCACCGGGATCGCCCGGGGGCCGATCTCCTCCAGAAGCCACGCGAAGGCCACGGCGGCGAGGGCGACCGCCGGCAGGAAGTAGCGGATGTCCCGGTGGTCCGCCATCACATAGAGGAACTCCAGGAAGAACACCGCCGACAAAGCGAATACCAGCGCCGCCGGCCACCGGCGGCGCCAGAGCGCCAGGAGCGGCGCCAGGAGGGCGGCCGGCAGCAGGGTGAACGGGAACCAGGAGCCGAAGAGCTTCGACCGGCGGGTGAGGAACCGCCAGACGTCGATCTGGAATTCGGGCGCCGACGACAGATCCGAGGACGAGATGCCCCCCCAGCCCGGGAAGATCTCGACGCCGAAGACCTTCACGGGAGCGGGGAAGAGCGGATTGCCCGTCGTGACGGCATTCCGCAGATAGGTATAGCCGCCGCTGATCGCCATGGCCAGGGCGAGCGCCAGGGCGATCCCCAGAAGGGTTCGGGCCCGGGGGCGCTCCGCCGGCTCCTGGCGCCGCCGCTCGATCCATTCGATCCAGACGGCGGCCGCGATCACGGCCAGGACCGGCGGCACGAACAGGACGCCGATGTACTTGGTGGCGAGCAGCAGCCCCAGGGCGGCGCCGGCCACCACCGCCACCCCCGGACGGGGGCGGCGGGCGAGCGCCAGCCCGGCGTCGAGGCCGGCCAGAGTGAAGAAGGAGGTGCTCTGGTCGTTGCCGGCGCTCACCGACAGGACCGGAAAGACGTGGTAGATGCCTGCGTAGCAGATCGCCGCGAAGGCCGCGTTGCGGCGCGAGAGGCCCAGCCGGCGGGCGATCGAGGCCACGGCCAGAAACGAGAAGACGGCGAAGAAGAGCTGCGTCCAGCGCGCCGCCACGTCGCTGTTCCGGAACGGCGCGATCAGCACCCACGACGCCATCTCCCCCAGGATCGGGAAGAACGGCGTGGTCGGGGCCCCCATCGAGAACCGGATCATCCGCACGTCCCCGTGGCGGATCCAGGTGGCGACCGCCGACAGGTGATACGAGACGTCGTCGAACCCATGAGGGCCCGCCGGCGCCCAGCGCAGCCGCCACAGGTCGTAGAGGCCGACCAGGAAGACGGCCAGCGCCGCCATGATCAGTAGCGCGGTGTCGGCCCGGATCACCCTCGAAGTCGGAGCAGAGGCGGGAACGAGCCCAGCCCCTACGTCCCGCCGCGGGATGGGCACCATCAGGAACGCGATCGCCGTCCAGATCAGGAACGGCGCCGGCCGGAGCCAGCCGATCTGCCCCATCCAGGTCGCGGGTACCACGGCGATCCCTACCGCCAGCGAGAACGCGGCCACGGCGTGAGAATCCCAGGGGAGATCCGGCGCCAGCCACCGGGCCAGCCGGGACCCCACCTCCCAGAGCGCCGCCAGCATCGCGGCCAGCACCACCACCTGAAACGCGCGCGGAGAGCCCGGCCACGCCGCTCCGGCGAGGAGGACGGCCGCGATCAGGAGGGCGGGGAGGTTGAGGACGGGCATCGGGGGCGGATCTTACTGCAAGGCCCGGGCATCATCCCCGGGCGGCCCGGAACGCCCCCGCCGTCTCCGCCGCCGCCCGCCCCCAATCGAACGCCCGCGCCCGTTCTTTCCCCCGCTGCCGCATCTCCTCTCTCAAAGCCTCATTCGCCAGGAGCTCCGCGATCCGGTCCGCCCAGAGGTCCGGCCGATGGGGAGGCGCGTAGAGAGCGGCGTCCCCGGCCACCTCGCGCAGCACCGGCAGATCGCTCGCCACCAGCGGCGCTCCCGCCTGGAGCGCCTCGATGGCGGGGAGGCCGAACCCCTCGTAGAAGGAGGGGAGCGCCACGAGCTCGGCTCCGGCATAGAGGGCGGCGAGCTCTCCCGGCCCCACATACCCGAGATGGACCGCCCAACCCTCCCGCCCCGCTGCCTCGATCTCCTGCCGGACCTCCTCCGCCTTCCACCCCCAGCCGCCACAGAGCACCAGCGGGGGCGCGTCGATCCCGCGCGACCGCAGCAGCCGCCAGGCCGCGAGCAGAGTGGGGACGTTCTTGCGCGGCTCCACCGTCCCCACATGGAGCGCGTAACGGGACGGCGCTCTTGGCGGCGGGCTCGAGGGCGCCGTCTCGGCCAGGACGCCGGTACCGTGGTGGATCGCCCGCACGCGGTCTGGCGAGACGCCGATCCCGATCAGCTCCTGCCGCACCGCCTCCGAGGGAGTGAGCAGGAGGTCCGCCTCGAAGAGCGTCCGCTCCAGCCGCTCCCGCAGGGCCTCGGCCGAGTCCGGGCGCACCGCCCAGGGGACCTTGAGCAGCCCGAGATCGTGGACGGTCGCCACCCGGGCCCCGCGGGCGAAGCGGAAGAGCGGAGGGAAGAGGTAGTTCGGCCCGAAGAGCACCTGATTGCCGTCCGCCGCCATCAGCAGCGGAGCCAGCCGGCGGAGGATCTGATTCGCCCGCCACGGCGGCACCACCAGGCCGTCCGGCGCCTCATAGACCACCCGCTCGATGGCGGGGCCCGCAGGGAACGCCACCACCGGCCGGGGAGCCCCGGGGTCGGTTTCGACCAGGCTCTGGCCGTAGAGCCGCAATCGCAAGTCGTCCCGGTCCGCCAGATGGACGAGGATCTGATGGAGATACCACCCCACCCCGGTCAGCGCCTCGTAGAACGAGTTGACGTCCACCGCCACCGTCATCCGCGGCTCCGCGCGCCGCCGGCGGCTCTCCCCCGCGATCTCCCGCAGCCAGAGGAAGGTCCGGCGCAGACGGCGGGGGGAGCCGAAGCGGAAAACGGCGCGCGCGAAAGAGGCCGATTTCACCCTCATGCCGCCGGAGAGTGTATCTTTACGCGGTTTCCGCGACTTGGCCCCATCATGCGCCCCCGCCCCCTACCCCTCGTCTGCCTGGCATTGCTCCTCCTCGCCCTGGCCTGGGGGCTCGCGGGCCGGCGGGGTCCGCTGCCGGCCGGCGACGAGGCCACTGCGGTGATGATGGTCCAGAGCCTCTGGCACGATCACGATCTCACCTACCGCCAGTCGGACCTCGACCGCGCCCAGGCGCTCTGGGGGGGCGGACCCGCCGGCCTGACCCTCTTCACCGATGACGGCGGCAAGACCCCGCGCTATGGCCGGCCCCTCGCCTATCCGCTCGCGGCGCTGCCGTTCTACGCGGTTTTCGGCGTGCGGGGGATGGCCCTGCTCAACGTGGCCCTCTTCCTCGCCATGGCCATCGCGGCCCTCTGGCTGCTCGCGGAAGACGCCGGAGCCCCGCTCTTCGTGGCCGGCTTCTTCTTCGCCTCGGCGGCGCTCGCCTATGCCTTCCGCCTGGAGCAGGACGTCTTCCTCATGGCCTGCGTCTTCTTCCCCCTGCTCGTCTGGCGCCGTCTGGAAAGGCAAAACCTCGCGCTTCTCGCCGGCGCGGGAATCCTGCTCGGCGCGGCCGTGACGGCGAGCCCGCTTCTGGGTCTGCTCGGCCTGCCTATCCTGATCGACCTCGCGGCGCGGCGCCGCTGGCGGGGTCTGGCGGCCCTCGTCGCCGGGATCCTCCTCGCGGCGGGGCTCCTCGCCCTGATCCAGAGGAAGGGGACCGGAGAGTGGAGCGCCTTCGGAGGAGCCCAGCGCCGCACCTTCGACGCCGAATTCCCGCTCGAGAGCCCGCGCGATCTCTGGCAGGGGTACCGGACCGACGAGGCCTCTCCGGAGATCGCCACCGGCCTGCGGCTCCTGCCGCGCAACCTCCTCTATCTCCTCGCCGGACGCTTCACCGGGTTCCTCCCCTATTTCCCCTTCGCCCTCTTCTCCCTGATCCTCTATCTGCCGGGACGGAAGGACCGCTCGCGTCATCTGGTGGCGGCCGCCCTGCTGCTGTACGCGGGGCTCGTGCTGATCCTGCATCCGCACGACTTCGCGGGCGCCCCCGGTTTCCTCGGCAGCCGGTATCTCGCTCTCGTCTATCCGGCGTTCCTCTTTCTGCCGCGCCGCCTGGACGCCCGCCGCAGCCTGGTCCTTCCCTACCTCGCCGCCGGGCTCTGGACCACCGTGGCCCTGCTCCAAGCTCCGCTCCACACGACGGCCTCCACCTTCCGGCGGATGCCATTGGAGCTGACCCTGATCCCGGGTGACCATCTCCCGGGCTACTCCGCCCAGACCTGGGGGGACGCCGTCTGGATCGTTCCGCGGGATGCCTTCTTCGTCGAGGAGCGCCATCCACACGGCGTCTGGGTGCGGGGCGGGACGCGCTCCGAGGTGATCGTCGTCTCCCCGAAGCCGCTCTCCCGGCTCGCTTTCACGGTCTACTCCCTCTCGGCGGCCAACGTCCTGACCCTCGACGGCAACGCCGGCCGGCTGACCGTGCGCTTCGACACCGAAGGCAAGCGCGACGGCACACCGGTCGACCTGACCCTCTCACCCGTGGCCCGCGACCTCGGCTTCTTCCCGACCGGCCGCGAGCTCTTCTACCGCTTCACTCTGGACACCACCGTCGGCCTCGTCCCCGCGCGCCTCGATCCCAAGAGCCACGATCCGCGCAACCTGGGCGTCTTCCTCGGCTTCACGGGCGAAGGCCCGTAAACCCTCACCCCTGCCCCTCTCCCGTCCCCTCCCACCCTCCCTCACCGGGAGAGGGGAACCGCCCGCCCAAAACAACCCCGAAGGTTTTCTCCCTCTTCTCCCGGTGAGGGAGGGCGGGAGGGGACGGGAGAAGAGGGTCGGGGTGATGAGGGCTCGGGAGGGGCCGGCACGTGTTCTATGATCGACTCCGCATGTCCGACCCTACCCCCGCCCCGCCCCCCGAAGACCTCCGCGTCGCCGAGGTCCTCCAGAAAGTCCGCTCCGGCGTGCGCCAGCGCCGCGCCGAGTCGACCACGCTGGCCGGCGGAGGGGAGGAGACGCGCGGCGGGCTGCTCGCCTTGAAGCAGCGGGAGTACGTCCAGGAGCCGATCGCCTTCTCCCACCGGCCGGGGCTGGGGCGCTTCATCGTCCTCGCCCGCAAGGCGTTCTACAAGCTGTTCCTCAAGTGGCTCATCCGGCCGGTGCTGGAGCAGCAGAACGGCTTCAACCAGGCGGCGGCGCTGCTGATCGAGGATCTGGTCGAAGCGCAGGAACGCACCGCGCGCGAGCTCCACCAGCTCTCCGCCCGCGTCGAGACCCTGGAGCGCCGCCTGGAGGAGAAGGAGCGGGGCGGCGGATGAAGCCGCGCATCGTCATCTGCGCCACCAAGATCCCGTTCGCCTATGGCGGCGCCGAGATGCTGGTCGACTCCCTGCGCGACGAGCTCAAGTCCCGCGGCTTCGAGGTGGACGTCGTCGCCCTGCCGTTCCACTGGCCCACGCGCACCGAGCTGCTGAAGGGGAGCCTCGCCTGGCGATTGGTGAACCTCACCGAGGCGGCGGGCAAGCGGATCGACCTCGTCATCGCGACGCGCTTTCCGTCCTATCTGATCAAACATCCCAACAAGGTGATCTGGCTGATCCATCAGCTCCGGCAAGCGTACGACCTGCTGGGCACGCGCTACAGCGACTTCGCCGCCGCGCAGCCGCGCGACGCCAGAGCGCTGGAGATGATCCGCGCCATGGACCGCCGCACCCTCTCCGAGGCGCGCGCCGTCTACACCATCTCGGGCAACGTGGCGGACCGCCTGCGCCGCTTCAACCAGATTGAAGCGGAGGTGCTCTATCCGCCGCCGAAGCTCGACCGTCTCTATCATCCGGGGGATTTCGGAGACTATATCTTCTCGATTGGCCGTCTCGATCCCCTGAAGCGCTTCGATCTCCTGATCCGCGTCATGAAGCACACCGAGACCCCGGTGCGCTGCCGCATCGCCGGCACCGGCCCCGAGCGCGAGAGACTGCAGGAGCTGATCGATCGCTCGGGCCTCCGCGACCGCGTCGAGCTCCTCGGCTGGGTGGACGACCGCGACGTGGTCGAGCAGTACGCGAATTGCCTCGGCGTCTACTACGCACCCTACGATGAGGACTACGGCTACGTCACCGTCGAAGCCTTCAAGGCCGCCAAGCCGATGATCAGCACCGCGGACGCCGGCGGAGTCCTCGAATTCGTGGAGGACGGCGTCAACGGCTTCGTCTGCCCATCCGATTCCCCGAAGGAGATCGGCGCGAGGATCGATCTTCTGTATCGAGATCGCGAGCGGGCCCGCGCCATGGGCTTGGCGGGGCAGGGGCGGGTGCGGGAGGTGACGTGGGACCGGGTGATCGAAACGTTGACCGGGGCGTCCGGGTAGAAGGATCATCGCTTGGGATCCTTCTTGGCCACTGGCTTTTTGGAAGTCGGCTTCCGGGATCTTTTCTTCGGGGCCACTTCCACGATGAGGTCCCGCACGGTGAGCCTGCTGCCCTTTTCTCGCGCCATGAGTGCGTTCCGTTTTTTCTCGTACTCGCGCAGCTTTTCCACGTAGGCGTCCAGCGCTACGTCGACCTCGTCAGCCGAGATGCCCGAATCGTGTCGCGCGAGCAGTGTATCCAGATCCGTGCCTTCCCGCTGTGCCTTCTCCCTTAGAAAATTGAACCGGAAGATCTCGAACGCTGTTTCCCATATTTCGATCACATCCCGGTTGATGATCTGGGCTATTCTCTCCAGGACATCCTCCGGCATATGGGCGGCCGTTCCTTTCTCGTATTTGTTCATCGTGCTCTTCTTGATTCCGAGTGCTTTGGCAAGCTGCGTCTGGTTGTACTTGGCGTCCGATCTCAGGGCTGCGATCGCTTTGCCGATATGGGGAACGCCGAAGAGCATGCCGGCATGATAGGGAAGCGCCTCTTGGAGCCGCAAGGCCAACAGGTCAGTGAAAAATAGACCAAAATCGGTGACTCGTAACCGGACCGTGGCAACTTCTTCCGGCTTTCTGTAGATGTGTTTCTCGTTGACGGCTTCAACGCGCCGGAAAGTTGGCCTGAATCACGATTTTTTGCAGAGAGATGATTTCAGTCCGGCTGACGCCACCGCGTGACCGGATGCGGTGAAGAGTTCCGCGTCTGGAGGACGTCTCATCGATCCGCCACCAGCTCCAGCAACCGCTCCGGCGGCCTTCCCACCACCGCCCGGTCGCCCACGATCCCGATCGGCCTCTGGAGGAGGGTGGGATGCCGGGCCATGGCGGCGATGAGCTTGGCGTCGGGCTCGTCGCCGGTCAGTCCAAGCTCCTTGACGGCAGGGTCCTTGGGGCGGAGCACGTCCTTGGGACGGAGGCCGAGGCGGGCGAGGACGTCGCGGATCTCGGCCTCGGACAGCGGAGTCTTGACGTAGTCGCGGTAGCGGTACTCGATGCCCTTCTCGTTCAGCAAGGCGACCGCCTTGCGGCAGGTTCCTCAAGTACCGGTGCAGATGAGGTCGATCATGGGGGCTCCTCCTCGGTAGCCGTTGAGCAGCGGGTATATTACGCGAGCGGCCTACACCATGACCGAGCGGGTGGAGAGGAGCGGCGCCGCGAGCGTGGCTTCGCCTTCGATCCTGATTCTTTTCAACGCGGCCTCCGGCGGCAGCGCGTTGTAGAGCAGCCGCCAGGAGGTGTCGGGATCGGCGCGGACGGCCGCCGCCGGATCGGGGGCCGCTCCACGGAAGACGTTCCACTCTCCCTCGTTCCGGATCAGGGACCAGGAATCCCCGTCCGCGCCCGTAACCTCGAAGACGATCGCCGTCCCCGGGTCCGCCGCCACGGATTCATAGGCCCGCGGCAGCGCGCGGACGGAGAGGTCGAGCAGCGGATGGAGCCAGCGGCGCTCCAGCAGGAGCGGGGCCCCCACCGCGACGCGGATCTGCATCTGGTGATGCCAGCGCTCGGTGTACTCCCGGCCGACGTCGAACCAATTTTCGGAGCGGCTCTCGCCGGCCCAGGCGACGGAGAAGGCGGCCGGCTCATGGGGCGGGAGCGCGGCCATCAATTGGGAGACCGCGGGGCCGGTCATCACGAGGAGGTCGACGAGCACGCGCGGGCTCAGCCGCCGGGAGGCCGCCACCCAGTCCGCGTTCAGCCGGTTCAGAAAACGGACGAGGTCCCCATAGCTGCCGATCGGCTCCTCGGGAGGGACCAGATGCCCGTCGCGCTGGATCGAGAGCTTGCGGAGGTCCACGTCGAGGAGATGCGCGGCCACGTCGCGCACGCGCCAGGAGCCCGCGACCGTGGGCCGCTCCCAGTCCGCGGGCGCGAGCCCCCGCAGGAGGACGAGGAGCTCCTGATGGAGCGGCGAAAACAGCTCCGCGGTATAGATCGGCGTGAGCGGCTCCACGGATTGGCCTTTCATGGCAGGGCTTTCACCAGCCACTCATCCCGGTCCCGCCGCGCGGCCTCGTTGAAGAAGTGGTCGGTGTCGTACCACAGCACCTCCTTGGGCTCTTTCGCCACCCAGACGTAGGCCGCGGCATCCCAGGCCGAGATGAATTCGTCGCGTCGGGCGAATTGGAACAGGATCTTCGCGGGAGCGGCGTTGGCGATGTAGTAGAGGGCGTCGAAGGGCTCCATGGTCTTGACGTACGCGTCCCGCTGCTCGGGAGTGGCGAGCTCCCGGAAGGCGATGGAGCCCTGGTCGCCGTTGCTCATCACCGCGTGGGTGAGCGACGGGTAGCCCGCCATCAGGACGAAGGCGACCGGGCGCTTCTCGACGCCGGCGAGGATTCCGCCCACCGTGGCTCCCAGGCTGTGGCCGACGTAGGCCAGGCGTCTGGGATCGACCTCGGGACGCGCGACGAGGAGATCGAAGCCGCGGCGGAGATCCTGAATGGTCTGGATCTTCTCCCGGCGCTCCACCTCCGGATTCCAGGGGTTGCCGCCGCGCTTCCCCTGATTTTCGGGGCGCAGGAAGGGAGCGTTGATCGTGAGCGACACGAAGCCGTGGTCCCTGGCGAGCCCGACGGCCTCGTCGAGGAAGGTCTTGCGGTCTCCCTGCCCCGGGTGGAGGAAGAGGACGGCGGGGTGCTTCCCCTCGCCCGGCGGCAGGATCAGATAGGCCGGCACCCGTCCGCCCATCGGGCTGGCGTAGGAGAGGTCGACGATCCGCACGTCGCCGCGCCGCTCGGTGCCGGCTTCTTGGATCTCCAGCGGCGCGCTGGCGTCGTAGTCGAGGGCGCGCCGGGCCTCGTCGAGGCCATGAGCCGTGTCGGAGACCATCATCAGCTCGTGCTGGGCGGTCTCGCCGGGGCGGAGAAATTCACGGACCCTCCACTCGAGAAATCCTGGCTGCTCCAACTGGATCAGATGGCCGGCCTTGGGGACGATCATCCGCCGCGCGTTGTGGATCCCGGCCTCCAGGACCCCGGCGTGGGCGTGGACGTCGGGGATGTCCGACTCGCCCACCAGGATCAGGGTGGGGACGTGGATTTCGGCGAGGCGGCCGACGGCGGGGCGCTCCGGCGGTCGGCTCTCCGGGAAGGTGGCGGTCAGCGGGCCGGGGTTCTTCGTCAGGAGCTCGCGCAGGCGCGTCCGCGCCTGGGTGCTGTGGGAATCCGTGAGATAGGGGTCCTGGACCCAGGCTTCGATCAGCTTCTGCCGGCTCTTCTCCTGGAACATCGGCCGGTAGTTGACCATGCCGCGGCGCAGGAAGTGCTCGGAGTAGGGGAGGCCGGAGATCACGGGGCCCACGAGCACGAGAGCCTCGACCCGGTCCGGATGGGCGAGCGCGTAGTCCACCGCCAGCCGGGAGCCGTTCGAGCACCCCACCAGCGTGGCGCGGCCGATCTTCAACGTCGCGAGCACGGCCTCGAGATCGTCGACGTCGGAGTAGGTGCCCTTCGGTGCCTCGGAGCGGCCGAACCCGCGGCGGTCATAGCGGATCGCCCGGAAATATACCGCGAGGACGTCGAACGGCTCGTCCCATCCGGCGCTCGGCACCAGGCCGTCATGAAGGAAGACGATCGGCGATCCCTGACCCTTCACCTCGTACCAGAGCTTGCCGCCGCCAGGGGCGTCAATGAAGCCGGTGGAGGTTTCAGCGGAGGCGGCGGTAGCCAGCAGGAGAAGGCAGGGGAGGGCGAGCAGGAGCTTGGGCATGGGATCTCCTCAGGAGCGTAGACGGCTGGAGGGAGAATCCGGTTCCCGCCCGGGCATCAATGCCCGGGCGGACCGGAAACTTTCCCGCCCCCTCCCCCGTACAACCCCCTTGACGACAGATGTCGTCACGAGTAGGATGGCGACAGTTGTAGTCAGTCGCTGTAGAGGAGAGACGACGCATGAGACCCAAATCCATCGGAGACCAGGAGCTGGCGCTCCTCCAGTACGTGGAGGAGCAGGGGGCGGCCACGGTCGGACAGGCGGCGGAGGGGTTCGGCTGGCCGCGCGGACTGGCCCGCTCGACCGTGCTGACGATGATGGAGCGCCTGCGGCAGAAGGAGCATCTCGACCGCCGCCAGGTGGAGGGGGTCTATCAATACTTCTCTCCGGCGCCGGCCGGCGAGGTGTTGCGCGACGTGGTGAAGACGTTCGTCGAGAAGACGCTCGGCGGCTCCGTCTCCCCCTTCGTGACCTATCTGACCGAAGAGGCCGAGGTCTCGGACGCGGATCTCGCCGAGCTCGAAGAGCTGGTGGCGAAGCTGCAGTCGAAGCGGAGGGAGGAGCCGTGAGCGCCTGGGGGATCGTCGGGACGCTCGTGCGGGCCTCGCTCGAAGGCGGGCTCTTCGTCGCCTTGGTCTGGGCCGTCTGCCGCCTCGCCCCCCGCCTGCCGGCCGCGGTGCGCTGCGGGCTGTGGTGGGCGGCGTGCCTGAAGCTGCTGCTGGGTCTGGTCGCGCTGCCGGCCGTGAAGCTCCCGCTGTTGCCGGCGGTGGAGCGCGCGGCTCCGGCGGCGCACTTATATATAAGGAATGTCGCCCCCTCCCGAGCCCTCACCCCTGGCCCCTCTCCCGTCCCCTCGCCCCCTCCCTCACCGGGAGAGGGGAACAGGATCACGGTCCGTGAAGTCGGTGTGTGGTCCGTGGCCGGCCTGTGGCTCCTCGGGCTGCTGATCCTCTCTGGAAAGGCCCTTCGGCAGCTCCTGGAGACGCGGCGGATCGTCCGCTCGGCGGAGCCGGTGCGGGAGGGGTGGGTGCGGGCGGCGCTCGCGGCGATCTGCGAGCGGCTGGGAATCCGCCGGGCTCCGGATCTGCGCGGGTCGGGCGAGGTGCGCACGCCGCAGGTGACGGGGTTGGCCCAGCCGGTGGTGCTGATCCCCCGCGCGGGCCTCGAACGGCTGACGCCGGCCGAGGTCGCGATGACTCTCTGCCACGAGCTGGTCCATCTGCGCCGCAAGGATCTGTGGCTCGGATGGGTGCCGGCCCTGGCGCACAGGATCTTTTTCTTCCATCCATTGGCGGCGCTCGCCGCCCGTGAATACGCGATCGCCCGCGAAGCCGCGTGCGACGCGGAGGTGCTCCGAATCCTGGGGACGGCGCCCCAGGCCTACGGGCGCCTGCTCCTCCGGTGGGGTGTGGCCCCGCGAGAGACCGGTCTCGCCGCCGCGGGCGCCTCGCCTTCGCTGCAGACCCTGAAAAGGAGACTTCAGATGCTTCAGCAAAGCTCAGACAACAAGCGCCGGATGTCCGGCTGGTGGTGGCTGGCCGGAGCGGCGGTTCTCGCCGGTCTCGTGCCGCTCCGTATCGTGGCGCAGGAACGTACCCCGCAGGCTCCCGTGGCAGAGCAAGCCCCCGCGGCTCCCGAAGCCACCGCGGTTCCGGAAGCCGCCGAAGCTCCCGAGGCCGCGGAGGCTCCGGAGGCGGCCGAAACGCCCGAGCCGCCGGAAGCCGCTCCGGCCGTGGCTCCGGCTCCTCCGGCTCCGCCCAGGGCGCGGATTCCGGGCGCCGTCCGCAAGGCGGAGGGCATTCCGGT
>DASXJP010000024.1:0-3482 GCA_036497345.1 Thermoanaerobaculia bacterium
TCTTCCGATCTCGCCCCTACATGCCCTCTCCCCATCTTCAGAACAGAGAGAGCCGGGCGGCGAAAACCCGAACGCGAGGAATGTAGAGGAGGCCCCTGCCGTCCCTGAAGCCCCTACCCCTCCGGACCTCTCCGCCCCGGCCCACGGCAACCCCCAGGGCGAGCTCTCCTCTCTGGCCGGTCTCTTCCTCCTCCTCCCGGCCTTCGCCCGCCTCGGCCTGGGCGGCTTCCTGGAGGACCACCCGCACCTGCTCGAAATCGGCTTTCCCGCCAGGCTCCTCCACCACTGCGCAGGCCGCTTCGGCGCCGGGGAGGATGAGCCGGCGCGCCGCGCCGTTCCCATCCCCGAGGAGGGCCCCCATCCCTTCCTGGCCTTCGCCGTGCCCGCGGCCTGGCTCCAGGGGATCGCCGCCGGACCCCTTCGCGTCCGCCGCCAGGCCGGCGAGCCCGGGGTCCGGCTCCTGACCGACGCCTCCGGCCGGCTGGACCTGGCGCTCTGGCGCGGCCGGGCCGGGAAGGGCGTGCGGGATCTCCTGGCCCATGAGGCGCCGGGGCGGGGCCCTGCCGCGCCGGCACGGTCCGCTCTGGAGATCGCCCTCGAGGCCTGGCTCATCGCCGCCCGGCGCTGGTGCCGCCGCCGCGCCGGGATCGGTCTGGCCGATCTGGTGCAACGGCCGGGACAGGTGATCGCCACCCGCACCCACCTGGACGTCTTCCTCGACCCCCGCCAGGTCGAGATCCGTGTCCGGCGCGCCGGGCTCGACCTGGATCCGGGCTGGGTCCCCTGGCTCGGCCGGGTCGTCCGCTTCCACTACGAGCAGCCCCTGGAGATCTTCCATGCCGGCTGAGCCGGTCGCCGCCTTGCCACGGCTCGGGGTCACCACCGCCGTGACCCTGCGCACCTACGCGCTCGCGGCCCTCGCCGCCTTCGCGTGGGACGGCGCTCCCGAGGGGGATGGCTGGGAGATCCGCCATCTCCGCGCCTGCCTGGAGGCGGTGCGCGGAGACACGGGGGGATGGCGGGAGGCCCTGCCGCTCTATCTGGGCCGGCCGGCGGCGGACGACATCCCCCTCCTGGACCTGGCCCGCGAGCTCGGCCTCTCCCTCTCCGAGAGCCTGGCCGTGGCCCTGGCCGCCGCCGTGGAGGACGATCTCACCATCGGCCGGCTCGTGGCCTACCTCCAGGCCCCGCTGGCCGGCTCCCGCCCCACCCTGGGGCTCCTGGTCTCCTGCCTGGCGCCGATCGCCACGTCCGGCGCCTCTCCGCTCGAGCTGCTGCTCAACGGGCCGGCCGCGCGTTGCGGTCTGCTGAGCGTGGCGGCCGAAGGGGGGCCCCTCCCCGAGCGCACCGTCGCCGTCCCCCTCCACCTGGTCTTCGCCCTGCGCGGCAGCGACGCCGCCCTGCCCGGCGCCACGATCGGCCTGGGCGGCAGCCCGGAGGTGCCCCTGCCGCCGTCGCTGATCGCGGAAGCCCGCCGCCACGCCGCCGGCCTGGCGTCCGCGCCCCGGCGCTCCCTCGTCCTGCGCACCGGCTCGACGGCCGAGGGGCGCGCCGCCTGCGCGGCCGTCGCGGCGGCCCTGGAGCTGCGCCCGCTCTTCGTGGAGACCGACAAGACGGCGGGCTTCGGCCCCTGGTGCCTGCTGCGCGGCCTGCTGCCGGTCTTCTGCGCCGATCCAGGGCCCGGCGAGCGCAAGCTCCTGCCGGCGCTGCCAGGGTACGAGGGCCCGGTCCTCGCCCTCTGCGGACCGGACGGCAGCGTCGAGCTGAGCAACGGCGCCGCCCTGAGCTGGTCCCTGCCCGTGCCCCCTCCGGACGAGCGCCGCGCGCTCTGGCAGACCGCCCTGGGAGAGGACGCGGAGACCGCCGAGCTGGCCCGCGAGCTGGCCGCCCACCACCGCCACGGCAGCGGCCGCATCGCCGTCCTCGGCCGTCTCACCCGCCACCGCTGCCGTCTGGAGGGGCGCGACTGGCCCACGCGCGAGGACGTGACCGCCGCCGCCTGGAGCGGCGACGGCACCGGGCTCGACGCCCTGGCCCAGCCGCTCCCCGATCCGATCCCGGACGACGCCCTGGTGGTGCCCGCCGCTTTGCGCCAGGAGCTGCGCCTGCTCCTGCTGCGCTGCCAGGGGCGGGACGGCTTGGTGGATGGCCTGGGGGTCTCGGCCCGTGCCCGCTACCGGCCGGGCGTGCGGGCGCTGCTCGTGGGCCCCTCGGGCACCGGCAAGACCCTGGCCGCCGGCTGGCTCGCCACCCGCCTGGGCATCCCCCTCTACCGGGTGGACCTGGCGGCGGTCACCTCCAAGTACATCGGCGAGACGGAGAAGAACCTGGCGCAGCTCCTGGCCCAATCCGAGCAGGCCGAGGTGGCCCTGCTCTTCGACGAGGCCGACTCCCTGTTCGGCAAGCGCACGGACATCAAGGACTCCAACGACCGTTTCGCCAACGCCCAGACCAACTACCTGCTGCAGCGCCTGGAGTCGTGGGACGGCATCGCGCTCCTGACCAGCAACAGCCGCTCGCGTTTCGATCCGGCCTTCACCCGGCGGCTCGACGCCATCCTGGACTTCCCGCTGCCGGGTCCCGAGGAGCGCCTCCTCCTCTGGTGCTCCCATCTGGGGCAGGAGCACCGTCTGCCCGCCGTGGAGATCAGCAAGCTGGCCGCCCTGGCGGAACTGGGCGGCGGGCACATCCGCAACGTGGTGCTAGCCGCCGCGGTCCTGGCCCGCAGCGAGGACCGCCCGATCGAGCACGCCGATGTCCTCCTGGGCCTCACCGCCGAGTACCGCAAGCTGGGCAAGCAGGTCCCGTTGGAGCTCAAGCGGGCTCTGGTGGGGTGAGCCATGCAGGCCGCCCTCGCCCGCAAACCCGAGGAGAGCAGGAGCCATGCGGCTCCGGAGCCCTTGGAGGCCGGGCCAGAGCTCGCAGCCGAGACCGCGGGCGGAGCTTTGGCGGGAACGCCTCTGTTTCTGCGCCGATTCGGCGAGGCGCCACCCTCCGTTCAGCGCCAGAAGAAGCCAGAGGAGGGCGATGAAGAGGAGCAGAACGAGGAGGAGCCGGTCGTCCAGGCCAAGCTGGAGGTCAACGAGCCTGGGGATATCTGGGAACGGGAGGCGGATCATGTATCGGCCGCCGTGATGCGTAAGGAGGAGCCCTCCACCTCCGACGGCTCCGGGCTCTGCCCCAAATGCGAAGAGGAGAGGCGGCTCCACGGCACGCCTTCCGGCATCCAGCGCCGTTGCGCCGAGTGCGAGGCGAAGCTCCAGGGCGCGGAAGAAGACGAGGAGGAGACCGTCCAGCGGAAGCCGGCCTCCTCCGGGCCAGTCCCTCCGGGCCTGTCGCTTCCCGTTCCCGACTCGGGATCGCCGCTCTCCGGCGCTCTCCGCCAACGCATCGAGCCGGTCCTGGGAGCCGACCTGAGCGGTGTGCGGGTCCACTCCAGCCCCGCCGCCCGGGAGAGCGCCCGCTCTCTGAAGGCCAAGGCC
>DASXJP010000025.1:0-30534 GCA_036497345.1 Thermoanaerobaculia bacterium
GACCGTGACCCGGCGGGCGTCCCGCCCATCAACAATCTCCGAATCGACCGCGGCCGCCAGCGCGGCGACGTCCTCCCCTGCTGCCCCAGCGCGCCGGTGAGCGACGAGGTGGCCCGCCGGCGCGCCATCCTGCTCCATTACCTGGAGACGCTGCTCCAGTGGGGGGACGCCCTGATGCGCCGGAGCTCCCCCGAGGCCTTCCAGCAGGCGACGGTGATCTTCGACACCCTGGAGCGCGTCCTTGGGCCCCGGCCGCTTACGGTCCCCGCCCGCGACGAGGGGACGAGCCCACAGACCGTCTCCGCCTTCGTGCCGCGCCCGGCGCCGCTCAATCCCCGGCTGCTGGCGCTCTACGGCCGCGCCGAGGACCGCCTGGCGCTGATCCATCACTGCCTCAACGGCCGCCGGCTGCGCAACGGCCGGCTCCACCTCGACATGCCGTACTGGGGGGACCGGCCGGTGGAGCGCTGGACGGCGGAAACCCAGGGGTGCCTGCACGACGACCGGATCGCGCGGGACTGCGCGTGCGACGACGGCTGCCTGTCGTGCTGCAACGCCTACCGTTTCGTCTTCCTGGTGCAGAAGGCGCTGGAGCTGGCGGGTGAGGTGCGCGGCCTGGGGGCGGAGCTGCTCGCCGCCTACGAGAAGGGGGACGCGGAAGCGCTCGCCGCCCTGCGCGCCACCCACGAGCGGCAGCTCCTGCGGCTGGCGCTGGAAGTGCGCCAGAGCCAGTGGCGGGACGCCGACTGGCAGGTGCAGGCCCTGCGCAAGACCAAGGAGGGGGCGCAGGCCCGCAAGCGCTACTACGAGGGGCTGATCCGCGACGGTCTGAACGCCGGCGAGACGGGGTACGAGGCCGCGACCGGCGTCTCGATGGCCTCGCGGACGGCGGGCAACATCTCCGAGGCGGTGGCGCAGGGGATGGCCCTGACGCCGGACTTCTGGTTCGGCATCGCCGGCATCATGGGGACCCCGCTGGAATTCCAGCAGCTCCCGGTCGGCAACAAGCTGGGCGCGGGCTTCGCCACCGCCGCCCGCATCCTCAACGCCCTGGCCGAGATCGCCAGCAGCGCCGGGTCCTTGAGCCTGACCCAGGGGGGCTGGGACCGCCGCGAGGACGAGTGGCGCTTCCAGGTCGAGGTGATCGGCATCGAGATCGAGCAGATCGAGCGCCAGATCCTGGGCGCCGAACGCCGCCGCGACGCCGCCCTGCGCGAGCTGAACGATCATCAGCGGCAGATCGAGCACGCCGGCGAGGTCCAGGACTTCCTGCGCGACAAGTTTACCAACCAGGAGCTCTATCTCTTCCTCCAGCAGGAGACGGCCGCTCTGCACCGCCAGACCTACGAGCTGGCGCTGCACACCGCGGCCCAGGCCCAGCGGGCCTTCAACTACGAGCGGGGGCACACGGCGCTCACCTTCCTCCCCGAGGACGGCTGGGACGGCCTCCACGAGGGGCTGCTGGCCGGCGAGCGCTTGCAGCACGCCGTGCGCCGCATGGAGAAGGCCTACCTGGACGCCAACTGCCGCGAGTACGAGCTGACCAAGCACGTCTCGCTGCGGCTCAACTTCCCCCTCGCCTTCCTGCACCTGCAGACGACCGGCTATTGCGAGATCGAGATCCCCGAGTGGATGCTCGACCTCGACTACCCGGGCCACTACCTGCGGCGGATCAAGAACGTGACGCTGACCATCCCCTGCGTGGTGGGGCCCTATACGGGGGTGCACTGCCGGCTGACCCTGCTCTCCAGCACGACGCGGGTCGATCCCCGCCTGGAGGGCCCGCCGGCCTGCTGCCGCGAGGGCGAATGCGGCTGCGACGATCGTGGAGGCTACCGCGCGCGGCCCGGCGATCCGCGCTTGGTCAAGGCCTACGCCGCCACCGAGGCCATCGCCACCTCCAGCGGCCAGAACGACTCGGGGCTGTTCGAGCTGAGCTTCCGCGACGAGCGCTACCTGCCGTTCGAGCTCGCGGGCGCGGTCAGCCGCTGGCGGATCGAGCTGCCGCTGGAGAACAACCCGTTCGACTTCGACTCGCTGAGCGACGTCGTCCTGCATCTGGGCTACACGGCGCGGGAGGGCGGGGACGTGCTGCGCCGGGCGGCCAACGCGGTCGCCCAGGAGCACCTGCCCGGCGCCGGCCTGCGGCTGTTCGACGTCCGCCACGACTTCCCGGAGGTCTGGCACCGGCTCCACCGGGGGACGCCGGGCCTGCTGCCGCTCCGGCTCGGGCGCGAGCGCTTCCCCTTCCTCCAGGGCCATCGCCAGTTGCGCGTGAGCCGTCTGGAGCTCTTCTTCGAGGTGGCGGACCCCGACGGCCGGGCCGACGAGGTGGTGCGCTTCTTCACCCGCCACGAGCGCGAGCACGGCGCCGGGGAGCCCTGCGAGTGCGGCGGCACCGACGTCCACTGCAGGGCCAGCGCCGAATGGCCCTGCCTCTACCACGGCGTGCTCGACCTCCCCCACGGCCGCCTGGGCCGCGGCGAGGAGCACGACCTGGGGGTTCTGCGGTTCCCCCGCGAAGGGAGGGAAATCCGGCGGGCGTTCCTGGTCTGCGGCTATGAGATGGTGTGAGCCCTCGCTCGCCAGCGGTGGACAAGGAGGCTATCCCGCCTTGGCCCGGGCCTCCGCCTTGTCCACCACCACCTCGGTGAGCCTGGCGGTGCGCGAGACGGCGCGGCCGATCGCCTGGAGGAGCGCGATGCGGTTGCGGCGGACTCGCGGGTCCTCGGCCATCACCAGCACCTCGACGAAGAAGCGGTCGAGCACCGGCGCCAGGTCGGCGATGCGGCGCAGGCAGCGCTCGTAGTCGCCGGCCGCGGCGGCCGCCTCGATGTCCGAGCTCAAGGCCGCGAAGGCTCGGCTGAGCTCGCGCTCCGCCGGCTCCTCCAGGAGGGCCTCGTCGAGCGGCGCCTCGGCGGCGTCTTTCACGATGTTGGCGATGCGCTTGGCCGCCAGCACCACCGAGAGGAAGGCCGCCTCCTCGCGCACCTTGTGGAGGGCGTCCACGCGGGCGCGGAGGTCCGGCAGGTTGGAGGCCCCCACGGCGAGCGCGGCCTCGATCTCGTCATAGGCGTAGCCGGCGAGACCCAGGATGTAGCGGATGCGGTCCGCCAGGAAGGGGCGGAGGTCCTCCAGGATCTGCTCCGGGGTGCGGGTGAGACGGTCGCCGTAGAGGCTCGCCGCCTTGGCCGCCACCGCCTCCAGGTCGACCGGCAAGCCGCCTTCCAGCGCGATGCGCACCACCCCCTGGGCGGCGCGGCGCAGGCCGAACGGGTCCTTGGAGCCGGTGGGGATCAGACCAAGACCGAAAATGCCCACCAGGCTGTCCATGCGGTCGGCGAGGCCCACCACCTGACCGGCCCGGCCGCGCGGGATGCGGTCCTCCGCCGAGGCCGGCATATATTGATCGTAGATCGCTTGGCAGACCGCCTCGGGCAGCCCCTCCTCGCGGGCGTAGATGCCGCCCATGATCCCCTGGAGGGAGGTGAACTCCTTCACCATCTCGGTGGTGAGATCCACCTTGAGCAGACGCGCGGCGTCGACCGCCTGCGGCTTCTCCGCGCCCCAGCCGAGCTGGTCGCAGACGGCGGCCGAGAGCGCCACGATGCGCTCGGTCTTGGCGGCGTAGCTCCCCAGCTTCTCATGAAAATTGAGGCGCTGGAGCTGCTCGGCCCGCTCGGCGAGCGGCAGCTTGCGGTCCTCGCCATAGAAGAAGCGGGCGTCGGCCAGACGGGCCGCCACCACCCACTCGTTGCCGGAACGGGCGCGGCCGATGGGATCGTCCGGCCGGTCCATCACGGTGAGAAAATAGGGCAGCAGCTTGCCGTCGCCGCCATTATTGGAATTATTGGAATCAATCGCCGCGACGGTGAGCGCGCTCTGGTGATCTCGCAGGCTGGTGGAGAGCACCTCGGCCGGCAGCTCCAGGAAGGCGTCGCCGAAGCGCCCCTCCATCACGCCGGGGATCTCGCAGATGGCGGTCAGCTTGTCGAGCAGCGCGGGGTCCTCGACCAGCCGGCCGCCGAGCTCGCCGGCGCGGGTCAGCATGGCCTCGTGGAGGGCCCGCCGGCGCTCCGCCGGCCGCACCTCGATGGCCCGCGCCGCGAGGTGCCGCCGGTACTCCTCGACGCTGGAGACGCCGAACACGCCGGGCGAGAGCGTGGGATGCCCCTCGGACTCGTCGCCGGCGTGGATGCCGAACAGCGCGAAGGGCACCACCTCGCCGTCGAGCAGGGAGACGACGCCGTGCACCGGCCGCACCCAGGGTCCCTCGCCGCTCCCCCAGCGCATGGTCTTCGCCCAGGAGATGCCGGTGAGGATGCGGGGGACGATCTCGGCCAGCACGTCGCGCGTGGCCCGCCCCTCGATCTTCCTGGTGGCGGCGAGGTACTCCCCCTTGTCGGTCTTCACCCGCGCGAGCTGGTCCGGCTCCAGGCCGGTCCGCTTGGCGAAGCCGAGCAGGGCGGGGGTGGGCGCGCCGTCGGCGCCGAAGGCGGCGCGCGCGGGCGGGCCCATCACCTGCTCCTCGCGGTCGGGCTCGCGCTCCGGGAGCCCGGAGAGGATCAGCACCAGCCGGCGGGGGGTGAAGCCGGTCTCCACCTCGCGCGGACCGATGCCGCGCGCCATCAGCTCCTCGAACACCCGGGTGGCCAGCTCGCGCACTCCCGGCTCCAGCATGCGGGCCGGGATCTCCTCGCTCCTCACCTCCAATAGGTATTCTCCAGAATAATCTCCTGAATACTCACCTTGCGGCATCGGCCACCTCCGTCATCATCACCTCGCGCGCCTCGCCCTGGAGCAGCGGGAAGCCCAGCGTCTCGCGGCTCTCCACATAGGCCTTGGCGCAGCCGACCGCCAGGTCGCGCACCCGCTTCATCAGGCCCACCCGCTCGGTGACCGAGACGGCGCCGCGGGCGTCGAGCACGTTGAACGCGTGCGAGCACTTGAGGGCGCACTCGTAGGCCGGGAGCACCAGCCCGGCCTCCAGACAGCGGTTGGCCTCGCGCTCGTAGCCGTCGAATTGGCTCGCCAGGAAGCCGACGTCGGCCAGCTCGAAGTAGTAGCGGGAGAATTCGTATTCCTCCTGCTTGCGCACCTGGCCGTACTTGAGCCCCTCGACCCAGTCGATCTCGTAGATGCTCTGCGAGAGGGAGAGGAACATGGTGAGCCGCTCGAGGCCGTAGGTGATCTCGGCGCTGATCGGCTTCAGCTCCAGGCCGCCCGCCTGCTGGAAGTAGGTGAACTGGGTGATCTCCATGCCGTCGAGCATCACCTGCCAGCCGACCCCCCAGGCGCCGAGCGTGGGGGCCTCCCAGTTGTCCTCCTCGAAGCGGAGGTCGTGCTGGGTGAGGTCGAGCCCGATCGCCTCCAGGCTGCGCACGTAGAGACGCTGCACGTCGAGCGGCGAGGGCTTGAGGATCACCTGGAACTGGTGGTGCTTGCCGAGCCGGAACGGGTTGTCGCCATAGCGGCCGTCGGCCGGGCGGCGCGACGGCTGCACGTAGGCGACGCGCCACGGCTCGGGCCCCAGCACGCGCAGAAAGGTGTCGGGATGCATGGTGCCGGCGCCCACCTCGAGGTCGAGCGGCTGCTGCAGCACGCACCCCTCGCGGGCCCAGAACTCCGAAAGCTTGAGGATCAGCTCCTGAAAGGTTTGCATGGCCGCCGAATCCTATCCTGTCCCGGGCTCCATGTCGCCTACGGAGATGCCCCGTGGGGCGTCTCCGCCGCGGCGTCTCAAAGCCGGGCCAGTGTCTGCTGGATGACCCCGTAGCTGCGCAGCTCGTGCTGGAGGAAGTACCGCCGCACCTGCGCGCAGAGATCCTCGACCTGCCGCAGCACCGCGGGCGCCGGGGGGCTGGCGGCCACGGCCGGCAGCCCCTCGCGGCCGATGCGCCGCAGGAAGTCGAGCGCGGCGGGCGAGATCCGCAGCCCCACCACGCCGCCGCAGTCGAAGCAGAGCAGGTTCTCCCCCGAGCGCGGCAGGATCGCCCCCTCCGGCGGGAACGGCCGGCCGCATCCCGGGCACTCCCAGGGGGCCGGGAAGACGCCGCCGATCCGCAGCACCCAGGCCTCGAAGTAGCGCGTGGCGAGGTCGCGGTCGACCCCGGCGATCAGGGCCTGGACCGTGGCGTCGAGCAGCCGGAAGAGGTGGTCCGCCCCCTCCCCCTCCTGCGCGAATTCCAGCAGATGGTCGGCGAGATAGCTGCCGAGCAGGATGCCTTCGAGGTCGGTCTGGATCGGATGGGCCGTGCGCACCAGCTCCACCGCGGAGATGCGGGCGAGGTCCCGCCCTTCCTTCTCGAACCAGGTCACCATCACCTTGGCGAGCGGCTGGAGCTGGCCGCCGAAGCGGCTGTGCTTCACCCGCGCGCCCTTGGCCACGCCGCGCTTCTTGCCGTGCTCGCGGGTGAGGAAGGTGACGATCCGGTCGCGGTCGTGGAGGTCGGTGACGTCGAGGATCAGCGCCTCGGCGGAGAGCAGCGCCATCGCTGAAAATCATACCACTGGATGGACACCGCCGCCGTTCTCTGTAAGAATGCCCTCCTTCTTTCCAGGCATGTCGAACGGAGGGGCGGTGGCGGAGCACGATTCCGGATACAAGCTTCTTTTCTCCCATCCCGAGATGGTGGAGGACCTGATCCGTGGCTTCGTCCACGAGGACTGGGTGCGGGACCTCGACTTCACGGTCGCTTCGATCGAGGAGCTCACCGAGCTCACCCTCCGCGCCGGCGCGGCCTCCTCGCTCGACGACCTCGCCGACGGCTGACGGTCATGGCGCGGGATTCAGGCGGCGGCGTAGCGGTACGCGCCGCCCACCTCGAGGCCGGCTTCATTGCCGCCGGAAGGCGAACCGGCGACGGCCTTAGAATCCCCAGGCGCCTATCATCAGCACTTGACTTTTTAATCCGCTGATGGCAATGTGCAAATGCTAAGCGCTTTTGCTTAGTGCTTTCGCAGGAGACGTTATGAAAAAGACGGCCTTCCTCGCCATCATCGTTCTTTCCCTGGCCGCCTCCGCCGCTTATGCCGACGCCGTGAGCTGTGGCCCAGAGCAGAGCTCAGGCAGTACCCCCTATGACGACGAATATACGAGCCGGACTTCGAGCTGTCACACCGAAACGGCAACGGTGTTCGCCTACAAAGATTGCATCGACCAGTTTGGTAACGCCTGCAGGATCACGTGGAATGAAAATTACACCATCCATTACACCGCGACTTTTGATCCTCCGTTGTGGGTTTGCGACGCAACCAGCTCTTCATGGCAAAGCAACACGAACATCGTGGACCCGTGCCAGTGATTTTGAGGAGCGACGGCCCGAACGGTGGCCGTCGCCGTCCCGGCTGAGACCGGCCGGCTGAAATGGGCAGGGGGACCGCCCGCCTGCGCTATGCTTCGCCAGCCATGGCCCTCGTCGAGACCAGGACGCCGCCCCTTTCCGACGATCCCAACCGCGACCTCGGGTTCGGCGCCGTCGTCGCCCGGGAGAGCCGCAAGCGGCTGCTCAACAAGAACGGCAGCTTCAACGTGGTGCGCGAGGGGCTGCGCTTCTTCGAGTCGCTCAGCCCCTATCACTCGCTGCTGACCACCACCTGGCCGCGCTTCCTGGGGCTGGTCGTCCTCTTCTTCCTGGTCACCAACGCGGTCTTCGGCTTCGCCTACTTCCTGTGCGGCCCGGGCCAGATCGCGGGCTCCACGGCGGTCAGCCTCCCCGCCCAGTATCTGGAGGACTTCTTCTTCAGCGTCCAGACCTTCGCCACCATCGGCTATGGCGTGATGCACCCGGTGGGGCTGGCGGCCAACCTGCTGGTCACCCTGGAGGCGCTGGTCGGGCTGCTCGGCTTCGCGCTCGCCACCGGCATCCTGTTCGCCCGTTTCGCGCAGCCGACCGCCCGCGTCCTGTTCAGCCGGAGGGCGATCATCGCTCCCTACCGCGGCATCACCGCGTTCGAGCTGCGGGTGGCCAACATCCGGCACAACGAGATGATCCAGGTCAAGGCGCAGGTGATGCTCACGCGGATCAAGCTGGACGGCGGCGGCAACCGGGAGTTCATCCCCTTGAAGCTGGAGCGCGACAGCGTCGTCTTCTTCCCCCTCGCCTGGACGATCGTCCATCCGATCGACGAGACGAGCCCGCTCCACGGCGCCACGCCGGAGGACCTCGAAGCCTGGAACGCCGAATTCCTGATCCTCTTCTCCGGCATCGACGAGACCTTCGCGCAGACGGTGCACACCCGCACCTCGTACAAGGCGAACGAGATCGTCTGGGGGGCCCGCTTCACCAACCTGTTCAACCCCCCGAAGCCGGACGGCGTGCTGTCGATCGACATCGGCCGCCTGCACGACTTCGAGCGCACCCCGCCGCCGGCGGGGTGAGCGCAGAGCGCTACTTCGGTCCGAAGTCGACCTTCGGCGCCGTCTCCGCGCCGGGGGTCGTCACCTGGAAGTAGGCCTTCGGCTGGAAGCCCATCATCTGGGCGAACAGGACGGCCGGGAAGCGGCGGATGCGGGTGTTGTAGTCCTGGGCCGCCTCATTGAATTTCCGTCGCTCGACGGCGACCCGGTTCTCGCTCCCCTCGAGCTGGCTCATGAGGTCCCGGAAGGCCTGCACGGCCTGGAGCTGCGGGTACTGCTCCACCACCACCATCAGGCGGGAGAGGGCCGAGGAGAAGCCGTCCTGCGCCTGCTGGTAGCGCGCGAACTTGGCGGGATCGTTGAGGATGTCCGCGCTCGCCTGCGGGCTGAGCTGGGTCGCCCGGCTGCGCGCCTCGATCACCTGGTTGAGCGTCGTCTGCTCGAAGTTGGCCGCCCCCTTGACCGCGGCGACCAGGTTGGGGATGAGGTCCGCCCGGCGCTGGTAGGCGTTCTGGACCTGCGCCCACTGGCTCTCCACGGCCTGCTGGGCCCCCACCAGGCCGTTATAGACACCCACCAGGTACATCCCGAAGATCAGGACCACCACCACGGCGGCGATCAGACAGCCATATCTTTTCATCGCTCTCTCCTTCCGGCAGCGGCCGGCGCGGGGAGATCATATCGTGTCCCCCTCGCGTGGTAGATTCCCTCACGATGAGGCCCTACCTGGACCTGCTTCAGCACATCCTCGATCACGGGACCGCGAAGCCCGACCGCACCGGCACCGGCACCCTCTCGGTCTTCGGCTACCAGATGCGCTTCGACCTCTCCCGGGGGTTCCCGCTGCTGACCACCAAGAAGCTCCACCTGCGCTCGATCATCCACGAGTTGCTCTGGTTCCTGGCCGGGGACACGAACGTCCGCTATCTCCAGGAGCACGGGGTGACCATCTGGGACGAATGGGCGGACGCGGAGGGCGAGCTCGGGCCGGTCTACGGCGCCCAGTGGCGCTCCTGGCCGACTCCGGACGGCGGAGCCGTCGACCAGATCGCCAAGCTGATCGCGGGGATCCGCGCCAATCCGGACTCCCGGCGGCATATCGTCAGCGCCTGGAACGTGGCGGAGATCGACCGCATGGCCCTCCCCCCCTGCCACGCCCTGTTCCAATTCTGGGTGGGCGAGGGTCGGCTCTCCTGCCAGCTCTACCAGCGCAGCGCCGACGTCTTCCTGGGGGTGCCGTTCAACATCGCCTCGTACGCGCTGCTGACGATGATGGTGGCGCAGGTCTGCGATCTCGCGCCCGGCGACTTCGTCCATACCCTGGGGGACGCCCATCTCTACCAAAACCACCTGGAGCAGGCCCGGCTCCAACTCACCCGCGAGCCCCGCCCCCTGCCCACGATGACGCTCAACCCGGAGGTCAAATCGATCTTCGGCTTCCGCTTCGAGGACTTCACCCTGAGCGGCTACGATCCCCATCCGGCGATCAAGGCGCCGATCGCCGTCTGATGCCGCCGCGGATCTCGCTCATCGCGGCGATGGCCCGCAACCGGTCGATCGGCATCGACAACCGGCTCCCCTGGCACCTCCCCGCCGACCTCAAGCGCTTCAAGGCGCTGACCATGGGCCACCCGATGGTGATCGGCCGGCGGACCTACGACTCGGTCGGCCACCCCCTCCCCGGGCGGACGACGATCGTGATCACCCGCCAGCCGGGCTGGACGGTGCCGGGGGTGATCGTGGCCCCCACGCTGGACGCGGCGCTGGACGAGGCCGTGAGGCTGGATTCAGAGGAGGTCTTCGTCGGCGGCGGCCAGGAGATCTTCCGGCTGGCCCTCGACCGCGCCGACCGCATCTACCTGACCGTCCTCGACCGCGACTTCCCCGGCGACACCTTCTTCCCGGAATTCGACGAGTCGGTCTGGCGGATCGTCGAGCGGGAGGACCACCCGGCGACCGAGGCGCGGCCGTACGCGTTCAGCTTTCTGACCTTCGAGAAGAGATAAAAAAAGACCGCCGGAGACGGTCCGCGGAGGGCGGCCGGGCCGGCGGTGTAAAAAGAGGGCGAGAGAGTGAAACCCTCGCACCCTCGGGGGAGCGTTGGTAGGGATTCTCTGGCGTGGTGGCGCGCGCCGGTGGCAACCGGTGCACGTTCCAAGAAGTGCGGTAAGGGTTTAAAAGCGGGACACCGGGAAAGGCCCCGCTCCTAATTGCAGAGGGTCTTTGTCAGAGAGCTCGTCGTTTCGTGGCAGTAGATGTCCGGATTGGTCGTCACGGTCACGCAGCCGGTAGAGGAAATTTTCGGACCGACATAGCCGGGACCGGCGGTCGGAATCCAGGCGCACTGACCGGCGGCCAGAAACCAGGAATCCTGACTGTCCCAACGGCCTGCGCAGGTCGAGATGCTACCCGAGTATCCAAAGTAGGATCCGACCACGATGCTGTACCCGTTGATGGGATCGCTGTTGCATACGTGGTTGTTGAACGTAACCGAGCAGCCGGAAAAATCGCAACTCCGGGTGTCCGTGATGTCGGTGACACTCAGGACAGCCGCCGTTGCCCCCGACGCTCCGAAGGCAAAGAAAAGGATGACGGCAGCGAGAGATCCGAATCGGGTCGGAATGGAGGATGGAGTGGCAGAGCGAGGCATGACTTGTCTCCTTCCTGGGCTGGGTGCCCGAGCTGCTTTCCCTCAGCAAGGTAAGCAAAGGAGACTCTACGCTGGCCGACCAGCGTCTGTCAACATATTCTTAAACTTATCTAGAACAGCCCGGTTAGGATTTCGTCGCTTCCACCGGCTTTTCCGCCCGCTCCCGGAACCACGCCGCGGTCCGCGCCAGCCCTTCGCTCAGCGGGATCGGCTGCGGCAAGCCCAGCTCGCGGCGGCCGAGGCTGGCGTCCACCACCGAGCGCTGCTGCTCCCCCGGCTTGGCCGGACCGTGCCTGGCCTGGAGGTCCGACCCTAAAGAGCGGGCGATCGCCTTGTAGAGGGCGACCACGGAGGTCTCGACGCCGGTGCCCACGTTGTAGACGTGATACCCGGGCCGGCCCGCCGCCGCGAGGTTCGCCCGCACCACGTCCGAGACGTGGACGTAGTCGCGGGTCTGCAAGCCCTCGCCGTTGATCGTGGGCGCCTCCCCGGCCAGCAGGCGGTTGAGGAAGATGGCGACCACCCCGGCCTCGCCGTGCGGGTTCTGCCGCTCGCCGTAGACGTTGGCGTAGCGCAGGCAGGTGGCGGCGATCCCGTAGGTGACGAAGTAGTAGAAGAGATAGAGCTCGAAGGAGCGCTTGGAGATGCCGTAGGGCGAGACCGGCCGCGCCGGATGATTCTCGTCGGCCGGGAAGTAGTCCTGCTCGCCGTAGATCGCCCCGCCGGTGGAGGCGAAGAGGATCTGGCGCACCCCGCCGCGGCGGGCCGCCTCGGCCAGATTGAGGCTCCCCAGGACGTTGACGCCGGCGTCGAAGACCGGGTCCTCGACCGAGCGGCGGACGTCCATCTGGGCGGCGTGATGGACGAGGATCTCGATGCCGGCCTCGCGCACCAGGTCCGCGGCCTCTTGCGAGCGGATGTCGAGGACGTGGAGCTCCGCCCCCGGCGGCACGTTCTCGCGCCGCCCTCCCGACAGGTTGTCGATGATCAGCACCCGGCGCCCCTGGGCCAGGAAAGCTTCGGCGACGTGGGAGCCGATGAACCCGGCCCCCCCGGTGACACAGACGGTTCCTTTGGATCGGTCGCTACTCATGGCGACCGGAGCTTACAGCAAGAGCCGGGCCAGTACGGAAGAGACGAGCTCAGATCGTGCACCCCGGGCATTTCGAGCACTTCGTGGCCTCGGTACCGCTATGGCCTCCGGCCACCGCCTTGAGGTCGTCCTCCGCGAGCATCCGCAGGGTCTCTTTGGAAAGCGTGAGCTTCTTGGGCTGCTTGGGCTTGTTCATCGTCTCTCCTTTTGCGGTGATCCGCTGTTCATCTTCCACAAGGAGAGTGTGGCGCCGGCGAGGGAGCGAGACAGCAGCGGTCAATCCCGCAACCCGGCGTGGTGGGCGTTGATCTCCAGGCCCAGGGCGCGGCCGGGGAGGACCGGCGCGCCGGCCTGCCGGAGCTCGCCGTCGTAGTAGCGGGGGTAGGTCCACACCGAGGCGGCGTCGCCCGGCGTCGCGTCCGCGGACTCGAAGCGCAGGGTGAGCCGGCGCCCGCGGCAGCCGTGGAGCGGCTCGGCGAGCGGGACCTCGATCCAGGAGCTGTCCGCCAGGCCCGCGAGCGGGACGGTCCGGCCGCCCAGTCGACGTCCGCCCTCCCAGAGGGAGACCCCCACGGTGGACCGGTTCCGCCGGCCATAGGTGGAGAGCACGCCCGCGGCATCCCACAGCGTGTCGACGTCGCAGACGAACGTCTGCTCGATCGGGCGGCCCGGCAGGATCTCGCCGGCCACCTGCCCTTCCCGCCAGCGGACGAGGAGCAGCAGGCTCGGGGGCTCGTCGAAGGGGCCCAGCCGCTCGGCCTGGAGATAGGGGACCATCCGCCGCAGCTCGGGCACGAAGTACAGGCTGGCCAGGGCCTCGTCCGGCTGGAGCTCGGAGGTCTGGAGGAGGAACTGCTCCCGCAGCCGCAGGGCGCGCCACCCCTTCGCCTCGCGCAAGCCGAAGAGATCGGCCGCCAGCAGCCCCGGCACCAGCAGGGCGGTGGCGCCGGCCAGCCAGAGGCGCCCGGCCGGGGCTCCCCGTTGACTCCAGAGGCCGAGGATGAGGTACACCCCGATCAGGGCGAGGGACGAATAGGCGATGTACCGCGATTCGAGAGGCGGCACGCCGGAGCTCGCGCGCCCGTAGGCGATCATGGCGCACGACAGCAGGGAGAACAGGATCAGGGCGCCGGGGAGGGCCTCCTCCCGCACCGCCGGCCGGCCCTGGCGGCGCCACCGCCAGGCGATGGCCACCACGGCCAAGGCCACGGCCAGCCCGGCGGCCCGGCTCCAGTCCATGCTGCCGGCGCCGAGCGGCGCTCCCAGCGTGGCGACCGCGAAGCTGGCGAAGCGGTAGAGCCCGGCGAGGTCGTGCGCCGGCGGCGGCATCCCCCCGGGCCGCTGGAAGTGGTAGAAGTACAGCGACGTCATCACCACCGAGGCCACCGCCCAGGCCGCCACCCGGCTCCGGCGCGCGCCCTGGACGAGCAGCAGGAGCAGCCCCACCGGCCAGACGAGCAGGCCGTTGGCGATCGAGTACGAGGCCGTGGCGCCGCAGAGGATGGCGGCGGCGAGCCCGCCGGCGCTCCCCCGGGCGAGGAAGACGAAGGCCCAGACCACCCCCAGCAGGGTGAAGTAGTGGCACATCATCATGCCGTAGAGCATGTTCTGGAATTGCGACAGGCTGCAGACCAGCCAGGCGACGGGCGCGAAGAGCAGCGGGCTCTCCCCGCCGGCCTGGCGGTAGAGCCGCCAGAGCCCGAGCACGACGAGCCCGGCGAGGACGACGCTCAGGTACATCTCGGCCTGGGTGTCCCAGCGGGTCAGCAGCGCCAGCGGCGCCATCGCCAGCTTCATGGGGATGACCCGGTGCTCGTTGTGCTGCCGCCAGAGCCAGGGGAGCCAGCTCTCTCCCGCGCGGACCTGCCGGATGAAATCCACGTAATAGAACTCGTCCCACACCAGCGTGTTGACGCCGAAGAGACGGACGGCGAGCGCCTGCAGCCCCAGCGGCGCGAGCACGAGCGCCAGGGCGAGGCGGGAGCGGGCCGGAGGGAGAGCGGGCGGTTTCACGGGTGGGCGCGACGAGGATGCTATCCTTGGCCCCTGATCATGTCACAAGACTTCTCTCGCGACGTGTGCGTCATCGGCGGCGGCGGCCACGTGGGCCTGCCGTTCGCGCTCATCTGCGCCGACTCCGGGCTGCGCACGGTGATCTACGACGTCGACCGCCGCAAGGTCGAGCGGATCCGCTCCGGCGTCATGCCCTTCTGCGAGGAGGGGGCGGAGGAGATGCTCCAGCGCGCCCTCGCCTCCGGCCGGCTGGAGGTCGAGGACCGGCCCGACCCGATCTCCTCCTGCCGTTTCCTGGTGATGATCATCGGCACGCCCGTCGACGAGCACCTGAATCCGAGCTTCGCCACCATCGACCGCGCCCTGCGGGGGGCCCGCGAGCACCTGCGCGACGGGCAGATCCTGATCCTGCGCAGCACGGTCTTCCCCGGCACCAGCCAGCGCATCCAGAGCTGGTTGTGTGAGGCCGGGCTCCGCATCCAGGTCGCCTGCTGCCCCGAGCGGGTGGCCCAGGGGTACAGCCTGCGCGAGTTTCGCGAGCTGCCGCAGCTCCTCTCGGCCTTCGACGCCGAGACCCTCGCCGCCGTCCGCGAGCTGTTCGGCCGCTTCGTCCGCGACTTCGTGGAGATGAGCCCCATGGAGGCCGAGCTCTGCAAGCTGATGACCAACTCTTGGCGCTACGTCCAGTTCGCCACCGTCAACCAGTTCTACATGCTGGCGACGGCGCACGGCGTCGATTTCGACCACATCCTGCACGGCTGCCGCCACAACTACCCGCGCATGGCCGGCATGCCCGGACCGGGCTTCGCCGCCGGCCCCTGTCTGGTCAAAGACACCATGCAGCTCGCCGCTTTCAGCCACAACCACTTCATGCTCGGCCACTCGGCCATGCTGGTGAACGAGGGGCTCCCCCACCACCTGATCGAGCTCGCCCGCCGCGAGGGGGACCTCAGCCAGGCCACGGCGGGCATCCTCGGCATGGCCTTCAAGGCCGAGAGCGACGACCCTCGCGACTCGCTGAGCTACAAGCTGCGCAAGCTGCTCGCCCTGGAGGCCCGCCAGGTGCTGTGCACCGACCCCTATGTGCCCGACCCGACCCTGGTGCCGCTGGAGCGCGTGCTCGCCGAGGCGGACATCCTCTTCGTGGCGACGCCGCACCAGGTCTATCGCCGCCTGCCGCCGCTCGCCGGCAAGCGGATCGTCGACGTCTGGAGCTGCCTGCAAAAACCCGCTCTCCCCTGAATGGAGCCCGCGACGTGAAAATCCTTGTGACGGGATCGGCCGGCTTCATCGCCGGCTATCTGGTGCAACAGCTCCTCGCGGCCGGCCATGAGGTGATCGGTCTCGACAACTACTCGAAATACGGCCCGGTCGAGCGCAGCTATCAGCGCCACCCCCGCTACCGGTTCGTGCAGGCCGACGCCCGCGACGCCGGTCTGATGCAGGAGCTGGCCGCGGAATGCGATCATTTCATCGCCAGCGCGGCGCGCATCGGCGGCATCTCCTACTTCCACGAATACGCCTATGACCTCCTGGCCGAGAACGAGCGCATCACCGCCGCGGCCTTCGACGCGGCGATCGACGCCCACCGGAATCACCGGCTGCAAAAGATCACGGTGCTGTCGAGCAGCATGGTGTTCGAGAACGCCACCGTCTTCCCCAGCCCCGAGGGGCACGAGCGGCAGTGCCCGCCGCCGTCGAGCACCTACGGCTTCCAGAAGCTCGCCTGCGAGTACTTCGCGCGCGGCGCCTGGGAGCAATACCGGCTCCCCTATACCCTCTGCCGGCCGTTCAATTGCGTCGGTATCGGCGAGAGCCGGGCCCTCGGCGACAAGGACGTGCCCAGCGGCAACATCAAGCTGGCGATGAGCCACGTGGTGCCCGACCTGGTGCAGAAGGTCCTCAAGGGGCAGGACCCGCTGCACATCCTGGGCGCCGGCAACCAGGTGCGCTGCTACACCTACGGCGGCGACCTCGCCCGCGGCATCCTCGCCGCCATGCTCCACGAATCCTCCACCAACGAGGACTTCAACCTCTCAACTCCGGTCGCCACCAGCGTCCTCGAGCTGGGCGAGCTGATCTGGCGCAAGGTGCACGGCGACGGCAAGCCGTTCCGCTGGGTCTCCGATCCCCCCTATCCGCACGACGTGCAGATGCGCATCCCCGAGACCCGCAAGGCGCGGGAGGTGCTGGGCTTCGTGGCCACGACCGACCTCTCCACGGTGCTCGACGAGGTGATCCCCTGGGTCGAGCGGGAGATCGCCGGAGGACGGATTTGACGGCGGCCGCGTCGAGCGAGGGGCGCTACTTCGATCGCCTCGTGGGCGAGAGCGGCGACTTCAACCCCTTCACCGACCGCGGCTGGGAGACCCTGGCCCGGCGCTTCGCCGGCGCCGTGCCCGGCGCCGGATTCCGCGTCCTGGACGTCGGCTGCGGCACCGGCCGGTCGCGGCGTATCTACCGGGACCACGCCGCGCGCTACGCCGGCATCGACCTCTCGCTGGGGGCGCTGCGGCTCGCCCGGCAACACCAGCCGGACGCCGCGTGGCTCCAGGCGGACGCCCTCCGCCTCCCCTTCCGGGACGGCAGCTACGATGGCGTCGCCTTCAGCAGCGTGCTCCATCACGTGCCCGACCGCCGCGCGGCCCTCGCCGAGGCCTTCCGCGTGCTGCGGCCGGGCGGCTGGGCCTTCGCCTTCGATCCCAACCTCCTCCACCCGGCGATGCTCCTCTTCCGTCACCCGAAGAGCCCGCTCTACAACCCCGCGGGGGTCAGCCCGGACGAGCGGCCGCTGCTGCCGCGGACGCTGCGCGAGGATCTCCAGGCCGCCGGATTCGCCGGCATCGGCCAGCGCTGCCAGTCCGACCTCCCCTACCGGGCCGTGGCGCCGAAAGGGTTGGACGCCCTGCTGCCGCTCTACAACCGCGCCGACTGGCTGTGGGAGAAGATCGGCCTGGGCCGCTGGCTCGGCACCTTCGTGGTCACCTGGGGGCGCAAGCCATGAGCGAGGAGGAGGCGCCGCGCTACTCGGTGGTGGTGCCGGTCTTCCACGAGGCGGAGAACATCGGCCCCTTCTGCCGCGCCGCGCGCGACGCCTTCCCGCCGGGCTACGAGCTGCTGGTCTGTTACGACATGGCGGAGGACCGTACCCTGCCCGCGCTCGCCGCCCTGCCGCCGGAGGCGAAGCCGCCCCTCGTCCGCCTCGTCCACAACCAGCTCGGCCGGGGGGTGCGCTGGGCGATCGAGGCCGGCATGCGGGCGGCGCGGGGACCTGTGGTGATCGTCACCATGGTCGACCTGTCGGACGATTACCGGATCGTCGAGGAGATGGTGCGCCGGGCCGAGGCCGGAGCGGCGGTCGTCTGTCCCAGCCGCTACATGCCGGGGGGCCGGCAGATCGGCGGCCCCTGGTTGAAAGGTTTTCTCAGCCGCGCCGCCGGCCTCTCGCTCCACTGGCTGGCGGGCCTCCCCACGCGCGATCCCACCAACAGCTTCAAGGCCTATCGCAAGGATTTCCTGGCGCGGACGCCGATCGAGAGCGAGGCCGGCTTCAGCCTCGGCCTGGAGCTGACGGTGAAGGCCCACTTCGCCGGCGAGCGCGTCGAGGAGCTCCCCGCCACCTGGCGCGACCGCACCGCCGGCGAGAGCCGCTTCCGCCTCGCCGCCTGGCTGCCGCTCTATCTGCGGTGGTATGTGTGGGCGCTGCGGAAGCGGTGGATGGGGTGAGGGGGCCGGCCCCGCAGGGGGGTCGGCCGGTCTACCAGTCATCATGCCATCCGCCGGAGCCGTCAATTGACGATCGTCTACTGCTCCACTCTGCCATCGACCAACTTCTCAGCAATCAAAGTCACTGAAACCCAACCTTGAGCTTCTTGGCCCTTGGGGTAGTCAAAAAAGCTGACATGGACCCATTCTTCTTCCCTCTCAATCTCCTCAACAAGTAGATTCGGGGGTAAAACCCGGATCGACCTAAATTCCTTCCCCGGCCCCTCTCGCAACTGAGCTGATTCCATGACGACGTACGTCACACGAGAATTCTTCTCAGCCCTGGGCTAAAATCTCCCGGCCCGTTGGGCCGGTTTTACGAGCAACTGAAGTGGCGGCGCTTCGGAAGAGGTGGCTGGGGTGATCCGCCGCTCAGGGGCCGCCGTCCGCTCTCAGGCAGACGCGGCTCAGATAGAGGCCGAGGGAGCGGTGGTCCGGAAGCCCCTCACGGTCGGGCACGAACGCCGAGTCGGTGACGATCTCCACCAGGGTGGGGTCGGGCAGGGATGCTCCGGCCAGCGGGACGCCGATATGGAAAGGACCGACGGGGAGCTCGCTCCGCAGCACGGGGCGGCCGTCGACGCGGAGCGTCACGCCGACCGGCCGCGGACGGAAATTGTTCCCCTCCACCCGGAGCCGCGGACGGCCCGGCCCCGGCGGCGGGCCAAGGACGAGCGAGGCCGACTGGGCGCTCCAGCGACCGGTGCCGTCCGGCTCGTACCACCCGGAGAGCAACGACAGGTCGATGCCCAACGCCTTTCCCAGCTCGGCGCACGGGCCGACCATTCCGGGGCCCGCCCAACCGAGCCGGCCGCCGGCGAGAGGATCGGGAGGGCCGATCCGGCGCGGTATGCGGCGCTGCAATGGCGCGCTGGTGCCGGCGATGTAGCCGAGGGCGGCGAGCTCCTGCGTCAGCGTCCCTTCCATCTGGATCGGAATCCGTTCCAGAGCGGCTCGGGTGTAGCGGTCGTAGCGCTCCACCAGCTCCGTCCCCAGGCTCCGGAAGGCGCCGGCGGCCTCGGGGCTCCCGAGCAGGTTTCGCCGCTCTCCGGGATCGGCCTTGAGGTCGAAGAGCTCCTTGCGGTAGGGGTTCTTCCCGAGCACGAGCTTCCATCGCCCCCGGATCAGCGCCACGCCGGTGCCGTCCACGAAGTCGAGATGGGCGAGGAACGCACGGTCCTCGTCCGGCGCAGTATTTTCCGACGCAGTATCTTCCGGCGCAGTATTTTCCGGTGCAGTCTTGGGCGCGGCCAGCCGGCCGGCCAGGCTCTCGCCGTCCAATGGATCAGGCCGGTCGATCCCCAGCAGGTCGAGCAGCGTGGGGACCACGTCCATCAGGCTCGCGCGGCCGAAGCGCCCCGGCGGCACGGCGCCCGGCGCGCGGATCACCAGCGGCACCCGGAGGACCTCCTGATAGACGGTCTGGCCGTGGCTCATGCGGCCATGGTCGCCGAGCTCCTCGCCGTGATCCGCGGTCACCACCAGGACCGTGCTCTTCATCAGGCCCCGCCGCGCGAGCCACCCCGACAGCTCGCGGAGGGCGTCGTCCACGCCGCGGATCTCGCCGTCGTAGAGGTCGCGCGCCCGCGCCATCAGCTCCGGCGAGCGCTGAAGGAAGTGGGGAGCGTCGGCCTCCTCCACCGTCACCGGCCGGGCCTTGAGGTCCGCGGGGAGGGGGCGGCCGTCCCAGGCGATGTCCGGCTCATAGGGGAGGTGCGGATCGACGTACTGGACGTAGAGGAAGAACGGCGGCTCGAGGCGTTCGAGCGCCGGCAGGAGGTCGCGGTTCAGGTCCGCCGCCTTCGCGTTGTGGTGGAAGAGGAAGGTGTCGAAACCGCGGTCGAACCTGAAGCCTTGGGACACCCAACCGTTGGCGCTCACGCCGAGGGTGTGATACCCCGCGTGCCGCAGCCGCTCGGCGAGGGTCTGCGCGGCGTCCGGAAGGCGGTCGACGCGGTCGATCACCTGATGGTGCAAGGGGTGCAGGCCGGTCAGCAGCGAGGCGGTGGCCGGCTTCGTCCAGGGGGCGGGGGTGATCCCTTCGAAGACCGCCCCCTGCCGCGCCAGCTCGCCGAGGAAGGGCGCGGTGTCCCGGGAGTAGCCGTAGGTCGCCAGGTGGTCCCGGCGAAGGGTGTCGATCACCACCAGGACGACGTTGCGGCCCTGGGCCGGCGGGCGGGATGGACGCGCGCAGCCGGCGGCGAGGCAGAGCAGCAGAGTGGCCGTGAAAGCCGCCGTTCTCGCCATGCCCGTCTCAGGCCGCCAGGACCTTCCGCGCCACCGCGATGATCCCCAGCCCCTTGCCGGGGAGGAGGCTGTCGACCCGGCGGATCAGCGGCACCAGCATGTTGAAGACCTTGAGCTGGGAGCGGCTGAAGTTGCGCCGCTTGAGGAGCTTGCCGTTGACGTACCAGCCGGGGATGGCGAGGTGGTTGAAGTCGCGCATCGATTCCAGCTCGAAGCCGTTGTCGCGCAGCTCCCGGGCCAGCTCCTCCTTGGAGTAGCGGCAGCGGTGGCCCAGCACCTCGTCGAGGGTCGAGTAGAGCTTCTTCCCCTGCGGCACGTAGAGCACCACCCGGCCGCCGGGAGTCAGCGCGCTGCTCATGTTGCGCAGGGCGATCAGCGGGTCCCGCACGTGCTCCAGGACGTTGAGGCAGACCACGGTGTCGAACTGCCCCTGCCACTTCTCGAAGCAGCCCGGATCTTCCAGGTCGATGCGGTCCACGTGGAGGTAGGGCTTCCCGATCGCGAGGTTCTTCAGGTAGTCGAGATAGTTCGGGTTGATGTCGCTGGCGAGATAGAAATCGCGCGGCAGCAGCCAAATCGTGATGTTGCCGATGCCGGCGCCGATCTCCAGCACGCGGGCGCCGACGTGGGGCTCGACCGCGTCGGCCATCCAGCGGTTGAAGTTTTGTGCCCTTTCGAGGCTGTGGAGGATGTGGGAGCCGTACTCGTCCTCGGCGTAGATGTCGTCGATCAGCCGGTACTTGACCATGGTGCGGAAGGCCTTGAAGCCGTCCTTCCAGCCGATCTTCTTCCCCTCGCGGTAGGTGCGGCCGAGATAGCTGATCGGCACCTCGAAGATCCGGCACTCCCGCTTGGCGATCTTGGCGGTGATCTCCGGCTCCATGGCGAAGTCGTTGGAGCGGATCGGGATCGACTTGAGCAGTGGCGCCCGGAAGGCCTTGTAGCAGGTCTCCATGTCGGTCAGGTTGAGGTCCGTGAGCCAGTTGCTGAATTTGGTCAGGAGCTGGTTGCCGAGGGTGTGGCGGAAGTTGAGCACGCGGCGGCGCTCGCTCGGCAGGTAGCGGGAGCCGTAGACCACGTCCGCGCCGTCCTCCAGGAAGGGGCGGATCAGGCGCGGGTAGTCGCGGGGGTCGTACTCGAGGTCGGCGTCCTGGAAGAGGATGAGGTCGCCGGTGGCCTCGGCGATCCCCCGGCGGATGGCCGCCCCCTTGCCCTGGTTCCGGCCTTGCTCCAGCAGGCGGATGCGGTCCGGATGCTCGGCCGCCAGCCGGCGTAAGATGTCGAGGCTGCCGTCCCGCGAGCCGTCGTCGATGAGCAGCACCTCCATCTCGCGGATCTCGGGCGCCGACACCGCGAGCACCCGGTGGATCAGCTCCGCCACCAGGAAACGCTCGTTGTAGACCGGGATCACGACGCTCAGCTTGACCCCGGCCGAAGTGGTGTCTTGGCTCATCCGCGGCTCCGTGTGCTCAAAGGCGGTGCATGATAGCACCCGATTTCCAGATCGAAGAAGATTATCCGCCATGAGGCTCTCCCGCCCCGCCCTGGGCGCAACGCTGCTCGCGCTCGCCGTCCTCGCCGTCTACGGCGCGTCGATCGGCTACGAATTCGTCTACGACGACCACGTGCAGATCGAGCGCAACCCCTGGCTGCGCGATCCGCGCGGCGTCTGGCTGTTCCTCACCCGCCCCTTCTGGGGCTTCTACATGGACCGCGGCACGGAGCCGTCCAACTACTACCGGCCGCTGTTCGGCCTCCTCTACTCCCTGGTGGCGCGGGGGTTCGGCCTGCAGCCGGCGGCCTTCCACGCCGTCTCGGTGGCGCTCCACCTCGCCGTCACCCTGCTGGTGGCCTTCGGGGCGCTGCGGCTCTTCCCGGGGCGGCGGGGGGACGTCGCGGCGCTCGCCGCCGGGCTGCTGTTCGCCGTCCATCCGGCGCACGCCGAGGCGGTGGCCTGGGTCGGCGATCAGGTCGATCCCCTGACGGCGCTGCTCGCGCTGCCGGCCCTCTACTCCTACCTGACGCGCAAGGATCGCGGGGAGGGGGCCGGGTGGGCCGGCCCGCTCTGCTATCTCCTCGCCTGTCTCGCCAAGGAGCCGGGGACGGCGCTGCTCCTGGTGCTCGGCGCCGTCGAGATCGCCGAGTGGCGGCGGGAGGGGTCCCTGGGGGCCGCGATCCGCCGGGCCTCCCCGCGGCTGCTGCCGTACGTGGCGGTCTTCGCCGTCTACGTCGCCCTGCGCCTGCACGCCCTGGGGAGCTTCTCGCCACGGAGCTACGGCGTGACCGCCTCTCCGGCGGGCGCCGTGGCGTTCGCGGGCGGGCTCTTCGCGCGCTACCTGGCCTTCCTCCTCGTCCCGTTCCCGGCCCGGGTGCTGGCGAGCGTGCCCTCTCCTACCCTGCTCTCGCCGGTGGCCATCGCCGGCCTGCTCGCGCTGGGGGTGGCGTTTCTGGGGCTCCTGGCCGCCGCCTGGAGCGGCCGGGCGCGGCGGGAAATCTTCCTGCCGCTCGCCGTGATCGTGGCCTTCCTGCTCCCCGTGCTGATGGTCAATTCGATCGGCGGCTCCAACTTCTCGGAGCGCTATCTATACCTCCCCTCGATCGGCCTCGCCTGGCTCTGCGGCCTGCTGGCGGGCCGCCTGGCGGAGATCCTCCCCGGCCGCGCCCGCCAGGCGACGGCGGCCGCCGCTCTCGCTCTCCTCATCGCCCTGGGGATCGCCGCCGGCGCGCGCGCGGAGCTCTATCGCAACGATCTCACCCTGTTCCGGGCCGCCGTGCGCACCTCGCCCGATTCGGAGATCGCGCGCAACAATCTCGGCATGGCCCTGTACAACCGGGGGCATCTCGACGCGGCCGAGCGCGAATACCTGCGGGCGCGCCGGCTGGACCCTAGCGCCGTGCCGCCGCTGGCCAACCTGGCGGTGCTCTATGAGAAGAGAGGGGACATCCCGCGGGCGGAGAAGACCTTCGAGGAGGTCCTTCGCCTCTCCCCCACCCACACCATCTCCGCCGTCCACCTCGCCCGCCTCCAGCGCAAGAGGGGGGACCGCGCCGGCGCCATCCGGCGGCTCGACGCGCTCTTCGCGGCCGGCGGCGAGAGCTACGACGCTCTGGTCGACCGCGCCGATCTCTGGCTGGAGGAGGGCCGGCCGGACCAGGCCATCCCGCTGCTGGAACGGGCGGTGCGCACGTTCCCGGAGTACTCGAAAGGGCGGGAGATGCTGGAGCGGGCGCGGCGGGAGACAGGGCGGGCGGGGTGAGGTCCGTGCCTCTGCATACGTCTGTGCCCTCGGGGCGGCCTGCCCTCCGAGGCCTCACCCTCGGTCCCTCTCCACTTCGTGGAGAGGGAGGGCCCAGAGATCGAAATCTTGCAGATTCGGCAATATCGGCTCAGCTACGTTCCCCCTCTCCACGAAGTGGAGAGGGGGCCAGGGGGTGAGGCCTCGAAGGGCAGGACGCCCGAGGACGTCACCGGTAGAAAATCGGATACCCCTGCGGATCCGCCTCGTGCATCAGCTCGTAGACCGCCTCGAAGATCGACTCCCGGTTGGGCTTCGAGAAGTAGTCGCCGTCGGAGCCGTAGGAGGGGCGGTGCTCCTTGCCGGTGAGGGTGCGCGGCTCGGCGTCGAGCCAGTGGTAGCCGCCCTGCTCCTCGAGCACCTTCTGCATCATGTAGGCGGTGGCGCCGCCCGGCACGTCCTCGTCCACGAAGACGACGCGGTTGGTCTTCCGGAGGGACTGGAGGATGCGGCCGGGGAGGTCGAACGGCAGCAGGGTCTGGACGTCGATCACCTCGGTCTCGATCCCCACCTCGGCGAGCTTCTGGGCCGCTTCAAGGGCGATCCGGCAGCAGGCGCCGTAGGTGACCACGGTCACGTCGCTCCCCTCCCGCAGCACCTCCGGGACGCCCAGCGGCAGCCGGAATTCGCCGATGTTCGCCGGCAGCTTCTCCTTCTGCCGGTAACCGTTGAGCACCTCGACCACCAGCCCCGGGTCGTCCCCCGCCAGCAGGGTGTTGTAGAAGCCCACCGCCTGCGTCATGTTGCGCGGCACGCAGACCCACATGCCGCGGACGAGGTTGAGCAGGCCCGCCATGGGCGATCCCGAGTGCCAGATCCCCTCCAGGCGGTGGCCGCGCGTGCGCACGATCACCGGCGCCTTCTGCCGCCCCTTGGTGCGCCAGCGCAGGGTGGCGAGGTCGTCCGAGAGGATCTGGAGGCCGTAGAGGACGTAGTCGAGATACTGGATCTCGGCGATGGGCCGGAAGCCCCGCAGGGCGAGGCCGATCGCCTGCCCCATGATGGTGGTCTCGCGGATGCCCGTATCCGCCACCCGCAGCGGCCCGTACTTGGCCTGGAGACCCGCGAACCCCTGGTTGACGTCGCCGATCTTGCCCACGTCCTCGCCGAAGGCGACCAGGTTGGGCAGGCGCGCGAGGGCGGCGTCGAAGCAGGCGTTGAGCACCTCGAAGCCGTTGACCACCGGCGCGTCCGGAGCGTAGACGGCCGGCACGGGCGCGATCCTCAGGGGGGAGCGCGAGGTGGTGCTGTAGAGGTCCGAGCCGTAGCGCTCGGCGTTGGCGCGGTCCTCCTCCCGCTTCCAGGCGACGATGCGGCGCGCGGTGGGCAGGTCCTCTCCCGCGGTGGCGATCAGGGCGCTGTGCAGGGCGGCCATCGCGTCCCGGCGCAGGGCGTTGGGCTGCTTGTCGAGCTCCTGCCGGATGGCCTGGATCTCCGTGGGATCGGCGGCCTCGCGGGCGAGCTCGTCGAGCATGCCGAGGGCGGTCCGCTTCTCCTCGTCGATGGGGGCGCGGAACGCGTCCCAGGCCCGGCGCTGCGCCTCGCGGACGAGCGCCAAATCCCCGGCCTCGACCTCGTCGAGCTCGCGGGCGGTGGCGATCCCCTGGGCGATCATCCACTCGCGCATCTTGCGGATGGGATCGAACTCGGTCTCCCAGGCCAGCCGCTCCTTGGACTTGTAGCGCTCGTGGCTGCCGGAGGTGGAGTGCCCCTGCGGCTGGGTCATCTCGACGACGTGGACGAGCGCCGGCACGTGCTCGGCGCGCACCCCCTGGGCCGCGGAGAGGTAGATCTCGCAGAGGCCGGCGTAGTCCCACCCCTTCACCGTGTAGAGGTCGTACCCCTGGCGGCTGCCGGGCGCGCGGCGGAAGCCGGAGAGGACGGCCGAGAGGTCCCCCTTGGTGATCTGGTGCTCGTTGGAGACGGAGATGCCGTAGCCGTCGTCCCAGATCGAGATCAGCGCCGGCGCGCCCAGCACGCCGATGGCGTTGACCGCCTCCCAGAACATCCCCTCGGCGCAGCTCGCGTTGCCGATGGTGCCGAAGGCGATCTCGTCGCCGTTCTTCGACAGCCGGCCATCCAGCTCGGGCAGCTCGCGGTAGAGGCGCGAGGCGTAGGCGAGCCCCACCAGGCGCGGCATCTGCGAGCCGGTGGGCGAGACATCCGCGGAGGAATTCAGCAGGTCGGCGAGATTCCGCAGCTCGCCCGCCTCGTCCAGCATGCAGGTCGAGAAGTGGGCGGTCATGGAGCGGCCGGCGGAGCAGGGCTCGCGCTCGAGGTCGGCGTCAGCGTAGAGCTGGGCGAAGAGCTGCTCCACGGTGAGCAGGCCGAGGGCCATCATCAGGGTCTGGTCGCGGTAGTAGCCGGAGCGGAAGTCGCCAGGACGGAAGGCCCGCGCCAAGGCGACCTGGGCCACTTCCTTGCCGTCGCCGAAGATGCCGAACTTGGCCTTGCCGGTGAACACCTCCCGCCGGCCGATCAGGCTGGCCTGGCGGCTCTGGAAGGCCAGCCGATAGTCGCGGAGGATGCTCTCCGCCGTGAACTGCGAGCCGGGGCCAGGCCGGGACGAGGTGTCCCGGCCGGTGAGGGGAGTCGACATGCCGAAGTCTCCAATGGATCGCGGCCGGCCGCGCGGCCGAATTCGCCGTGGAGGAATCGTAGCATGAGGCCCTCCCCCCGCTCGAAATCGGTCTGATCCGTCGGATCGGTCGGTGGGTGAGGGGTCGGGCAGGGGAGGTGCGTTTCCTCCTCATGCTACGATCCCGCCCCGGACCTCTAACCCTTTGAGGAGACCATGACCGCCAAGCTCCGACGCACCGCCTTCGGCGTCCTCACTCTTCTCCTCGGCTCCTCCCTCGCCTGCGTCAGCTACTCCGCTCCTGCCCCCCAGCCTCCTCCCGCGCCCCAGCAGGAGGAGAAGAAGAAGGAGGAGAAACCGGCGCCGCCCCAGCCCACGGGGCCGACGGACGAGGTCGGAATCCGGAAAGCCGGCGAGGCCGCCTATGCCACCAGCTACCAGCCCCTCCCCTCCCAGCCCGTCCTGATCACCAACGCCACCGTCCTCACCGCCACCGGCGAGCGCATCGAGCGCGGATCGGTGCTGATGCGCGGCGGCAAGATCGCCGCCGTGGGCGCGTCCGTGCAGGCTCCGGCGGACGCCACGGTGGTGGACGGCACCGGCAAGTGGGTGACGCCTGGGGTCATCGACGCCCATTCGCACCTGGGCGTCTACCCCTCACCGGGCGACGACGCCAACGCCGACGGCAACGAGGCCACCGATCCGGACACCGCGCAGGTCTGGGCCGAGCACTCCGTCTGGCCCCAGGACCCGCAGTTTCCCCTCGCCCTCGCCAACGGCGGCGTGACCACGATGCAGATCCTCCCCGGCTCGGCCAACCTGTTCGGCGGGCGCAGCGTGACGGTGAAGAACGTCCCCTCCCGCGGCGTCTACGGGATGAAGTTCCCCGGCGCCCCCTACGGGCTCAAGATGGCCTGCGGCGAGAACCCCAAGCGGGTCTACGGCAGCAAGGGGCGCGCCCCCTCCACCCGCATGGGCAACGTCGCCGGCTACCGGGCGGCCTGGATCAAGGCCCAGAAATACCGCGACGACTGGGCCGAATACCACCGCAAGGTGGAGGCCGGCAAGGAGGCCCAGCGCCCCGACCGCGACCTGCAGCTCGAGACGCTGGCCGGCGTGCTCGACGGCGACGTCCTGGTCCAGAACCATTGCTATCGCGCCGACGAGATGCTCACCATGATCGACATCGCCAAGGAGTTCGGCTACAAGATCGCCGCCTTCCACCACGCCGTGGAGGCCTACAAGATCGCCGACGTGCTGGCGGCCAACGGCATCTGCTCCGACATCTGGGCCGACTGGTGGGGCTTCAAGCTGGAAGCCTTCGACGGCATCCGGGAGAACGCCGCGCTGCTGCAGAAGGCCGGCGCCTGCGTGGTGATCCACTCCGATTCCGCCGTCGGGACCCAGCGGCTCAACCAGGAGGCGGCCAAGGCCATGGCGGCCGGCAACCGCATGGGGATACACCTGCGCGAGGAGGACGCCATCCGCTGGCTGACGATCAATCCCGCGAAGTCGATCGGCGTCGACAAGCAGACCGGCTCGCTGGAGCCGGGCAAGATGGCCGACGTGGTGCTCTGGAGCGGCGATCCGTTCAGCGTCTACAGCCGTCCGGAAAAGGTTTATATCGACGGCGCCCTGGCCTACGACCGCAACGATCCGTCCCGCCAGCCGGCGACCGACTTCGATCTCGGCATCCGCGTCGGGGAGGTGCGGTGAGATGAGACCGACCATCCTTGCTTTCCTCGCCGGCCTCGCCCTCGCCGCCGCGCTCTCCGCGCAGACGGTGGTGATCACCAACGCCGAGATCCATACCATGGGCCCGCAAGGGACGATCAAGAACGGCTCCCTGGTGATCGAAAACGGCCGCATCCGCGCCGTGGGCGCCTCGGTCGCGGTGCCGGCCGCGGCCCGGCGGATCGACGCCCGCGGCAAGATCGTCACGCCGGGCCTGCTCGACTCGTACTCACAGATCGGCCTGGTCGAGATCAGCGCCGTCCAGGGGAGCAACGACACCGCCGACCAGGACGACCGCATCACCGCCGCCTTCAACGCCGCCGACGCGATCAATCCGCGCTCGACGCTGATCCCGGTCAACCGCGTCGAGGGCCTGACCCGCGTGGTCGCCACCCCCTCGAACGGCAAGAGCCTGATCGCCGGCACCAGCGCCCTGATCGATCTCGGCGGCCCCGGGGACTACCTGATCCGCTCCCCCGTCGCCATGCACGCCCTGCTGGGCGAGTCCGGGTCCCGGCTCGCGGGCGGGTCCCGGCAGAGCGCCATCCTCCGTCTGCGCGAGGCCTTCCAGGACGCCCGCGACTACGCCGCCAACCGCAAGGCTTTCGACCAGGGGGACCGGCGCCCCTACGCCCTCTCCCGGCTCGACCTCGAAGCCCTCATCCCCGTGGTGAAGGGTGAGCTCCCGCTGGTGATCCAGGTCGACCGGGCGAGCGACATCGAGGCCGCCCTGCGGCTGGCGAAGGACTTCCACCTCAAGCTGATCCTCTCCGTCGCCACCGAGGGGTGGATGGTGGCGCGCGAGATCGCCGAGGCCAAGGTGCCGGTGCTGCTCAACCCCCTGGGCAACCTGCCGGAAGCGTTCGAGAGCCTCGGCGCCACGCTGGAGAATCCGGCGCGGCTCTACAAGGCCGGGGTGACGATCGCCTTCATCACCGGCGACGCCCACAACAGCCGCAACATCCGGCAGTCCGCCGGCAACGCCGTCGCCGCCGGGCTGCCGTGGGACGCCGCGCTCGCCGCCATGACCTCGGTCCCGGCCCGCATCTGGGGGATCGCCGACCGCTACGGCACCCTCGAGCCGGGCAAGGACGCCGACGTGGTGATCTGGGACGGCGATCCGCTGGAGGTGACCAGCTTCCCCACCGCCGTCTTCATCCGCGGCCGGGAGATGCCGATGACCAACCGCCAGCTCGAGTTGCGCGACCGCTACAAGGACCTCCAGGGCCCGCTGCCGCCGGTGTACAGGAAGCCGTGAGGAAGGAAAGGGGGCCGGCGACGGCCCCTTCGTCGCTCCTGTCCCGTCTGCCCGCCGCCGGCTCACCTCCCTATACAAGGGGGTAAGAACGCCATGATGAGAAAAGCCATGCCGACGCTCCTCGCCGGCGTCCTGTTGAGCTCGTTCGCGACGGCCCAAGCGGGGATCTGCGTCTGGAGCTGCCAGCAGAACCCCAGCGGCTCCTACGCCTACTGGTTCAGCCGCGCCCTGTCCGACTGCGCGGTGACGGACTGCCTTCCCCGCAACGGCAATTCCCCCAGCGGCACGCCCTGCGATCCCGGGGACCCTGACATCCCGGGCGATTGCCGGACCGCCGTCCAGGTGGACGAGCCGCTCTTCTCCCCGGCCCCTCCGGGAGGGCTCGCCTGCTCGCTGCGCCCATGAGCCGGACGTTGACACGATCGGCCGGCAAGCTGTAGACATGGTCCCCGGATCTTGCTTCCTGGCGGAATTTCTTCCGCCAAGGCGGGCCGTCCGGGGAGATGATCATGCCTGAAGAGCTGACGGAGTTCACGACGACGGTAAAAAAACAGGGGACGATGCTCTGCCTCCCCCTCGGGAAGACCCTGGGGCTGGCGCTGCAACGGTTCGGCTTCGCGCCGGATCAGCCGGTCGTGGTGAGGTTCTCCACGCAGCGGCTGGAGATCCGGCCGGTGGCCTCCCTGGGAGCGGTCCGCGACCAGATGCTGCGCTCCGTGGACGAGCTCCGGGCCTTCCGGGACAAGATGCGCGGGCTGCTCGAGTCCCTCCCCCACGTCACGGGCGACGAGCGCGAGATCGGCGAGACCCCGGAGGGCGAGCTCCTGGGGACGCTGGAGTGCCTGATCTCGGACGATCTCGACCCGGCGATCCGAAAGCTGCAGGGCGTGGAGAGGCTGAAGGAGCCGGAAGGGTGGGGATCTTGAATTGTCAAAGAGCAGCCCTGGCCTCTTGGGGTGGATCTCGGAGCAGGCGTCTCGAGGCCTCCTGGTATACGGATGGATCGGGGGGAGCGTTGGGACCGGGCCGCTCGGCGCAGACCGGGGAGGTGCCACCCGCCCTGAATCCTGGGCCGCTCGCCTTTCGGCGTGGACCGCTCGCCTTTCAGGGCGAGCCGTCCACGCCGAGTCTGATCCGAGGAGCTAAGCCGCGGCCCTGGCTCCGCGCCGGCGCCAGAGCAGCGCGTCGAGGCTGTAGTCGCCGCCGCCCTGGGCAGCCAGGAAGAGGAAGATGAAGCAGAGCAGCACGGCGGGTATCCCCTGGTTTTGCAGGGGCCAGGTGCCGTGCGGCGCGTGGAACTGCCAGTACGCGACCGCCATCTCACCGGAGAGGATGAAGGCGACCGGCCGGGTGCAGAGGCCGAGCAGGACCGCGATGCCGCCAAAGAATTCGAGAATGCCGCCGATCCCGATCTGGGACATCAAGGGCGGAGGGCTCGGTTGGCCCGGCATGCCGCCAAACCATCCGAACAGGATCACCGCCCCGGCCTGGAAGAATAAGAAGCCCGCCACGACGCGAAGTAGAAAGTAGGCGACTTGTGC